>JAFTAH010000127.1 GCA_017458625.1 Kiritimatiellia bacterium | reverse complement strand
CTATTTGGAATCATCGACAGCATTCGATTCCGTCGGCTTCGTCGAAACAGGTTTCCATTGAATGGAAGCATGTTTGGGCAATTTTCCAGACAATGGAAACATGTTTCGGGTACTTTTCCATTGAATGGAAACGTGTTTTAGGCGAGAGGGAAGCGGCAGTTGATGTGGCAACGGCGTCTCGCCGTTGCGGCGATGGGGGCACAGCGGGAGGGGCGCAGGTTCCAGCGACCGCCAGCCCAAGCCAATGTCCCCGAAACGGCTACAGTCCTTTTGGACAGCCCTAGCGGAGGCGGTTGGGCTGGGTTTCGAGGTCGCGGAGGTGGTCGGCGAACTGCTGTTCGCGGGCTTCCAGCTGGTCGAGTTCCGCCTGGTCCTCGGGGGAGAGGGGGGGGGCTTCGCGGAGCGTGCGCAGGAGGGCGTAGCGGCGTGCGGCCAGCTGGCGGTCGGCGGTGTCGCGTTCCTGGACGACGGCAAGGGCCTCGGGGCTCCAGTCGGCGAGGGACCGGCGGGCATACCAGTCGCCGAGGCCATCCGTGAAGAAATAGTAGTCTCCCCGCCTGGCGACGTAGCGCTTAGCCTCGGTCTCGCCGATGCCGAGGGTGCGGCCTTCGCGGGCGGCCCGCACGGAGTCGAGGCTGGCTTCGCGCTCCTCGGCCTTGATGGTGCGGGCGATCTTCCAGGAACGAACCTTTTCGTCATAGCGGGCGATCTTGTCCTCCAGGTCGGCGATGGCGGCCTGCTGGGCGTTGATGGACGCCTGGAGTTCGGAGAGCGTGCTTTCGTCGGCCTGGTGTTGCGCGTCGGCCTCGTCGGCCTGGCGCTGGCGCGTGGCCACTTCCTCCTGGGCGACGGCGAGGCGGGCGCGGGCATCCGCGACGGCGCCGACCAGCTCATGCTGTCTGCCGTTGGCCTGCAGCCAGAAATAGGCCAGTATGCCGCAGGCGAGGATGAGGAGGGCCAAAACGACGTTTTTCATGGGCGGATTCCTGGCGGCGGCGCGGGGGGGCTAGCGGGTGGATGCGGCCTTGTGGGAGGTGGGGTGGAACGAGCGGAGGTGCTCTTCGCATTCGGCCCAGCGGGCGGCGAGCGCTTCGTGCTGCTGCGCCAGGGCGGCGTCCTGTTCCCGGAGTGCGGCGATGGCATGGCCGCGGGACTCGGCGTTGGCGGGATTGGGTGGGATGATGGCGGCGGCGGCCTGCTGCTGGGCGGCATGATCCGCCTCGAGCTGCCGCAGATCGGCTTCCAGCGTGCGGATCTCCTCCTGCTGGCGGTAGAGCTTGAAGCCGCCGGCGGCGAGCAGGACGATCAGCAGCAGAATCAGGTAATTTCTCATGGGCGGGGCAGGTCCGGGGACGGGCGGGGGGGCGGGAGCGGGCTACTTCAGGACATCGCGGTAGGCGTCCATGGCGGCGCGGAACTCGCGATATTTTTCCTGCGAGAAGTGGTGGGGATAGGTTGCGAAATGCTTTTCCACGGGCGAGCCGGGGCCGAACTGCGCGTAGACCTTGTCCACGCGCGCCCGCTGCTCGTCCTCGGACAGCTCGTTCCACTTGAATGCCTCAAGCAGCTTGGCGGTCTCGATGGACTCCTCCGGGCAGGGCCGGAGGCCATCGTTCTTGATGAGGTGGATGATGGTGGTCTTGAGGTGCTTGCCGAAGTCGGAGGCGAGGGAGGCGCGGCTGCTCATGGCTATGCTCCGGGTTTGCGGGAACGGTGGGCGAGGGTGGGGTGTTTGTTGGAGACGACGGTACGCGGCGGCACGGAGGTGGTGAGGAAGACGTTGGAGCCGACCACGGAGTCCTTGCCGATGACGACCTCGCCGCCGAGGATGGTGGCGTTGGCGTAGACCACGACGTTGTCGCCGAGGGTGGGATGGCGCTTGACATGCTTGACGGGGTTGCCGTCGGGGTCGAGCTCGAAGGAGAGGGCGCCGAGGGTGACGCCCTGGTAGAGCTTGACGTGGGCGCCGATCTCGGCGGTTTCGCCGATGACGACGCCGGTGGCGGGGTCGATGAAGAAGGCGGGGCCGATGCGGGCGCCGGGATGGATGTCGACGCCGGTGCGCGTGTGAATCCACTCGGACATGATGCGGGGGATGATGGGCACGGCGAGCCGATAGAGCTCGTGGGCAAGCCGATGGGCGGCGATGGCGAGCAGGCCGGGGTAGGCCAGCACGACCTCGGCGTAGGAAAGGGCGGCGGGATCGCCTTCGTAGGCGGCCTGGACATCGGTGGTGACGAGCCCGGCGATGTCGGCGAGGCGCCCGAGAAAGCGCTGGAGGATGTCGGTGGCGGCGGCGTCCGGGTCGAAGACGAGCGGGCGCGGGCGATGCTCGGTGCAGGCGGACTGGGCGGTCCAGCGGTAGGGGAGGGCGAGGCGCACCTGGGGCAGCAGGATGGCGTAGGCCTTGGAGAGCCGCCGGAGCAGGAAGATGCGCAGGGTGTCGGGGGAAACCGGGAGCGAGGAGAACTTGCCCGGGAAGAGGACGTCCAGCAGGATGCGGAGGGCCTCGATGACGTCGGGAGGCGAGGGGGCGGCCGTCAGGAGCGCGTCCGGCGCGTCGCCCGAGTGGAAGGAGAAGTGTCCCGAGAGGGCCTGGGCGGTCTGGCAGAGCAGGGCTTCCGGACGGTCGATGGCGGAGCAGAGGCGAGCGGCAGGGGGAGGGGGGACGGAGGCAACAGCAGCGGCAGGCGCGTCCGGCATGCGCCGCTGAGGGGCGGTCTTGGACGTGGCTTGGGCACCGGCGGCTTTTTTGCGAGAGGGGTTCTTCATGGGGCGGGAGGCGCGGACAAGGGACGGAAAGCGTTTCTGCGGAAGCACCACGGCCGGGCTTATTCGTAGACCTCGTTGGTGGACACGTTGTTGGTCACGTTGTTGTTCGTGTTGACGTTGGAGGAGTTGGTGGCCACGGTTGCGTAGCCGTAGATGGAGGCGGCGCTGCCGGAATCCTCGATCCAGGACGCGTTCATGCTGGCAGAACCGGAATTGTAGGAGAGGCTGCCGACGATGTCCACGGCGTGGCCGGCGGAGGTGCGGCCCTTGAGCGAGAACTGGGCCGTCTCGCCGCTCAGCGAGGAGATCTTGCCCGACCACGACTGCTTGGCGGAGTCGTAGCCCTGGAGGGAGGAGCCGGACTGCATCAGGCGGAGCCAGGTGATATGCTCGCCGGACTGGGCTTCTTCCGGCGTGACCAGGGCCGAGCCGACGGGGGATGCATAGTAGGTTCCCGTGAAGTCGTAGCTTTCGCCGGCGGAGTTCGAGACGGAGCCGGAGACGGAGTCGGTGCTAGACACGTCGCAGGCCGCGAAGACGGCGGAGAGGACGGGGACGAGCAGGGCGGCGAGCAGGGCCCGCCCGAAGGTGGCAAGGGTCGTTTTCATCGCCCTCTAGAATCGCCCATCCGCCGCCGCTTTGCAAGAAGGGAGTTGCCAAAATGCCGTCGCTTATCTCCCCCCCTCTTTTGGGGACAAGGTGCGAAAAATCGTGCTTTACGGGCGGGGGGCGGGACGTTATGCTTGGCACATCGTTTCCAACCCATAAGAAAGGTTCCAGAGCAATGACGAACGATCAATTCATCGAGTTCATGCAGTCCTCCCAGATGTACGACCTGACCATGCGGCTTT
This sequence comes from Kiritimatiellia bacterium, assembly GCA_017458625.1. Taxonomy (GTDB): domain Bacteria; phylum Verrucomicrobiota; class Kiritimatiellia; order CAIQIC01; family Lenti-01; genus RGIG3636. Next base: position 47,257 of record JAFTAH010000127.1, on the reverse strand, counting down.
CCGTGCATACGCCCCCGTGGCCGAGCTACATGCCGCTTGGCATCCAGTACTTCAAGCGGCTGGCCGGCGCGCACATGGGCCAGGGGGCCAATGGCCAGATCATCACCACCAGCAACCACGTGGGCACCCACATGGACGGCGAAATCCACTTCTATCCCGCCGGCCGCGCCATCGGCAACGTGCCGCTGACGGACTGGGTCGGCGCCGGCGCCATCGTCGACATCTCCAAGGAAGTCAAGGACTTCTCGCTCTACACCCCCGAGATGATCGAGTCCAAGGTCGAGGTCAAGCAGGGCGACATCCTGATCATCAACACGGGCTACAACCGCTATGCCTGGGACCAGAAGACGGGCGACGAGATCCGCTACTTCGTGCGGCATCCAGGCCCCTCGCCGGACTTCAACGAGTGGTGCAAGGCCAAGAAGCTGAAATGGATCGGCGTGGACTGCGGGTCGGCCGACCATCCCATGAACACCATCATCCGGACGTGGCATCCCGGCGAGTTCCAGAAGTGCGACGCCTTCATGAAGAAGACCTATGGCAAGAGCTTCGACGAGCTGTTCCCGAAGGACAAGTACTACCAGGTGATGCATCTGGACCTGTTCCCGAAGGGCATCGTGCACGCGGAGAACCTGGCCGGCGAGATCAACAAGCTGGGCAGCACGCGCGCCTACATCGGGTGCTTCCCGCTGCGCGGCATCGAGCTGGAGTCGTCCATGTGCCGCATCGTGGCCTGGCTGCCGCCCAAGGCGGCCACGCCCGCCAAGAAGGCCAAGAAGTAGTCCCAGCGACCGCCAAGGGCGCGGCAAGGGGGAAGGCCGCGCCCGCGAGCCCCGGTTGTCATGACCGGGGCTTTTTCGTGCCCGGGGCGAGCAGCAAAAGGTGCAAAAAGGCCATTGTCTGCCCGCAAGCCCGCAACGACATGGAGGGGCGGGCGGCGGCGGGCAGGGGGCATGTTTTTGGGCGGAGACGTCCCTTTTGGCTTGACCGGGAAAGCGGTCGCCCCTATTTTGCGCGGGTGCGCACTGGAGGAGACCGTGGAAGGGACGGGGATCCAGACGGGGCGCAACCCCAACAGAAAGCTGACTCCCATGAATATTGACTATTGCACTCTAGGCGCGTTTCTTGGCTATCTCGCCCTCATGCTCGGCATCGGCGCGTTCTTCTCCGCGAAGGCCGACAGCCTGTCCACGTATTTCCTCGGCGGCCGCAAGATGAACAAGTGGGTGGTCGCGCTTTCGGCGCAGGCCTCCGACATGTCGGGCTGGCTGCTGATGGGACTGCCCGGGGCGATTTTCCTGGGCGGCTTCTCGGAGGTGTGGATCGGCATCGGGCTGCTCATCGGCACGTATCTGAACTGGAAGATCGTGGCCCGCCGGTTGCGCATCTATTCGCACGTCTGCAAGGATTCGATCACGATTCCGGACTTCCTCTCCAACCGCTTCCGCGACCCGATCGGGATTTCGCGGTGGATCGCGGCGCTGGTGATCCTGGTGTTCTTCACGCCGTACACGGCGTCGGGGTTTGTCGCCGCCGCGAAGCTGTTCACGGCGACGTTCGGGATTCCGTATCTGCCGGCGCTGTGGATCGGCGCGGCGGTGGTGCTGGCGTACACGCTGCTGGGCGGGTACATGGCGGTGTGCTGGACGGACTTCATCCAGGGTAGCCTGATGTTCATCGCGATCGTGCTGGTGCCGGCGATGGTGATCTTCGCGGCGGGCGGGTTCACGGCGGCGGTGAACAACCTGAACGAGGTGAATCCGTATCTGCTGAACTTGTTCGCGAATGCCAAGAGCCAGGCGGCCATGGGCATGGTGCCCCTGCTGAGCAACCTGGCGTGGGGGCTGGGCTACTTCGGGATGGCGCACATCCTGGTGCGGTTCATGTCGATCGACTCGCCGCTGGCGGTCAAGGGCTCGCGTCGCATCGCGATGACCTGGGTGACCATCTCGCTGGCGGCGGCGGCGGCGATCGGGCTGTTCGGGCATCTGTTCCTGGCGCAGCATCCGGCCATGGCGGAAGCGGTCCAGGGCGATCCGGAGAAGATCTTCATCATCATGATCAACACGATCTTCGGCGGCTCGGTGCTGTCGCGCATCTTCGCGGGCGTGCTGCTGTCGTCGATCCTGGCGGCGATCATGTCGACGGCGGACAGCCAGCTGCTGGTGTCGGCGTCGTCGTTCAGCGCGGACATCTACAAGCACGCGATCCGCAAGAACGCCGGCGACAAGGAGCTGGTGGTGGTGTCGCGGCTGACGGTGCTCGCGGTGGCCATCGTGGCGGCGATCATGGCGTCGAACCAGGAGAGCGAGTTCTTCAAGGTGGTCATGCAGATGGTGTCCTTCGCCTGGGCCGGGTTCGGCGCGGCGTTCGGCCCGGTCATCCTGCTGGCGCTGTTCTGGAAGCGCTGCAACCTCGGCGGCGCCATCGCCGGGATGGTCGTGGGGGCGGTGACGGTGTTCGTGTGGAAGCTGTGGGTGAATCCGACGTTTGGCCCCTCGAACGAGTGGTTCACGCTCTACGAGCTGGCCCCGGGCTTCGTGGCGGGCTTCCTGGCGACGTGGCTGGGTTCGCTGCTGACGCCGGCGCCGTCGGCCGAGATCGTCGGCGAGTTCGAGAAGGCCGCCCAGATGGACAACGGGCCGAAGCTGGAAGCCGAGACCGTCAATCTGTAAGGGCCTCGCCCAGACGGGCCGCCAAGGCCGGAAACGCCGCTCCCCGGGCACCGGGGGGCGGCTTTTGCGTGCGGCAAACCACAAAAGGGACGTTTTTCATGCTTGCCCCGGCGTGGGGGTCGCGCCTATTCTGTGAGGACAGGCGGCGGCGAAAGGCTGATCCTGCGCCACGCCCCCCCAAGGAGACGCCCCATGCAAGAAACCACCATCGAGAAACTTCCCCGCAAGACCCGCGAACTGTTCGAGAAGTCCATGGCCGCCCTGGAGCGCGGCAACAACGAATATGCGCTCAAGATGCTGGACCAGGTGATCGCCGTGGAGCCGGCGTTCCTGCTGGCCCGCAAGAATCTCCGCATCGCGCAGGTCAAGCTGGCCCTGGCCAAGAAGCCCACCGCGACCACGCACCAGCTGAGCTCCATCAAGGGCTGCTTCACGCTGATGGGCGGGCAGGGCAAGCTGGCCAAGGACCCGAAGGCCGCGCTGGCCGCCGCCGAGAAGCTGATGGCGCTTGACCCGCTCAACCTCTCGTTCCTCAAGTTCTATGACGCGGCGGCCCGGAGCGCGGACATGCTGCCCGCCGCCATCCAGACGCTCGAGGTCGTCAAACCCTACTTCGCCAAGGACGTCCCCTTCCTGCGGCTGCTGGCGAAGGCCTACATGGACAACAATGATCCCGCCCTTGCGCGCGACTGCTATGCGACCGTCGCGCAGCTCCGCCCCAGCGACCAGCAGGCCATCAAGGACATGAAGGACGCGGCGGCGGTGGCCTCCATCAAGCACGGCAACTGGGACGACACCAAGTCCGACTACCGCAAGAAGCTCAAGGACCAGAAGCTCGCCCAGCAGCTCGAGCAGGAGCACAAGTCCGTCCAGGGCTCCAGCGACACCGAGGCCCTCATCAAGGCCCGCCTCAAGGACATCGAGCGCGAACCCCAGAACATGAACTTCCGCCGCGCGCTCGCCGACCTCTACGTCAACGCCAAGCGCTACGACGACGCCCTCCAGGCCCTCGACGACGCCATCAAGGCGGCCGGGCGGCCCGACCCGCAGATCGAGCGCCAGGCGTCCGCCATCAAGGTCAAGAAGTTCGACGCGGCCATCGAGGCGGCCACGGCCGCCGGCGACACGGCCACGGCGGAGGCCCGGCAGAAGGAGCGCGACGAGTTCGTGTTTGCGGACGCCCAGGAGATGGTGCGCCGCTATCCCAACGACTTGCAGTTCCGCTACGAGTTCGGCTACCAGTGCTATCTGCGGGGGCTGGACGACAACGCCATCGAGGAGTTCCAGCTGGCCCAGCGCAATCCGCAGCGCCGGACGCGCGCGCTCTACTATCTGGCACTCTGCTTCACCCGCAAGGGACAGCCCGACATCGCGTTCGAGCAGCTCAAGAAGGCGGCCAGCGAGCTCACCATCATGGACGAGACCAAGAAGGACATCGTCTACCAGATGGGCATCCTGGCCGACCAGATGGGACGCGACGACGAGGCAGTCGCCTACTTCAAGCAGATCTACGAGAACGACATCAAGTACAAGGACGTCTCCGCCCGCATCAACGACTACTACGCGAAGCGGCGCGCCGCCGGACAGCCCACCGCCTAGCCGGGACGGGCGTCCGAGAGGCGCCCGCCGCCGCATTCTGCCGCGATGCCGAAACCCGTTGCCATGCCGTGGAAGACCGGCACTTTCCCTGCGCTCCTCGCGGGGGTTTTGCTGGCGTGCCTCGCGTGCGCGCCGGAGGAGCCGGACGAGACGCCGCCGGGCGGCGAGGTGGTGGCAACGGCCGACGACGGGGGCGCGGCGTCCGGCAGCCTGGGCGGGGAGGTCGCGGGAGGGGCGGACGCGCCCGTGTCCCAGTCCCAGCCCGTGGCGCCACCGGCGGGGTCGGGACCGGCCCGGCCGGCGATTCCGTCGCCCTATGCCGAGCGCTTCGCCGGCTATGGCGAGGTGTCCGTGATGACCTTCAACGTGCACCAGTACGGGCTGCGGCCGAGCCCGGGCGACAGCTCGATCCTCGTGCCGAAGCCAGCGGAGGAGACGGCCGCCCTGATCGAGACCATCCGCCTGGCGAGTCCGGATATCCTCGTCGTCCAGGAGATGGGCGGGCCCGACGCGTGGGCCGAGTTCCAGTTCCGCCTGCGCGAGGCGGGGCTCACCGGCTATGCCTACGATGCCTATCTGCGCCGCGGCAAGCATGACCTCAACCTGGCGCTGCTCAGCCGCTTCCCGATTGTCGCGAACGATTCCCACGTGGATGACACCTATACGATCGGACCGGCCCAGTTCCCCGTCATGCGCGGGTTCCTCGACGTGAAGATCCAGATCAACTCGGCCTATACGCTCCACATTCTGGGGGCCCACCTCAAGAGCAAGGTGTTCCACTCGTTCGGGGCGCCCGAGATGCGCCGCAACGAGGCGCGGCTGCTGGGCAATCACGTCCGGGCGGCTCTCCGCGAGAATCCCAACGATAACCTGCTGGTGGTGGGCGACCTCAACGACGACCCGTCCTCGGCCCCGTTGCGCACCATCACCAAGGAGAAGGGACAGTCCATCCTGTACGACATCCGGCCGACCGATGCCTCCGGAGCCGCCTGGACCCGGCGCAACGCCGACGACTCCTATACCCGCATCGACTACATGCTGGTCTCGGAGGGACTCCTGCCCGAGACCATTCCCCAGAAGACCTATATCCCGGAAGCGCAGCATCTGCCGATTGCCTCGGACCATCGGCCGCTGGTGGCCACCTTCTCCGCCGCCGACCGTGCGTCCTCCGCCCCGCTGCTTGACATTACCACCCGCATCCCGCCCGCGCTGCCCACCAACGACTGACCGTCTCCCCAGGTGAAGGGACGGACGGCGCTGGGCATCCCACGAGTCCTCAAGTTCCACCGGAAATCGCCATGACTGCCTCCATCCCCTCCGCCATCCTGCTGCTCTCCTGCCCCGACCGCCAGGGGATTGTCGCCGCCCTGTCCGCGTTTCTTTTCGCGCATCACGGCAACATCCTGTCGTTCGACCAGTACGTTGACCATGACGAGGGCATCTTCTTCGCCCGCATCGAATGGGCGCTGGACGGCTTCGACATCCCGTTGCCCGACTTTCCGTCCGCGTTCACGCCGCTGGCGATGGAATACCAGATCCAGTACACGTTCCACGACACGCTACGGCGGCCGCGCATCGCCATTCTCGTCTCGCGGCAGGCCCACTGCCTGTACGACATCCTGTCGCGCACCGAATCCGGGGAATGGCCGTGCGAGCCGGTGCTGGTGCTGTCCAACCACGAGGACCTGCGGCCGCTGGCCGAGCGCCACAACCTGCCGTTCCACTGCATCCCGGTCACGGCGGCTACGCGCGACCAGCAGGAGCCGTTGCAGATCAAGTTGCTGCAGGAGGCCGGCATCGACCTCGTGATTCTGGCGCGCTACATGCAGATTCTGTCGCCGGCGTTCATCCGCGCCTTCCCCATGCGGATCATCAACATCCACCACTCCTTCCTGCCGGCGTTCGCCGGGGCGCGGCCCTACCAGGCGGCGCACGACCGGGGCGTGAAGATCATCGGGGCGACGGCTCACTACGCGACCGAGAACCTCGACGAAGGGCCCATCATCGAGCAGGATGTCGTCCGCGTGTCCCATCGCGGCACGGTCGCCGACTGGACGCGGCTGGGCGCCGACCTCGAGAAGATCGTGCTGGCCCGCGCGGTGCGCCATCACCTGCTGCACCACATCCTGGTGCACGGGCGGCGGACCATCATCTTCGGCAACTGAACCGAAGCCATCAGGCGTGGAGGAGGGCGGAGAAGGGGGGGAGGACGGCAAGGGAGGCGTCGGGCGGGAGGGGACAGGTGGCAAAGAGCGGGGAGACGGGGACGGGCAGGGGCAGGGGGACGTCGGAGCAGTTGATCCAGGCGTGGAGGGTGGTCGGGGCGAGGGTGCGGGTGTAGTGGACGGCGCGGGGACTCGGAGCGGGCAGGAACTGGAAGGTGCCGCGGCGCAGGGCGGGCTGGGCGGACCGGAGGGCGCAGAGGCGCTGGTAGTAGGCGAAGAGGGGCGAGCCGGGGTGGCGCGTCCAGGGCATGGGCTGGCGGCAGGAGGGGTCGTTGGCCCCCCAGAGTCCAAGCTCGGTGCCGTAGTAGAGCATGGGGGCGCCGGGGGCCGTGAATTGCCAGAATGCGGCCAGGCGGAGGCGTCCAAGGGCTTCGGAACCGGGTGCCGAGACGTCGAGGGCGGGGTTGGCCTGCTGGCGGGCATAGGAGAAATATGGCTCCCAGGTGTCGAAAGGCGGGGCGGACGACTGGAAGAGGGTCAGGACGCGTCCGGTGTCGTGGGATTCGAGGAGGTTCTGCATGCGCAGAAGCGTCGGGAAAGGATGGCGGGCGTGGAGGCGCAGGATGCGCTCCATGAAGGCGTCGGCGTCCAGGGCGCGCGGCGAGGGCGTGAAGAAGCCGAGGGTCGGGAAGAGCCATTCGTAGTTCATCGCGGCGGCGAATTCGCCGGGGCGGACGTAGTCCTGGGAGGGGCCGACGAGTTCCGCCGTGGTGTAGGCGTCCGGGAGGAGCGAGCGGAGATGGTCATGCCAGGCGCGCCAGAAGCCGTGGGGCAGGCAGTAGGCCACGTCCAGGCGCCAGCCATCGATGCCGCGGCGGGGGATGCCGTCGGGGGCGGGACGGACCCAGCGGGAGGTCACATAGAAGATGTAGCGGCGGGGGCCGGGGGCCAGGTCGTCGTCGCCGGGGGCGCGGGCAAAGGCGGGAAGACTGCCGTTGGGGCCGTCCCAGGCCGCGTAGTCGAAGGTGCCAGCGGGGTGCCAGCGGCGAATCTGGAACCAGCTGGCGTAGGGCGAGGCGCGGCCCCGGGCGAGCAGGTCGCGGAAGGCGAAGAAGCTGCGTCCGCAATGATTGAAGACGCCATCGAGGATGACGTGGAAGCCGAGGGCATGGGCCTCGTCGAGGAGGTCGACCAGGAAGCGGTCGGCGGCGGTCCAGACCCAGGTGGCGGGATCGGGCGTTTCGTGGGCGGCGGCCAGGAGCGCGAGGTCGCCGGCGCGGTCGGGACCGAGGGTGGGATCGACGTGGTGGAGGCTCGTGGCGTCGTACTTGTGCAGGGAGGGGGCGTGGAAGATGGGGTTGAGGTAGAGCGCGTTGACGCCCAGCTCGCGGAGATAGGGGAGCTTGGCGCGCAGGCCCACGAGGTCGCCGCCATATCGGCGATGGTAGACGGTGGAAAAGAACGTGCGGTCGCCGGGGACGGGCTGCCCCCAGTCGTCGAGGGCGTCCCAGGGCTGCTCCCAGGGGCGGATGTGCCAGGCGGGGAAGCGGTCGGCGGGTACCTGGGCGTCCTCGGCGGTGGGGTTGGAGGCCGGGCAGCCATTGGCGAAGCGTTCGGGAAAGACCTGGTACCAGATGGCTTCAGCCGGCCAGCCGGGGGCATCGGCGAGGGGGGCGGGCGGCAGGGACGGGGCGGGCATAAAATCGCAATATTCCTAGAATTCTACCGTAAACTCACAAGCCTTGGGGAGGCAACGGAGGGGAGTCTACGCGGGATGCGCGGAATTGGAAAGCTCGGAAATATGCCGGGGCTGCGCGGACATGGAGCAGCCAGGCAGGACGAAGGGGGAAGGGGCCAGCCGGGACAAAAGCGGAGCAAGGCGGATGCGGACTCAATTTTTTCAAAAACTGGACTTGACTCTCGGGAAAAATACGATAAAGTCACCCGCGTTCGGTTCCGCAGTAGCTCAATGGTAGAGCGGGTGGCTGTTAACCACTAGGTTGCAGGTTCGAGCCCTGCCTGCGGAGCCATTTCCTTGTATGCCGGGCATCCTCGGAGGCGGTAACCTCCGGCGGCGGCCCCGTCCGGGAGTTCCGGGCGGCCCAACGGCACTCGGAGGCCCTCCCGCGTCGGAAAACCGAATCGCCGGCTGCAAGAGGTGGATTCAATACACGTCAACCCCTAGAAGAAGAGTAATGAAAACCACATTGCCCAAAGCTGACGAAATTCAGCATCGGTGGTATCTGATCGACGCCGCCGGCAAGCCTGCGGGCCGCCTCGCGGTCACGCTCTGCAACCTCCTCCGCGGTCGCGGGAAGGTCGACTTCACTCCGCACATGGATATGGGCGACTTCGTCGTCGTCGTCAACACCGCCAAGGTCCTCCTCACCGGCAGCAAGGAAGAGAAGAAGACCTACGCGAAGTACACCCGCTACCAGGGCGGCTACACGGAGACCCCCGCCGCCAAGATGCGCGCGACGAATCCCAACTACATCATCTACAACGCCGTCCGCGGCATGCTCCCCAAGAACCGTCTCAGCCGCCAGCTGATCAAGCGCCTCAAGCTCTATCCTGGCGCCGAGCATCCCCATGCGGCCCAGAATCCCCAGACCATCGAATAGGAGCGCACCATGGCCAACAAGTCTGAAGTCGAATACGCCGCCACCGGTCGCCGCAAGACCGCCGTCTCCCGCGTCCGTCTCATGCCCGGAACCGGTGAAATCACCGTCAACGGCCGCAACTACAAGGAATACTTCCCCACCATCGACCTCCAGCTCGTCATCGAGGCGCCCTTCAAGGCCATCGAGTCGGTTGGCAAGTACGATGTGGTCGCCCTCTGCGATGGCGGTGGCGTCGCCGGCCAGGCCGGGGCCCTGCGCCACGGCATTAGCCGCGCCCTCCTGCAGGTCGACGAGACGTTCCGCCCTCTCCTCAAGAAGGCTGGCTTCCTCACCCGCGACCCTCGCATGAAGGAGCGCAAGAAGCCCGGTCGTCCCGGCGCCCGCAAGCGCTTCCAGTTCAGCAAGCGCTAAGCCGCGATGCTCGACACGGCCCCGCTCTTCCCGGCGGGGTTTTTTTGTGCCCCCCCGTGTCTCCGTACATTGTCCTCCCCGCCCCAGCCTTGCCGTCGCCGTGGCCGCCTTTGATCCGATGTCTCTTCCTCTGGCTGGCGTGAGGCAAAAGTGCGGGGGGATTGGGGCGGAAGAATTGACGAGCGGGGAGGGGGAGGGGTAGAATGAAAGCCTTGCGAGGAGAGCAGACAGCATGAACGAGACGAATGGCCAGCGGGTGGAGGTGTACGACACGACGTTGCGAGACGGGGCGCAGGGGGCCGGAATTTCGTTTTCGCCCTCGGGGGCGCTGCGGTTTGCGGGGGCATTGGACGAGTTCAGTGTGGATTTCGTGGAGGGGGTGCTGGTGCCGGGTCGCGGGGAGGGGGAGGGGTTCTATCAGGACTTGGGCGGGTTGCCGTGGCGGAATGCACGGCTGGCGGCGTTCGGCCGGACGCGGAGTCCGGGGTGTACGGCGGCGGAGGATCCGGGCTTGCAGGGGCTGCTGCGGACGAAGGCCCCGGTGGTGACGCTGGTGGGAAAGGCGAGTCGTTCGCAGGTGGAGGTGGTGCTACAGGTTGAGCCAGCAGAAAACCTGGCGATGGTGGAGGAGTCTGTGGCCTTGCTGCGGGAGCGGGGCCGGGAGGTGGTGTTCGACGCCGAGCATTTCTTCGATGGGTGGACGACAGACGCGGCGTACGCGCTGGAGGTGGTGGGCGCGGCGGTGGCGGCGGGAGCGTCGCGGGTGGTGCTCTGCGACACGAACGGCGGCCGGATGCCGTGGGAGGTGGCGGCGGGCGTGCGGGCAGTTTGCGCGCAATTCCCGGAGACCATCGTGGGCGTGCATCTGCATAACGATTCGGATGTGGCGGTGGCGGGAACCCTGGCGGCGGTGCGGGCGGGCGCACGGCTCGTCCAGGGGACCTTCAACGGCTATGGCGAGCGCGTGGGCAACGCCGACTTGTGCTCGATCTTGCCCAATCTGGCGTTGAAGATGGGCGTGCAGATGGAATGCGGCCCCCATCTGGTGGACCTGCGTGCGCTGTCGCGCCTGCTCGACGAGCTGCTGGACCGGCGACCGGACGAGGGCCGTCCCTACGTCGGGGCCAACGCCTTCACCCATAAGGCCGGCATGCATGTCGATGCGGTGACCAAGTCGCCGGAAACCTTCGAGCACATCGACCCGGGGGCGGTGGGGAATCGGCGCCGCGTGCTGGTGAGCGGGCTGGCGGGTGAGGACAACGTGCGCCTCAAGGCCGAGGAGCTGGGCGCGGATCTGCCCGAGGGCGACGACGGTGTGCGCGAAGTGCTGCGGCAGCTGAAGACGATGGAGTCGGACGGCTACCGTTTCGAGTCTGCCGATGGCTCGTTCCGGCTGCTGGTGGAGCGCACGATGAACAGCCATCATGCCTTCTTCGACCTGTTGGGGTTTAGCGTGATGGTGCAGAAGGACAGCGCGTCCGAGGGCGTGACGACCGTGGCCACTCTCAAGGTGGCGGTGAATGGCGAGACCGAGCTGGCGGCCGGCGAAGGTGCGGGCCCTGTCGATGCCCTCAACGACGCCCTGCGCAAGGGCCTGCGCCGCTTCTACCCGGCCATCGACAGCGTGGTGCTCGAGGACTACCACGTCCGCATCCTGGATCCCGAGACGGCGACCCGCGCGACCACGCGCGTCCTCATCGAATCCTCCGACGGCCACCACCGCTGGGGCACCGTCGGCGTCAGCGCCAACATCATTGAGGCCTCCTGGCAGGCCCTGGCCGACTCCGTCGAATACAAGCTTCTCCTCGACCGCCGCCGCGCCGCCTCCACCCGGCAGGGACGGGCCAAATCGGTGGATGTGGCTTCAACGGGTGAAGGAGACGAGCATGAGTAGGCCGAAATGGGACTTTTATATGCAGTGCGGGCTGGCGCTGGCCGCATTCGCATTCATTTTGTATCGCGTCTTCAGCGTTGATTTCATCGGCGACGAATGGGGCATGTGGAAGGATTCGATCCAGCCAGGGCTGGAGGCCTTGCTGTCGTTCCAGCACAAGGATCCGCAGAGCCATTTCCTGCAGGCGCTGTGCGCCATACCGTTCCTGAAGTATCTGGCCATTGACCGCGTGGTGGCGATCCGCATCCCGAGCCTGCTGATGTTTCTGGTGTATGTCTGGGCGGGCATGCATCTGTCCAGGCGTTTTGCGAACGGGTGGTTCAGGGTTCTGTTTTTTGCGGCATGGATTGGCCCCCAGATTATTCTGGAATACTTCGGACTGTCGCGAGGCTATGCGTTTCTGCTGGCGTGGGGAGGGGTGGCGCTTGATGGGCTGCTCGAGGCCTACGACCCGAAAAACACGCCAGTCTGGCGAGACCGATGGACGAAGATTGCCATTTTTGCGGCCGCGTTGGCTTTGCTTTCGCTGTTGACGTTTGCCTACGGGTATTTCCTGCTGACAGTCTTGCTGCTGCTCCGCTATTATCTGGAGGAAGAGGGCAATATCTGGGCTAAGCTGAAGGCCGTGCTGCGTCGGGGCGGCTTTGTCATCGGCACGGGCGTGGTGCTGATGGCGTTCTATCTGCCGCGCTATCTGGTCTTGCGGCATTCGCCCGCCATGCAGTGGGGTGGGAAAAGCAATTTCGTTTCGGATACGTTCGCCTCAATCATAGGCTGTGTGACCTATGTCGAATTTTCGCATGAGAGAATCATCTTTTGGCTGGGGGTGGTGGTCTTTGGCGTGTGCGTGGCGGACTTGCTAGCATGGCTATGGCAGTTGCGGAATGAGCGGACAACACTGTCCGAGGCTTTGACGTCGCCGCTGGCGCTGGCCGCCATTTTACTGTTTGGGCTGGCGATCGGCTCGCAGCTGGCCTTCTGGGCGGGCGGCATGCAGTTTCCGGTGCGGCGGTCGATGCTTTATTTGTGGCCGATGTTAGTGCTGTTCCTCGGCTTTTCGTGGCAGGAGCTCAGATGGGGTGTGGTGCGCTGGCTGAATGTCGGGATGCTGTGCGGCGTGCTGGGCTTTGCCGTCTGCACGTATAACACGTACAGGACATACGAATATCGGCAAGATGCGCAGAACAAGGAAATTGCGCGGATGCTGCATGAATTGTCGGAGGGGCGCACAGAGGCGGATCCGCTGGTGGTGGGAATGACCGACTGGCTGCGGTATACGCTTTGGTACTATTTCGAGAACGAGTACGAGGACATGGCGGTGCATCCGCAGCTGAAGGATCATCCCGTGTTCCGGCTGCACGGAGGGCGACTGTTTACCTATTCGATGAACTATGCGTTGCCCGCCGGGGTGGCGCGGTGGCATATCCATCCCAAGACGGATTATTTCCTATTGCAAGGCCATTATGAAGGGAATGTGTTCCACGAGACGGTGCCGTACGACTTCGCGAAGCCTCCGCCCCCAGAGCTTACGGGGTATGAGCCGGTGGCGTATTTTGCCAAGTCGGACGTTTCGCTTTTCGCGGTCAAGGAGGGCAAGCGGCGGGGGGGCTGCGATCCGAGGCGATGCATGATCTGCCAGGCCCTCTATCAGATCGCCGGGGAGCCTGTTGACGCAACGGCGACACCAATGGGGCCGAGACAGAGGCCGGGCGAATGAGGTACCTGGGTAGAGCGGTGGGTGAAAGCGGAATGTTGAGCGAGACACCGGACGATGAAAAATAACAACAAGCGGGCGCAGAAGCAGAAAGACCAGGCGGCGAGTGGCAGGGAGGCACGTTCTGCGCCATCGCGGGTGAACGGGACGATCCCCTCTGCTCAAGCGGAACGAGGTCGTCCTGCATGGACATGGGGGCAGTGGGCGTGTCTTTTGCTGATTGCCATCACCGGAATTTATGTGGCAATCCGGGCGACCCGGCTGGAGCTGGCCAGCGACGAGTTCGGGTTCTGGCAGGACTCGCTCAAGCCGGGCCTGGAGGCGGCGCTGACGTTCCAGCATCAAGATCCTCAAAGTCATTTTTTGTTGGAATTACTGGCGCTCCCCTTGATGCAGCTGTGGCCGGGCGATCCGGTGACGGGCATTCGCATCCCGAGCGTGCTGGCTTTTTTCCTGTATGCGTGGGTGGGCTGGCGGCTGGGAAGGCGGTTGAAGCATGGCTGGCTGCGCGTGATGTTGCTGCTGGGTTGGTTCGGCAATGCCTATTTGCTGGACTACTTCAGCCAGGTGCGCGGCTATAGCTTGCTGGTGGCGTTCGCTTCGCTGGCCTATCTGGGGGTGATCGAGGCGTATGACCGGCAGCATGGCGCGACGCGGCAGCGTTGGTGGACTTATGTCGCGATTTTGGCGGCAGCCGCAGCCATGCTGTCCATCATGGTGTTTGTTTTCGGCTTTTGCGTGGTGGCGGGGCTTTTGATTGTGCGGAACGGACTGGACGCGGCGGTGCCAGAAGCTTCGGAGGTGCGGGGAGCCGCGCGCATCCGCTGGCGACGGCGCATGGCCGCAGCCGGAGACCAGTCGGGCTTCATCTTCGCCACGGGACTCGCGGTGGGCGTCTTTTATCTGCCCCGGTATCTCATCCTGAAAGACCATCCGGCCATGCAGTGGGGCGGAGAAGTCGGCTTCGTCCACGACACGATGGCGTCCGTGGTGAATACGTTCCCGCACTTCCTGCCGAACCCGGTCACGCCGTATTTGCCGGTGATCGCGTGGGCGGTGGTGGGCATGATGGCACTCAATGCCGTGACAGCGGGGGTGGGGAAGTGGCAGAGGCGTGAAACGTGCCCTGTGCGGTGCTTTTTGGCATCGCCGACTCTATTGTTGAGTGTGCTGTTTGTGGGCATCTGGGCGCTGTCGGGACTGGCGCATGCAGTAGCGGGGGTGCAGTATTTGACGGTGCGGACGGCGCTTTTCCTGTGGCCGCTGGTCGTGGCGCAATGCACGTTTGCGATGGATGAGGCCCCGGGGGCTTGGAAGTGGGGGGTGCGCGGGCTGAACCTGGCGGCCTTGGCGGTGGTGCTGGGGGTGGCCGGGAGGTCGGTCAACCTGGATCATTGCGAAGCCAATGAGTCCATGGCGCATCAGAGCGAGATCGTGCGGGCGATTGCGGATATGGCAAAGGAAGCTCATGGGCGGCCGGTGGTGGTGGGGCTGACAGACCCGATGAAGTACACGTTCGGCTACTACATGGAGAAGGTGTGCGGCTTGAAGGAGTCACCTCAGACGGAGCGCAATCCGGTCTTCAAGCTGTTCGGAGACAACATCTTCATTTATTCGCTGAATTATGCGTTGCCGGACGGTGCCGAGTGGCACTGGCATCCGGCGACAACGCATTACCTGCTGTCGGAGATCTTCAGCCACCATCCCGACCCGACGCTGATGGATACGAACCCGGTGACGTATTGGCAGGGGATGCGCGCGGGCATCTACCGCGCCCTGCCGCAAAAGGCGATGCGGGGATGCGAGCCGGGGAAATGCATGATCTGCCAGTATTTCCGTGAATCCGTGAGCTATCAGCCGCCCAGCCAATAGTGGCGAAAAGCGTGGTGGAGTCGCTGCGGTGGCGGGTGAAGTATGGGGGGGAGACGGAGGCGGCGACGCCGATGTTTCTGGGCATGCTGGAGGTGGTGGCGGAAGAGGCGGCGCGGGAGGAGAAAGCGGAGGGGCAAACGGCTGCCCGGCCGAAGGCGGCCAGCGACCAGCTGCCTAGCCGGGAGTATTTTCCGGCGACGGGATGTCCCGCCGGGTGGACGAGCCTGAAGCCGTCGGCATGGTGGTTTCCCGGCGACTATGCGGAGCAGTTTGGGACGGCGGCGAATACGCGGCATGTGCTGTGGGATGAGCCAGGGGTGAAGTGGACCGATGATGAGCTGTCGGTGAAGTTCGGCGGCATCGGGACGGATGGAGTACGGCAGGTGGTGGGACTGGGTAGAGGTGAAGGGACTGGAGGAGCGGCGCTTAGGGGCAGCCTTGCGGATTGTGCCTGATCACGGAGACCGAATAACGCGAGTCGAAATGGGCGTGAACCATGGGGGATGGCGGAGGGGGAGGGGAGAAGGCGAGGGCATGCAGGGCGGAAAAGCATTGCCGAGAGGTCTCGCTCCGGGATGGCAACTGGAATAGTTGTGTTTTGAAGTCGGTTTTGGCGATTCCGGGCTTGCAAAAGAGGGAGGGGAGGGGTAGGGTTGTGGGCACAGATACGACTGTAGTCAGGAGTTGCCATGAAATGCTTGAAAGCCATCGGTATCGCCGTTTGCGGGCTGGCCATGCTGGCCGGAACGGCGTTTGCAAAGGAAGATTTCCCGAATGAATGGTACGGGGCCGGCGGAGTCGTCGACGACTACGCGCTGGTTTCGCGCGAAAACGAACCCGGCTTCACCTATACGCCCTCCCCCGAGCAGTGGCGCGACCGCAACATCTACCAGCTGTTCACGGACCGTTTCGCGACCGACGGGAACATCCGCGTGAAGAACTACCGTCCGGCGTGGGACTGCGAGTACACGGGCGACGGCCTGAACCGCCAGTTCCCCTTCAACCGCAACTACCACCACGGCGGCAGCTGGAAAGGCCTCCAGTACCAGATTCCCTACCTCCAGGGCATGGGCGTGACCGCTGTCTGGATCAGCGGCGTGCAGCAGAACGACCAGTCCGTCACGGACAACCGCTGGACTCCCTACCACCAGTACCACGTGGACAACTTCTTCCGCTGCGACCCCGCGATGGGCACCTTCCAGGACCTCAAGGACGTGATCGACGCCCTGCACGCGGCCGGCATCGCGGTCATCCTCGACGTCGCCCCGAACCACATGTGCGACAAGAACGGCTGGGGCACGAAGGACGAGGACAAGCAGTTCCACTGGGACGATTCCGGCAAGCACTGGTGGGACAACAACAACAAGCACTGCGTGCCCTTCGACAACCTCGACCGGTTCCACGTCCAGGGGACCATCAACAACTGGGACAGCCATCCCGAGAACAAGATCGGCCAGTTCAAGGGAACGGACGACCTGAAGCAGGAAGACCCGACCACCTCCGACATCCTCTACAAGGCGTTCAAGAACCTGATTGACGCGACGGACTGCGACGGCTTCCGCGTGGACGCCATCAAGCACATCGAATACGACTGGTGCCGCAACTGGGCGCAGGCGATGCGCGACCACGCGGCTTGGCGCGGGAAGAAGAACTTCCTGATGTTCGGCGAACTCTTCAGCTATGACACCGGTGCCCTTGCCAGTTGGTGCGCAGACGGTTACGGGTTCAACTCCGCCCTCCTCTTCCCGCTGATGCAGGCGATGAACAACGCGTTCGGCAACGGCTACAGCACCTACCAGCTGGGCGAGGAAATCGGCCGCATCCAGCAGTACGGCGCCGGCAAGGAAAACGCCATCGCGTTCCTGGACAACCACGACGTGAACCGCTTCGCGATGCAGTTCGGCGGGGGCGACGCGGCGACCGCCAAGCGCATCATGTCCCCGGCCATGACCTTCCTCTACCTGGCCCCGCCAGTCCCGCTGCTCTACTACGGCACCGAGCACATGTTCAACCAGGGCGGCCACGGCAACGGCTCCAACCGCAGCTGGGACGACTCCAACAGCGACGACGGCGACTGGCAGCGCGAATGCATGTTCGACCGCGGTTTCCAGCCCGGCAACGCCTCCGGCGACATGTTCCAGGACTGGGCCAAGGAACGCGGTCTCTACTACCACATCGCTTGGCTGAACAACCTGCGCAACCACTGCCGCGCCCTCCGCCGCGGCGGCTTCGAGCAACGCTACTACTCCGGCGGCCAGGGGCTCTACGCCTTCACCAAGTGGTACGACGACGAAATCGCCCTCGTGGTCCTCAACACCGCCGACGGCGAGCAGGAAGCCGACATTCCGACGGGCGCCGACGGCGACTTCTACGAGAACGGCGACGGCGACAAGTACACCACCAGCGGCGGCAAGGTCCACGTCAAGCTCGCCGGCAAGGGCAGCAAGGTTCTCATTCGCAACTACCACGACAACATCGCCGACGTCTTCCCCAGCGGCGGCGGCTCCAGCTCCGGCGTGTGGATCAGCGGCACCTACGGCTACCCGACAGAGAACGCCACCAGCGACGACACCATCTACGTCAACACCGAAGCCGGTCCGACGAACATGATCGACAAGATGGAGGTCATCTACTATCTCAACCCGACCATCGGCGGCGACTGGCCCGCTTCCGAGACGGGGACGCGGACGAACATGACCGTCATCCCCGACTGGACCTCCCAGGCCGGTGCCTGGTACCACTCGGAAATCAAAGGCATCACCGGCAGCGGCACCCTCCACTACTGCATCGTCGCCACCACCACGAACGGCGAGGCCGTCTGGGACAACAACCGCGAACGCAACTACCAGCTGACCATCAGCGAGCCGCCGGTGAGCATCGGTGCCAAATTCCAGACCGTCGCGGCGAATCCCGTCGAGCCGGACGATGGCGGCAGCGTCACCATCACCGCGACGATGAAGGCCGACGAGGGCGAGGACGTCAGCGACCTGTCCGTCTCGATGGACTACGCCTTCGTGACCAAGTCCATCACCGGCAGCACCACCAGCGAATGGACGCACGTGACCCTTGACAAGGGCACTACCAGCGGCAATACCATCAACTTCACCACGGCCATCTCCAACCTCCCCGGCGGCACGACTTTGATTTACAAGCTCGAAGCCACCAACGGCGGCACCGACAAGATTCAGGCCAACGGCGGCAACGCCTACGAAACCAAGATCACCGGCACCATCACCGGCGTCACGGGCGTCTGCTGGCATTGCCCGACCAACCACGAGCCGTTCGCCGACTACAGCATGCGCTTCCCGGTCACCCCGAAGGAGGGCTGGACGATGTACCTGCGCGTCGGCAACTACCAGGGTTCCGACGCCTCCGGCGACAACCCGCTCGACATGAACAACGGCAAGCTGTTCTACCGCTTCGGCGCGGGCGACACGTGGACCGCCTGGCAGAGCGTCGGCCTGAACTGGGAATGCCGCCCCGACGACGGCCCCAACAACTTCTGGGTCGGCACCTGCGACATCCCCGCGGGCCAGGCCGGAAACTTCCTCCAGTACTACTTCGAGATTGACTACGACAATGTCGAGGAGCTGGCCACGACCTACCTCTTCATGAACCCGGACGACTCCGCGATGTACATGCGCACCACTTCGAAGGCGGAGGCCGAAGCCACGCCGTTCGAGGTCGGCATCGCGGGCGCGGCCGAGGGCGACGAGCCGGGCTTCATCTGGCACGGCGGCAACATCACGCGCAGTGCCAACGACACCGTCCAGATCTGGGCCAAGATCGGCTACCTGCCCGACAACGGCGAGGCCTGGGCCGACGAGGCGGTCATCCGCTACCGCATCGACATCAAGAAGGAAGGCAAGGCCCGGAGCGCTGGCGTCAAGGCCGTCAAGTCCAGGCAGGCCCGCGCGGCCCGCTCCTGGAAGGCCCTGACCGGCCAGGCCGCCATGACCATGAAGAGCACCGTCGCGGACGGCGCTGGCAAGGGCCAGGCCATGATGTGGATGGGCACCATCACCGACGAGCGGCTGCTGGACGACAACGCGGTCCTCATCTACGAAGTGTACGCCCGCAACACCAAGGGCAACGGCAACTGGAAGCAGGCGGAATACAACGCCGGCGACGGCTCCTGCACCTTCGAGTACCGCATGTTCTCCGACGGGTCCGGCGACCTCACCGTCGACGGCGAGCCCGCCGACTACACGACCAGCAAGTTCTTCATCGACGAAGCCGACACCAACGACACCGTCTCCGTCGTGGTCGAATACCACGCGCCGAACGACGCCGACGAGGTCGAACTCTTCACCAACTTCGGCCGCCGCGACTACGCCGACACCGACTGGAACGACGACGGCTGGCCGGACGGGATGATCCCGCCCGCCCGCGACAGCGTCACCCGCGACAACTGCGCGGACGGCTACTGGCAGGCCATCAAGATGTCCAAGGGCACCGGCGCCTACACCGCCACCCTCACCACCGGCAAGTGCGGCGTCTACCGCATCACCGCCCGCTACAAGGCGGCCGGTTCGGACAAGTGGACGTACTATTCCGACAACCCGAACGGGACGGACCGCCGCGACCACGTCGTCGTCATCTCGCCGAAGAAGGCGATGCAGCAGACGATGTACGAGCTGAACGTCCTCACCACCAAGGCCGCCGGCGCGAGCAACGACCAGTCCGGCAACTTCGAGGAACTCTCCGAGCGCATGAAGGCCTCCACCGAGACCGACCCCTACGGCGAATTCTCCATCGACTACCTCAACCGCCTGGGCGTGAACTGCCTGTGGTTCCAGCCAATCCACCCTAACCTGAAGTACCCCCGCGGGAATACCGATGACGGAAGTCTCGATCCTGCGCACCAGTTCTGGCCCGGCTCCCCGTACGCCACGAAGAACTACTTCTCCGTGAACTACGAGATGAGCAAGGACAAGGACGAGGCCAAGGCCGTCGCCGCCTTCACGAACTTCGTGCGGCTGTGCGACAAGGCCCAGAGCGACGCAGGCGGCACGAAGAACCTCGACACCATCAACGTCATGCTCGACGGCGTGATGAACCACACCTCCTTCGACGCCGTGTACGGCGAGGGCATCACCCTTGCCCTTGCCGGCCTCAGCGACAAGGCCAGGGCCGAACTGACCGCCGCCCTCGGCGCCGGCTGGGACAGCGTTTCCCCCACCAACGTCATTCCCGCGACCAAGCTCGGCATCCAGTGGTACTCCCACGTCGTGGACGCGACCCACAACCAGGACGCCCCCGCCACCCATTATGTGGACGAGAACGACAACGACATCGCCAACGCCCCCGAACGCTACGACTTCGGCAAGTGGAACGACGTCGCCGAACTCCTCTACGGCAACTACTCCACCATGGTCCGCTTCAACGACATGGTCGAGAACGAGTGGTGGGATGACCAGGGCCGCCACACCTGGACCGAGCTCGGCCCCGAGACCTCCCGCATCTATTCCGAAGAGGACAAGTACTACTACGACGAGATGCTCCCGGCCACCAAGCTGCTGTGGAAGTACATGGCCAGCTATCCCGAGTACTGGATCAAGAAGACCGGCAACGACGGCGTGAACCATCCCGGACAGAAGGTCAACGGCGTCTTCACCGACGACTACGGCATCGACGGTCTCCGCTGCGACTACGCGCAGGGCCTCCCGAACCAGTTCTGGGAGTACTGCATCAACCGTACGCGGTCGATGAAGTGGAACTTCCTGTTCATGGCCGAGTCCCTCGACGGCGGCAAGGTCGGCTTCCGCTCCAACCGCCAGTTCGACATCCTCAACGAGAACATGGTCTTCCGCTTCACGCAGGACCACGTCTCCGATCCGGGCAAGCTTGCCGAAGAACTTGAGAACCGCCGGCAGGCCTACGGCAACGGCCTCATCCTCCTCAACGAAACCTGCCACGACGAAGTCATCCCGTGGGGCGACCCGCAGGCCACCGCCTCCCGCTACGCCATGGTCTCCGCCGTCGACGGCGTTCCCATGATCTTCTACGGGCAGGAACAGGCCATCTCCACGTTCGTGCTCGGCGGATGGGGCGACGACGGGAACTGGTACGGCGACAATCCCGAAGGGGCGAACAAGTGGAAAGGCTTCCTCAAGTTCGAGTCCAACTTCGGCAAGTGGATTCCGCACTTCAAGAAGTGGAACAAGATGCTCGTCTGGGACGAAATGGTGTACTCCAACGGCACTCCCAACGCCTCCCGTGACATCGCCGCCTTCTACGGCAAGATCAACCTCGCCCGCCAGAAGTCCCCGGCCCTGCAGTCGCAGAACCGCTGGTTCTGCTACGAAGACATGAACACCAAGGAATACTGCCCCAAGATCATGTTCTGCGCGAAGTGGGAAGACGAAGGCAAGAATCCCAACGAGCAGGATGCCGTGTTCGCCGCGGTGCTGTTCCTCAACGATTTCTCCCGCGGGGATGAGGATGGCCACGCCGGTGCCATGTGCACCTACGACATCTCAGCGTTCGCGGCCAAGATGGGCATCGAAAACCGCGCCGACCGGTTCTACAACATCAAGAACATCGCCTCCACCAACGACGCGTACGTGTGGGGAGACGAGCCGAAGAGCGGCAAGGATCTCTACGAAAACGGATTCTTTGTCTGGCTCCAGGGGTCGCATGACAACGGCGCGGACCTCCCGGCGAGCGAGTGGACCGAAAACGGCCGCGTGGTGCAGTACCTCAAGGTCTACGACGTGACCGGCGAAGTTCCGCCCGTCGCCCCCGACGGCCTGACCATCAACGACCCGAGCGACACCCTCGAAGTCGCCAACGCAACCGCCACCTACGACGTCGAAGGCATGGCCGGCGACGACATCGTCGGCGACATCACCTGGACCAACGCCGCCACCGGCGCCCACGGCACCTTCGTCAAGTCCACGGTCTGGACCCAGTCCGTCGCCCTTGTCACCGGTGAAAACATCATCACCGTTTCTGCCCAGAGCAAGTCGGGTGGAAGTTGCGAGGTGATCGCTTCCGTGAACGGAACCAACTCAGTGGCCGGGTTCGGCGACTTCGTGAACTCCACCGAGGGTACGGGTGGCATGTTCGTGCACGACAACGCTTCCGCCACGGGCATCAGCGGATTCG
The DNA here is from genome assembly GCA_017458625.1 of Kiritimatiellia bacterium. Taxonomy (GTDB): domain Bacteria; phylum Verrucomicrobiota; class Kiritimatiellia; order CAIQIC01; family Lenti-01; genus RGIG3636. The sequence goes on along the minus strand of JAFTAH010000127.1, from coordinate 25,196 downwards.
AGAACAACCACGCCTTCGGGTTGTGGGCGAATTCCGGCAGTGCGGCCGTGTTCACGCGGGCCATCGACGCGGCCGGCGAGGTGCAGAGCGTCGGCGTGACGCTCGGGATGCGCTACAACAACCAAGACGGAGTCGACAGCAACGACAAGGGCGTGCAGTTCATCGATGCGGCCGGCAACGCCATCTTCGGCGTCAAGCAGGGCGATGGTGAGGCGGTCCGCTACTGGTATTCCGGCGGCGACGGGACGTGGAGCACCACGATGGGTGGCACGAGCGCGGCGTTCGACGTCGTGCTGACGAAGACGGCCAACGGCTATGCCGTGAGCGGGACCAAGCGCGACGGCGGCCAATTCGCCGGACTTAACATCGAGACCACCGCCAAGGTCGCCGGATTGAAGTTCTGGATGAACGGCGTGGCCGACGACGGGAACAAGGACTTCCGCCAGCTCTACTTCAACAACCTGCGCTACACGGCCGGCTCCGGCACTTCCGAAACCGTCTCCGACTCGGTGAAGATCGTCGTGGCGGAAGCGGACAAGGCGGCGCCGGTGTTCACCGTGGGCGCGATTCCGACGAACGCGGTGGCTGGCGGGACGGTGGCGATTGCGGTGACGGCGAGCGGCGACGGCAATCCGACCGTCACGGTGTCCTCGGCCAAGGTGGGCGGCAAGGCCTACAGCGGATACACCTACTCGGCCGGTTCCGGCACGCTCGTCTTCACGCCGACGGCCGGCGGGACCTACGTGTTCGAGTTCCTGGCCACCAACACCTCGCCGGATGGCAACACCGCCACCGAGACGGTCACCGTCACCGTGATCGAACCGCAGAAGGCTGTCACCATCACCGCCATCCCGAGCGTGAGCATAGCGGACGGAAAGCTGTCCGTCAGCCTGGAAGGCGACTTCGGCTCCCTGACCGAGGTGCCCATCTGGCTTGCCCAAACGTTCAATCCGGAGAAGCGGAACTGGGATTGGTACCCGCTTGAAGATCCCGTGGCCGTGGTCAATGGCAAGGTTGACCTCGATGACATCGTGCTGGAAAGCGACCTCTGCCTGATCTCCATCGGCAAGCCCGCCAACATCGAGTAGCGGCTTCGGCCCTGCACGGCCCGGTGGTTGCGTCCACCGGGCCGTTTTCGCGTTTCCAGGAAAAATACTGCCCAATGGCCGCAATGCATTGCGTCCCTGCCGCGCTGGGGCACAGCGGGAGGAACGCGGTTTACTGCAACCGCCAGCATGTGCCTGTGCGCAACCGAAACGGCTACAGAACAATTCGAACCGCTCTAGAATCGCTCTTGGGAGGGGCCGACCGCCGGGCGGCCCGTATGCAAGGACCGTTTCCGGAATGATTGTTCCGAATCCCCTGGGCTCGGCCCGCCCGGCGGTCGGGCCTTCCTGGCGAGGAGCTGGAAGCTGAAGGAACAACGGGACAAAAAGTGACTCCACGCAACCCAGGTGTTTCCTCTTTTGCAAACAACTCAGATGCGCCCGGGCTGCATGGAGGTGCCATTTTTTCGTGGCGCATTCCGCTGGGCAGGAGTAAGGTATGCGCCGCGCCTGCCCGATGGGCGCATCAGTTTCCAGGAGCCTTCCATGAGCGATTCCTTCTACGTCACCACTCCCATCTACTACGTCAACGACAAGCCGCACATCGGACATGCCTACACCACGGTGCTGGCCGACGTCCTGGCCGGCGTCCACCGCCTCTATGGCCATCCCACCTTCTTCCTCACAGGCACGGACGAGCACGGCCAGAAGGTCCAGGACGCGGCCGCCAAGCTCGGCATCACCCCGCAGCAGCACGCCGACAACACGGTGGTCCGCTTCCAGGAATGCTGGCAACGCCTCGGCATCCGCAACGACGACTTCATCCGCACGACCCAGCCGCGCCACACGGCCATCGTCCAGGAGATTCTGCAGGACCTCTACGACCGGGGCGAGATCTATCGCGACGAGTATGACGGCTGGTACTGCGTGCCGGACGAGCGCTTCTTCACGGAAAAGGACCTCCAGGATGGGAAATGTCCGCTCTGCGGACGGCCCGTCCAGCGTGTGCGCGAGGCCAACTACTTCTTCCGCATGAGCAAGTACCAGGACTGGCTGGTCGAGTACATCCAGAACCATCCCGACTTCATCCAGCCCGACTTCCGACGCAACGAGACGCTGGGGTTCCTGCGCAAGCCGCTGCAGGACCTGTGCATTTCGCGTCCGGCCTCGCGGCTGGCGTGGGGCATTCCGCTACCCTTCGACCAGGACTATGTCACCTACGTCTGGTTTGATGCGCTTGTCAACTACATCTCCGCCATTGGCTACCGGCGGGACGATGCGCGGTTCGAGTCGCTCTGGCCGGCGGTCCACCTCATCGGCAAGGACATCCTAACGACCCACACCGTGTACTGGCCGACGATGCTGAAGGCCATCGGCGTGCCCATGCCGCGCACGATCTTCGCGCACGGCTGGTGGCTGAACGACAAGACCAAGATGAGCAAGTCGCTGGGCAACGTCGTGAACCCGATGGACATGATGGACCGCTACGGGGTGGATGCGTTCCGCTACTTCCTGATGGCCGAGATGACGATGGGGCAGGATGCGGCCTTCACCGAGGACGCGTTTGTCCGCCGCTACAACGCCGACCTTGCCAACGACCTCGGCAACCTGCTCAACCGCGTGTTGGCCATGACCCGCAAGTACTGCGAGGGCAAGCTGCCCGCGCCCGAGCCCGGGGCCTTCGAGGCAGAGGGGGCAGCCGGCGAGCTCTGGGGCATCGCGAAGCAGGCGTCGACCGCGATGCTGGCGTCCGCCGAGGCCTACGCGCTCCAGGACGGCATTGCGGCCGTCATGGAGGCCGTGCGCGCGACCAACCGCTATCTGGAGGCCCGCCAGCCCTGGACGCAGGCCAAGGCCGCCGATCCGGCACCGCTGGGCACCACCCTCTACGCCGCCGCCGAGGTGCTGCGTCTTGCCGCTGCCCTCCTGAGTCCGGTCATGGCCGAGAAGATGACGGCGTTGCGCGTCGCCCTGGGGCTGGCCCCCGACGTGGCCGCCCATCCCACCCTCGACGAGCTCAACGCCGTCGCGTTCCTGGCACCGGGCACGCCGGTTGCCGCACCGTCTCCGCTCTTCCCGCGCATCGATGCGCCCCGGCCCGCCGACGAGGCGGGCGCCCCCGCCGCGAAACCCGTCAAGGCGGCAACTCCTGCCGCCTCGCCCAAGCCCGCGAAGGCGGAGTCCAAGGTGCCATCGCTTCCCGAAGGGGTCATTTCCTACGAGACCTTCAGCCAGGTGCAGCTGCGCAGCGCCAAGATCATGGCTGCCGAGCCCATCGAGGGAACCGCCAAGCTCCTCAAGCTGAACGTGATGATGGGAGCCGAGCGGCGGCAGATCGTCGCGGGCATCGCGCTCTACTACAAGCCCGAGGAGCTGATTGGCAAGACGGTGGTGGTGGTGGCCAACCTGGCCCCCATCAAGCTGCGTGGCATCGAAAGCCAGGGCATGCTCCTCGCCGCCAGCCTGGGCGAACGCCTGCGCCTCGTGACCATCGACGGCGACCTTGCCTCCGGTGCCATCGTCAAGTAGGCCCAGTGACCCGCGCGGGGGAGGGGATGGACCTACCATTGTAGTGGGGTTGCGGGACCGGGCAGGGGGTCTCGTCCGGCAGTCGGCCGTCGATGGTCGCGAAAACGCCCGCTCCCGCGTTCCGCACCATCGGTTGTTTTTCCTTGTCCCCGGACGAGGGAAAGTGCACGATTGGGAATGGAGGTCTCCATGAAGAAAAGCATCCTGCTACTCCCCATCCTAGCCTTTTGTCTGGCGATTGGCCTGAGCCTGGTCAGCGCACGGCCGGTGCGTGCCGCCAGCATTGTCGGCCAGGCGGATCTTCCTCCCTACACGTATCTCGGGCGCATCACCGACTACAACCACGGCTCCTTGGCCGGGGTATCGGGCTCGGCAGAAATCCGCGCCCGCCGCACCAATGGCGTCCTGGTGGCCCGCAGTGCCATCACGAACTTTCCTGGCACGGCGTTCAACTACGTCCTGCGCATTCCGATGTCCTCCCAGCCCACGACGGGCCGCGTGCTCTACGGCGAGCAGCTCCTTTTCGAGGTCGACGATGGGGGCCGCGTCTTCACCACGACCGGCGGCACCGCCGTTGCTACGGCCATCGCCGACGACGGCATCTATATCTCCACCACCGGCTTCTCGGCGGTCGGCGCCCCGGGCGCGGTCGAGCGCGTCGACTTCATGGCCGCCGTCACCAACGAAAACGGCGTCTCGACCGACTACCTCGCCACGATTGCCCTGCTCATGGACCTCCAGGGCATCGAGGGAACGTGGACGACCGATGGCGACCTGGACGGCGATGGCATGAGCAACTACGACGAGTATCTTGCGGGCACCGACCCGTTGGATCCCGACGATTCCTTCCGCTTCCTTGAGCAGGCGCTGGTGCGTTCCGAAGGCGGCACCAATGTCTGGGCACTCACCTTCATCTGCGGTCCCAACCGCGCCTACCAGGCGCTCACGGCGGATACGCTAACTCCGGAACCGGCCGACTTCCAGCCCGTCCCGCACGCGCTGACCGATGCGGCCGACGCTCCGACCGAAAACTGGCTGAACACCGATACCACCCAGCCCTACACCCGCACCATCTACGTCACCGACAACGGCGACGTCCGCTTCTACGCCCTCACCGTGCAGTAGGCCGCATGCGCCCATGAACCTGCTCCGCCGAACCTTGCGTCTGGTCGCCGCCTCGGGCATCCTGCTGGCGTTGTCCGCCTTGGCTACGCCGCCGTCCGGGACCGCCGTCGAAGACGCCTTGGCCGGCACGGCGCCTGCCCCCGAGGCCCTGCCCGCGTGGACCAACCACGCCGGCCACGTCCTCCGCGCCATTCCCGAAGCCATCGAAGGCGGCCGCATCCGGCTCGCTGGCACCTGGATGCCCCTGGACATCTTCCCGGCTGCCGAGCAGACCCGGCTCCGGGCCTGGTTCGGCGAACGTCCCCTTCTGCCCGCCGATGCCCAGACCTACGCCACCCTCCGCTGGATGCTCGACCGCGTCGACGGCCTCGCCGCCGAAGGTGTCCTTTCCGCCGACGAGGCCACCGCCCGCCGCCAGTCCCTCCTTGCCGCCATCGACACCCTTCACGCCCGTGCCGAAACCCCTTAGAGCTGCGACATGAATCCCATGAATTGTCCCCGCCATTTCCGCTCCGTCCTGTTGGCGCTGGCCTGTCTCGGCGCGATGGCCGTGACCGCCTTCGCCACGCAGGAGACCCATGCCGTCCTCGGCACCCGGGCCGTTTCCCGGGATGGCAACATCGTCATCGAAGACGACCCCGGCACCCCCTGCCTCGGTGCCGTCGCCGTAAACGACACCTGGTATGCCGTCGATGACGTCGACACCTATCCCTCCTTCTATCCCACGCCCTACGGCGGCAAGTTCTCAGACCAGACTTTCGAGCTGGATGCCTCGAACAGCACCCTCTCCTTCGACTTTCTGGTCGCCGGCCATGAGTTCACCGTGACGAACCCCAACATGAGCGTGGCCCTCTCCATCGACAAGCAGTTCGGGCAGGGCGATCCAGGCTTCCTGCTGCGCGAAAAAGCGATGGAAGTCTATTCCGTTACGGGTGCCACGACGGATTATGAAGGCTATCTCTTCTGGCGCCTATCCGGCGAATCCGTCGACCTCTCTGGCTGGCTGGACGGCAAGGAACACACCCTTGACGTGTTCTTCGTCATGGGCGACGCGGATTCCGACAGTCGCGCCTGGTATGGCGACGATGAGCATCCCGCCGCCTCTGCCCGTTTCACTTCCCCGGAGCCGGTCGTTCCCGAGCCTGCCACCACGGCCCTGCTAGGCCTGGGAGCGCTGCTCATCGCCCTGCGCCGCCGGGGGTGCCGCTAGGACGGAGTCAAATCAGCTCCTGTTTGCTTTTTCGTTCTATCCTTTTCGCTCAAATAGAGTAGACTATAGTGTGTCCACGGGCAAGACGCCCGAACGTTTGCCCCGAACCCCAAACCCCGCGCCAGCCATGAAAACAAGCCGATTTCCCTTTCTCGCCGTCCTGGCCGCAGCCGGCATGGTCTTGCTGCCGGTCGCCGCCCGCGCGCAGTATGTCGAGCAGACCCTCAGCATTCCCAAGGGCTGGTCCGCCGTCTATCTGGCCCTCACGCCGGACGAGTCGGCCGACGAGTTCTTCAAGGACTGGCCGGTTACCAGCGTCTCCGCCTACGCCAAGGACGCCGCTGGAGACACCGACGGCATCCGCGTCTCGCGCACCGGGGAGTCCATCGCCCGCGCCGCCTACTTCACGTGGAATCCGGCGACCGCGGACTACGACACGCTGGTGCATCCGCAGGGCGACAGCGTGCTGCTGATCTTCTCCAAGGCGAACTTCTCCTACACCTACACCGGCATTCCCCGTGCCCCGCGCCTCTACTGGGTTCCGTCCAGCGAGTCGCCGCTGAACTACGTCGGCGTGCTCTTCGACTCGCCCGACCCCGTTCCGATGAGCACCTACCTCGCCGGGGCCGACATCGGCAAGGCCTCCGTCTACTACATGACCGGCAACAACCCGACGAATCCCACCCCCTTCGATACCGCAATCAGCCTCAAGATGCGGGCGGCGCTGGAGTCCGGCGGCGCGCGCCTAGTCTCCGCCGAGAACGTCTCGGAGTGGTCCGGGCCGCTATTCGTCTCGCCCGTCGACGGCATCCAGTTCGGCGAGAGCGAGTCGGCCGGGCTGGTCAGCATCCGCAACGACGGCGCGTCCACCTCCACGGTCACGGTCGTCCGGTCCAAGCATCGCGTCGACACCAAGTCGGGCGACATCCCCGACGAGGCGCTCTACTGGCGCGATTCCGCCGTTGCCACCACCAACGCGGTCTGGGCGCCGTGGCCCAAGTCCGCCGTCCTTTCCAAGACGCTGGCGCCCGGTGAGACGTGGGGCCTGGAGGTCGGTCTCGACCGTCGCGAGCTGGGCACGACCGCTCACGTCCTCGGCAACTACCTCCAGATCGTCGACTCCGCCACCCACGAGATCGTCCGCGTCCCGCTGACCGCCGCCGACCTTCAGGACAAGGGCGGGACCTGGCCCACGGGCCTCTGGCTGGGCAACGTCGTGCTCGACCGCGTGGCCCAGGTGATCGACGACGACCACATCTCGGCACCCCTCCCCGCAGGCGGCACCCTCAAGCTTCGCGTGCTGCTCCACATCGACGCCCACGGCAAGGTCCGGCTGCTCCAGCGCGTGACCATCGCGGGCGAGCAGGAGGCCGATGGCACCATCTCCGTCAAGCTCTACGCCCCCTCTGCGGACATCCCGAAGAAGGCTTCCGTCGTCCAGCGGCTCTCCTGCGCGGCCCTGCCCGTCGATACGCCGGTCATCGAATGCTCTCCCGCCCCCGCCAGCATCTGCGAGCCGTTGGCCTTCGCCTACGCCATCGGCCCCGACTCCCCCTCCAACCCGTTCTTCCACCCCCTGCATCCGCAGTTCGACAACCTGACCGCCGACTTCAAGAGCCCGGCCCCGGACGGCGACACGCCGGAGAACTACATCGGCTCCGTCAAGCCCGAGCGCTTCACCATCAACGGGCGCCTGGACATCGACCTCGACGACGAGGCCTCGTCGGCCCCGTGGGAGGCCATCCGCATCCTCGCCGGCACTGCGAAATGGACCTACTCCAACGTTCGCCGCGAAGGCCCCGTCGAGGCCGTCGGCACCGTGACCCTGACCCGCATCAGCCCTGACGACACGCTGGTTTTCGAATAGTCCTCATCCCGTTCTTCCGAACCCTGATTTTGGTAGCATGTAGCAAAGGAACCCGCCCATGAAGACAAACATGAACAAGTCCGTCCGTCCTCTCGTTACCGCCCTGGCTGCGGCCCTGGCCCTGGCCCTGGCCCTGCCGGCCGCCGCCGCGCCACTCCCGCGCATCGCCTACGAGGGCTCCCTCCGCGATGCCAACGGCAACGCCACGCTGGACCGCTCGCAGACCGTCACCTTCCGCCTCTACACCGAGCCCTCCGGCGGCACCGTCCAGTGGGGGCGCATCGTCAACGTGACGCTCGACGCCACCACCGGCGACTTCAACGTCGCGCTCGGCGACGATTCCGGCAACTCGGTCGACGGGGCCGCCCATGCGACGCTGGGCGAGACGTTCAACGCCCTGCGCAGTGCCGACCACATCTACCTCGGCCTCGAGGTCTCCGGCTCCTCCGGCGAGATCTCCCCGCGCCAGGAAATCCTCCCCGTCGCCTACGCCTCCTTCGCCAGCGACGTCTCCCAGGCGAGTAGCGACTTCACGGTCGGCGGCGCGCTGGCGGTCACTCGCGGCATCACCGCCCCATCGGCGGAGATTACCGGCGAAGCCAAGATCGGCGGCAAGGCGTCCGTCAGCGGCCAGGCCACGTTCAACTCCGGCGCGAAGGTCGTCGGCAACCTTGACGTCACCGGCAACATCACCGGCAAGGGCGCCATCCCCGCCGGCGTCATCGTCATGTGGAGCGGCTCTGCGAGCGGGATTCCCTCCGGCTGGGCGCTCTGCGACGGCAAGAACAACACGCCCGACCTGCGCGGTCGCTTCATCGTCGGCGTCGGCACGCTCGGCAGCGACACCTACAACGTTCGCTCCACCGGCGGAGAGGCCAGGCACAGGTTGTCCCTGCAGGAAATGCCCCGCCACAACCACAAGTTCACTTCCTACAACGACGACTACAACGCCAGCAATGCCAATGGCTACCGCAAGGAAGGCCTCGCCGGCGACAGCTCCAACGCGGCCATAGAGCACAGCGATCTTATCGAGTACGTCGGCGACAACGCGGCCCACGAAAACCGCCCGCCCTACTACGCGCTCTGCTTCATCATGCGTCTGCCGTAGTCCTCGGCCGGCCCCGTCATGACCCCGCCCTAGGAGCGCCCTCCCGCCCGCCGCCGTGATCTTCCGCAAACCTGTCCCCGGCGGCCTTCCCCGCAACCGTCCCAGGAGTCCACGACCATGAAATCCGCCCGCCCTTCCTCCGCCGTCCGCCGTTCCCGCGCCTGTGCCGTTCCGCGCGGGGGGCGGTTGCGTGCATTTGCCGTCCTGCTGGCGATCCTGGGGGCCGCCGCCTCGTCGGCGCGCGCGGACTCGTTGCCGACGTACACGCTGGGGCCGATTGCCTCGCCGGTCGTTCGGAACACGACGGACGCGACGACCAACGCCTGGCTGGCCTCGAACTACGTAGTTCCCGTCCGCTTCGTCGCGGCTGCGGATCCCGCAAACCTCTCCCTGGCCACCGTGGTCGGGCAGGACCACGTCCAGATGAACTCCGACCCCTCGGGCTTCGTCGTCGACCGCATCCAGCCCGAATACTACCTTGGCGAGCCTTTGGAACCGCCCGCCAAGGTCGACTGGGCGGCCACGTATGCGTTCTACACCAACTCCCCCGCCGAGCAGGCCGCGTTCCTCTTCGATCCACAAGGCCGCAACGTCTACGTGACCCGGGGCGGCAACTACGAGTTCACCTGGATCCGGACCGACGGCACCACCTATGCCCACACCTACGTCCTGGCGGGCGTGGCGCAAACGCGGCCCTTCCGCATCTTCTGGACCGAGCCGCCCTACAACGCCCCGGCGGTCGACCTGAGCGGCAAGTTCGTGAAGTTCTACGGTGATCCGGACATCATCGAGGCGCAACGCGGCACCGTCACCAACGCCTCCTCCTCTTCCCCCCAGATTCTCACCAACGCGGTCGTCAGCGGCCTCTTCCTGGACCCGGACGCCCACGCCCTGCGCGTCTTCGGCACCCCGCGCGGCCAGGTGGTCATGGCCTACTACGACACCGGCGCCTACGATACCATCAAGGCGGTCCAGGTCATCGAGGTCGCCCAGCCCGACGTGACCACCATCCCGGCGACCATCGGCCGCGCCATCCGCCCCTCCGGGGCCGGCTACGCCATCACCAACCTCGTCCCCTTCCCGCAGAAGGTGGACACCGGCGACCTGCGCGGCGACTACTACTACCAGCACCGCGGCGAGCACGCCTACTCCCCCAAGAATAATGCCGTCTTCCCGCTCCGCCCCACCGACGACTTCCCCGCCCACCTGCCCGTCTACTGGGAGGAATACGACCCCTTCGGCACCCTCTGGCCCTTCGAGCTCGACCACTACGCCGCCTCCTGGCCCACCGACGCCCAGCTCTTCCTCCGCGGCGACGACGCCGCCGACCCCGGCACCCCCCTGCTCATCCCCGACGACTACTCCGCCTCGCTCTGCGAATACCAGGACCCGCCCGACCATGCCCGCGCCCCTGCCGACGGCCAGTTCTCCACCTCCGCCTCCGGCTTCTCCCTGCTCAAGCTGACGGCGAACGACAACATCTGGTTCATCCCCGTCCACTCCGTCCTGCGCACCGACACCAACTTCTTCACCCTGGCCGAGACCGACTGGCTTGTCGGCACCGAGATCGATGCCCGCGGCGGCTCCATCGCGGGCGTCGGCCCCGCGTTCCTTGCCGCGAACGCGACCCTCGACGACTCCCTCCCCGGCTACATCTACCCGCCCGTCTCCGGCCGCAACTACAACCCGCAGCTCTACCACGCCCCCTCCAGCGCCGAAGTCTCCGCCGCCACCACCAACGAGACCTTCGAGTATCCGTCCGTCATCTACGCCGTCACCACCGACGACAAGCCCCTCGAGGTCTGGTGGCGGTCCAGCCTGCTCCAACCCGACATGCCCGAGCCCCTGATCTTCCCCGTCCTGCCGCAGGTCTACCGTGCCTGCTGGCCCGGCCGCCAGGAGGCCCCCCAGATCGTTCTCGCCTCCCAGCAGGGCTCCGCCTACGCCACCTACACCCAGCAGGGTTCCGCCCTCGAGTTCGACGACGCCCCCTCCAGCCTCGCCCTGCCCGACCGCGCCTACTTCTCCGCCGACGGCTTCACCATTGCCTTCTCGCTCCGCCCCGACTGGGAAACCCTCGCCCCGAATCCCGCCGCCTTCGCCAACGCCCGCCTCCTCCAGTTCGGCGGCACTTCCGGCGATTCCCCGACCGTCACCTTCGACTTCTCCTCCTCCGGCACCTCCCTCGTCTGCCGCATCGACCAGCCCTCCGGCGCCACCAATGCGCCCATCTCCCTGGAACTGCCCCTGGGCGACCTGACCGCCCTGGAGCGCGAATGGCCCGACGAGCCCTGGCACGACTACGCCCTCTCCTTTAACAACACCGACCACTTCGCCGTCTGGTTCGACAACAACCTGTCCACCGCCAGCTACACCAACCTCCCCGACGTGCCCCTCGAGGCCCACTACCGCGGCAACGTCCTCGGTGCCGCCAATGCCGGCATCTCCGCCCCCGCCGGCCTCGTCCTCGACTCCCTGGCCATCCACAACTACTCCCGAAGCTTAAATGAAATCATCCAAACGGTCGTTCCCGGTGAATTCGGACTGACCTTCCTGGCCACCTTCGACGAGCCCGACGACCTCGAACCCAACGGCCTCTCCGACCGCCGCACCGCGCTCGACACGGGCTTCGACACCACCCTCGAGGCCAACCGCGTCTTCAAGTTCAGCCCCGGCGCCCCCGCCCTGGCCGCCTGCATCCTCCACGCCGACTCCATCCCCGTCGTCTACCACCAGCCCGACCCCGCAGGCATCGGCTACAATCCCAACGAGGAGCACGCCTTCGTCCGCACCGGCTCCGGCGGCTACGTCGTCTGGGCCCTCCGCTGCGACCTTAACGTCACCAACGGCACCGGCGCCACCTCCGCCCCCGGCGTCCTCGTCCAATACCCCTCCGGCGGCCGCATGCACATGCGCTGGCTTGGCGTGTTCCTCACCGACTCCACGTACGACGAACTCTCCGGCTTCACCGATGTCGGCCTGCTCCTCCCCGGTCCCCATCCGCTCGATCTCCTCGACAACCCGTGGTGCACGAACGACTATTGGGACGCCGTCTCCGGGCAGGACGAGCCCTGCGCCTTCCGCGACCACCTCGGCGCCATCTGGAGCCGCGCCGCCGGCGAGCTCCCCATCCACATGTACTACCCCATGCAGGAGAACTTCTGGTTCCCCTCCCTCGCCGCCAACAAGCAGCCCGCCGTGGGCACCCCGATCCCCTGGCTCTCCGCCATAGACAGCCCGGCCGACGCCAACGTCCTCGTCGACGCCCCCGCCACCTGGACCTGGCACGTCGGCTGGCCGGACAACCTCCCCGTCATGCGCATCGGCCAGACCCTCACCACCGCCGCCAACGGCCTCCCCGAGGTCTGGAACGCCAAGTCCATCGGCCTCGTCTATCCCGGCCCCTCCACCGCCGATTCCACCGTCATCCTCTACGACCCGACCGTCATCCAGTCTGCCGCGCTCCCCGGCGACGGCACCGTCGCCGACCGCCTCGCCAAGCTAGGCTTCTACGTCGGCAACGGCGGAAACATGACCTTCCGCGCCGGCAAGTACCGCTTCTCCGGCCTGCCCCCTACCATCTCCTCCCGCTTCTACGTCGACTCCACCCGCCCGGCCGACTCCGCCATCTGCTTCCTGGGCACCCAGGAGACCAGCCCCACCGCCAGCTTCCTCCTCCCCAACATCCTTGCCCCGGACGAACGCCAGGCCCTCAAGGACATCGTCCCCTCCACCCTCGCCGACGCCTCCCTCAAGACCGCCTGGGACACCGCCATCGCCGGCCTCGCCACCGCCCCCGTCAAGCCGGGCGACGCCGCCTTCACCACCAGCGCGAATCCAGAGCTCCACATCAACTACGTGCCCCGCGACCACTACGCCCTCACCGCCGTCGGCGGCACCAACTACGTTGTCCTCATCGAGAACGATTCCACCAACAAGCTCATGAACATCCCCGACGGCACCCCCGTCTCCATGCACGTCTTCGCCGTCACCAACGAGTACTTCGCCGGCACCGTCCTCGCCCGCCAGGATCCCGAGAACCTCCTCTCCGAGCAGCTCTCCGTCCTCTACACCGAGGCCTTCGCGGGACACCCCGAGAACTTCATCTTCGAGTGGCGCCGCACCACGCCGCCCGCCGACGGCAACGTCCCCACCAACTTCCTCTCCGACTACTCCCTCAAGTTCCCGCTCGACGACACTTCCGTCGGCCTCACCCGCTTCGTCCTCGGTGCCGCCGGCGCCTCCCTCGCCGAGCTCGTCAACACCTACTACGCCTGCCGCTACCGCGCCGCCTCCACCAACTCCCCCGCCTACGCCGTGATGACCACCAACTGGTCCGACTGGTGCGGCCCCACCCTCGCCGAGGGCTGGGTCCAGCGCGTCCTCAACAACGTCACCCCCTTCACCCAGCGCATGCAGGACCTCTACGAAAACAAGGCCGAGACCGACGTCACCGCCATCCAGGCCGCCGGCGCCCCCTACGTCGGGCCCGTCGCCCTCAACCAGGACAACCTGAACAACGTCGGCCTCATCCAGCTCTACCAGACCGTCCTCGACCGCGCCGAAAGCATGTCCCTCGCCCTCGGCATCAACGACGGCGCCGCCAACTCCCAGCTCCTCCTCGCCGCCGAACGCCTCGCCGACCTCTACGTCCTGCTCGGCAACGAGGCCTACGCCGACGCCCTCAACCCCACCATCGGCTTCGACTCCGACGGCGACACCGCCTCCCCCACCACCGGCAACACCGCCGACTCCCTGGCCCAGTTCGCCGAATACTCCACCAGCCTCTTCAGCTTCGACAACCAGGTCGCCTCCCTCCTCGACGAGGAGCTGGCCCTCCTCCGCGGCCGCACCGGCGCCGACGCCCCCTCCGTCCGCACCGCCCCCTTCTACAACCGCCTCGCCTGGAACTACACCAAGGGCATCACCGCCGGCGAGGTCGCCTACGCCGTCAACTACAACATCACCTCCGAAAACGGCGACGCCCTCGTCGACGCCACCGACGCCGCCCGCCAGTTCCCGCAGGGCCACGGCGACGCCTACGGCCACTACCTCTCCGCCCTCGCCGGCTGGTACCGCCTCCTCCGCAACCCCAACTTCTCCTGGGGCGCTCCCACCAAGACCGAGATGCTTCTCGCCGACGCCGTCGCCAACGTCGACTACTACGACGAGGAACGTTTCGCCGAGACCGCCGCCAAGCTCGCCACCGCCGCCGAGGCCGTCGTCGACCTCACCGCCCGCAAGGCCTACCTCGAAGGTGGCGACGCCATCGGCGCCGGCTACCTCGACACCAAGCCCGAGCGCGGCTTCGGCTATGGCGAATGGGCCACCCGTGGCGGCGTCGGCGCCGCCCTCGACTGGGTCGTTGCCAACTCCCTTCTCCCCGCCTCCGACATCCCCGGAACCGTCCACCAGCTCGTCTTCGAGCCCGAGACCTTCCTCTTCGCCGACGGCGACCTCCCCTTCACCCCCGACGACCTCGGCGACGGCGCCTTCACCTTCGAGCTCTCCTTCAACACCCTCTCCAACGCCCCCGCCGGCGACCTCCTCGCCTTCTCCCGCTACCACTCCCTCCTGGTTCTCTCCGTCGACCCCGCCTCCGCCCAGCTCGTCGCCTCCACCTACGAGCTCCTTCCCCAGGACACCGTCGGCGGCACCACCGAGGAAGGCTTCCCCATCACCGAGCACAGCATCCTCACCAACCGCCTCTCCACCATCCCCGTCGCCCCCTGCCCGACCCGCGGCCGCCTCGCCCTCGTCCACGTCCCCGCCGACGCCGGAGCCCCCGACACCACCATCGTCCACCTCTACAACGACGTCAATGGCGCCCACAACACCGCCACCCTCCCCGCCGGCATCGTCTCCGACTTCACCCATGGCGACACCTTCCTCCTCCTCGGCGGCGGCTTCTCCGGCACCCTCGACGAATTCCGCGTCTGGGATTCCGCCCTCCCCGCCGAAACCCTCGATGAATCCCCCTCCATCGTCGCCGTCGGCACTGACGGCCTGCTCGCCTACCTCCGCACCTGGACCGACAACGGCGTCACCAACTCCGCCCTCGCCGACCTCGCCGACCCCGACATCGTCTGGAATGTCGACCACCCCCTCTGGACCAGCGCCGACGAGGCCACCATCGCCGAGGCCTTCGCCGATGCCGGCCTCTCCCGCATCGACCGCGCCACCGCCGTTGACCTCCGCACCCTCGCCGCCTCCGCCGCCTCCATCCAGGACACCCTCGACCGCCTCGACGCCGGCCTCAACCCCATCGGCCTCTCCTCCCACGCCATCCCCTTCGACATCACCCCCCTCGAGCCCCAGGACGACAACGCCACCCACTTCGAGCAGATCTACGACCGCGCCGTCTCCGCCCTCCAGAACGCCGCCGCCGTCCTCGACCGCGCCCAGGTCGACGCCGGCCGCCTCCGCATGCTCCAGAACTATCAGATCGACCTCGCCTCCGCCACCCGCGCCGAGGAACGCGACTACAACGCCCGCCTCATCGACATCTACGGCTACCCTTACGCCGGCGACATCGGCCCCTCCGGCACCTACCCCCAGGGCTACGACGGCCCCGACCTCCTCCACTACATGTGGGTCGACCTCGAACCCTACGGCCTCTCCTCCCTCCCCTCCACCGGCGCCGCCAGCGTCTACACCTACGACATCTCCATCAAGAACGACAAGCTCGACAACAAGGACGGCAAGTTCTGGAACGACAACCTCGTCTCCAACGGCGTCCTTCGCCTCACCTACGAGCTCTCCGCCAACGGCCTCATCCAGAAGCCCGCCTCCGTCACCGGCTCCCGCCGCGCCGGCGGCCAGCTCCAGGTCGCCTATGGCGACTTCATCGCCGCCTATGTCGACGTCCAGAACGCCCTCGCAGCCTTCAACCACCAGCTCGAGCTCACCAAGACCGCCGAATCCCTCGCCAACCTCCGCTACCGCGCCGTCTACGACGACTACGCCGCCGAATGCGCCAACTCCGCCGGCCGCATGGCCGCCCAGACCGTCAAGTTCATCGCCTCCCTCGTCAAGGCCAACACCGCACAGGCCAACAACGCCGTCCAGATGATGCAGACCACCATCAACTTGGCCGCCCCCCACGTTGTCGGCGCCGGCCTCACCATCAACACCGACCCCTCCGCCATCGTCAACGCCATCGCCGCCGGCCCCGCCGCCGCCACCCGCTCCGTCCTCGGCCTCTCCGAAGTCGCCGCCGCCAATGTCGTCGCCTCTTCCGAATACGCTTCCGAAATCCTCGACTACGCCAACGACATCTCCGACAAGCTCAAGGACTACGTCGGCGACAAGATCGACGCCTACAAGGACCTCGCCGACACCGTCTCCGACCTCCACGAGTCCTACTCCGACGTCCTCTCCGCCTGGGCCGCCTGCCTCAACGCCTACCGCACCATCGACAACCTCATCGCCGAAGGCGACCTCATCCTCGCCGATCGCGCCGCCCACCGCGCCTCTGTCGTCAACACCATCTCCCGCCTCCGCTACCGCGACATGTTCTTCCGCCAGCTCCGCAATGCCGCCCTCACCCGCTATCGCGCCGCCTTCGACCTCGCTCAGAAGTACGCCTACCTCGCCGCCCAGGCCTACGACTACGAGACCGGCCTCCTCTCCGCCGACCCCGCCGCCGCCGCCGACTTCCGCCGCCAGATCATCGCCTCCCGCGCCCTCGGCAACCTCGAGCCCAACGACCGCGGCCCCCTCCTCGCCGACGGCATCGGCGACCCCGGCCTCTCCGACATCCTCGCCCGCATGCACGCCAACTGGCTTGTCCTCAAGCCCCGCCTCGGCCTCAACAATCCCCAGAAGGACCGCACCACCTTCAGCCTCCGCCGCGAACTCTTCCGCATCGGCGCCGACGACGACTCCGCCTGGCGCACCGAGCTCCGCAAGCACCTCGTCCCCGACCTCCGCTCCCTCCCCGAATACCGCCGCTACTGCCAGCCCTTCTCCGACACCACCACCTCCAACTCCTACCTCCCCGAGCCCGGCTTCGTCATCCCCTTCTCCACCACCATCGACTTCGCCCACAACTACTTCGGCCGCCCCCTCGAAGGCGGCGACCACGCCTTCGACTCCACCTACTACTCCACCCGCATCGCCTCCGCCTCCGTCTGCCTCGCCGACTATGGCAAGCCCGCCGAAGGCTACGACGGCCCCGGCCTCCTCTCCACCACCCCCGTCGCCTACCTCCTCCCCGTCGGTGCCGACCGCATGCGCTTCCCCGGCCAGGCCGACACCATCCTCTCCTTCAACGTCGTCGACCAGGTCATCCCGCTCCCGTACCCCGTCGGTTCCACCCAGCTCGACGACCCCGACTGGCAGCCCCTCTACGACGGATACACCGGCGGCATCGATCTCGCCGCCCGCATCCGCAAGTACCCCTCCTTCCGCTGCGTCCTCGACGAAGACGACCTCGACGAAGACTCCCCCGCCTCCTCCTCCCGCCTCTTCGGCCGCTCCGTCTGGAACACCCGCTGGCTCCTCATCCTCCCCGCCGGCGCCATGAACACCGACCGCGACAAGGCCGTCCAGGCTTTCCTCCAGGGCGCCGACCTCAACGCCGACGGCACCCTCGACCTCCTCCCCGTCTCCGACATCCTCCTCTCCCTCCGCACCTACTCCGCCTCCGGCAACTGACCCCCCACTCCTAGCTCCCTAGCCTCCTAGATACCTAGATGTCTAGATCATTCCAGGAACGGACGGGAGAAGCATTGAGGTTGCGTCCCGACGGCGTGTTGGCCGTCGGCGGGCGGTCCGGCGACGACGGCGAGGCGGTGCTGGCGTTGCTGTCGGAAAAGCCAAAGCCGGGCGAGGATGCGTCGCTGTCGTGGCTTCGGCGCTTGGCGGGAGAGCATCTGCGGCGGCTGGCCGGGGCATCGGCGGACGGCTCGATGCCCGACGCCGAAGCGCGGGCGGCGTGCCGTCCCGACGCGCTGGAAGCGATGGGCGTGCTGGCGTCGGTGCCGCCGATGACGGGCGGCGAATACTGGACGGAAGAGGTGTTGCGGGGCGTTCTGGAGCGCTTCGAAGACGCGGTGGCGGCTCGCACGGCGTCACATGGCGGGGACTTGTTCGCGGTCCTGGCGTCGCTGGGCCCGGGCTGGCGCGACGTGGGCAAGGTCAGCCTCCACCTCGCCGAAAACAAGGGCGACCGGGAAGGGCGGCGCCCCTTCGCGTTCCTGGCGACCTTCGTGAGCCGCACCGACACCGACGGCCGCGCCCGCCACCTGCCGCTGTCCGCAGCTCTCAAGGCCTACGCGGGGCGCCCGGCGGCCCTCGCGCGCATCCTGGCCCCGCTCGAAGCGGCGGCGAAAAATGACTCATTCCTGCGGTCGCTTCTCGAGTCGCGCCGCATCTTCCAGCCGTGTGCGCTGGCCATCCCGGAGGCCTATGCGTTTCTCAAGGGCATCCCGGGCTACGAAAGCGCCGGACTCCTCGTCCGCACTTCGCGCCTCTGGGCCAAGGCCCCGCCCAAGGCGAAGGTCACCGTGACGGTCGGCAAGTCGGGCGGCGGCCTCAACGCGGCGGCGCTCTGCGATTTCGAGGTGGCTGCCACCCTCGACGGCGAGCCGCTCACCGAGGAGGAACTGCGGCTCATCGCGAACTCGCGCGACGGCCTCGTGCGCATCCGCGGCGAGTGGGTGGAGGCCGACCCCGAAAAAATCGGCGCCCTGCTCGCCCGCTGGAAGGATGCCAAGCGCCTCATGCGCGACGGCCTGACCCTTCCCCAGGCCCTGCGCCTCCTCGCCGGCGGAGACACCTCGGGCCTCGCGCCCGCCGACGGTGACGACGATGCCGAAATCCGCCCCACCGGCGAACTCGCCGACCTCCTCCGCGACCTGCTGCATCCCGGCGTCCCCGCCGAGCCGCTCCCCGACGGCCTCGACGTCGTCCTCCGCCCCTACCAGAAGGCTGGCGTCGAATACCTCCGCCGCACCACCGCCGCCGGCTTGGGCGCGTGTCTCGCCGACGACATGGGTCTGGGCAAGACCCTCCAGCTGCTCGCCCTCGCCGCCCTCTGGAAGCGCCGCGGCGAAATCGCCCCGCTTCCGGTGCTGGTGGTCATGCCGGCGTCGCTCCTCTCCAACTGGCGCGCCGAGGCCGCCCGCTTCACCCCCAATCTGCGCGTCGGCGTCTACCACCCCTCCGACGCCGCCTTCCGCCAGACCCCGGCCGCGCAACGCGAAACCCCCGCATTTCTCGCGCAATTCGACCTCCTCCTCACCACCTACGGCCAGTTCACCCGCGCCGCCGGCCTCCGCAAGCTCCCCTTCGCGGCGGTCATCGCCGACGAGGCCCAGGCCATCAAGAACCCCGGTTCCGCCCAGAGCAAGGCCCTCCGCGCCGTCGTCTCGCCGCGCCGCCTCGCCCTCACCGGCACCCCGGTCGAGAACCGCCTCGCCGACCTGTGGAGCCTCTTCGACTTCCTCAATCCCGGCCTCCTCGGCTCTCTCAAGGCGTTCCGCGAGGCCACCGCCAAGACCGACGACTTCTCGGTCGTCCGACGCCTCACGCGTCCCTTCATCCTGCGGCGCCTCAAGACCGACAAACGCATCGTCGCCGACCTCCCCGACAAGACCGAAATCGACGTTGCCGCGCCCCTCTCCCCCAAGCAGGCCGCCCTCTACGAGCGCACCGTCGCCGACCTCCGCGAAACTCTCACCGCCGCCGCCGCCGACCCCTCGCCCATGAAGCGCCGCGGCCTGGTCCTCGCCTACATGCTCCGCTTCAAGCAGATCTGCGACCACCCCGCGCTGTTCCTCGGCAACGGCGATTACCGTCCCGGCGACTCCGGCAAGTTCCTCGTGCTGCGCGAGCGCGCCGCAGAAGTCGCCGCCCGCCAGGAAAAGATGCTCGTTTTCACGCAATACCGCCAGATGGCCGAGCCGCTCGCCGACTTCCTCGCCACCGTCTTCGGCCGCCCGGGGCTGATTCTCCACGGCGGCACTCCCGTCGCCGCGCGCGGCCGCCTCGTCCGAGAGTTCCAGGACCCCGCCGGACCTCCGTTCTTCGTCCTCTCCGTCAAGGCCGCCGGCACCGGACTCAACCTCACCGCCGCCAGTCACGTCGTCCACTTCGACCGCTGGTGGAACCCCGCCGTCGAAAACCAGGCCTCCGACCGCGCCTACCGCATCGGACAGAAACGCAACGTCCTCGTCCACAAATTCGTCGTCCCCGGCACCCTCGAAGAGAAAATCGACGCCATGCTCAAGGAAAAGCAGGCCCTCGCCGACGCCCTATTCGCCGACGGCGGCGAAAAGCTCGTCACCGAAATGTCCGACGACGAACTCCTCGACCTCGTGAAGCTCGACGCCCGCGCTTTCGACGAACCCGACCCCGAACCCTGAAAGGAAACGAAAATGAAACGAATGTCCAGCTTTGATGCGCGGCGTTGCCGCGAGGTGTTCCCGTGAGCTGGGGCTACGGCTACGGCAGGTGGATGGGCTGGGCCCCCGCCATGACCGTCGGCGCACGCAAGGCCAAGGTCAAACGCACCATCGCCGAATACCGCAAGGAGGGGAAAAGCATCTCGCCCGTCGAAATCCAGGGCCGAACCATCGCCCGCACCTTCTGGGGCAAGGCCTGGTGCGACAACATCGAGTCCTACCGCGACTACGCCTACCGCCTCGAACGCGGCCGCTCCTATGTCCGCAGCGGAGCCGTCATCGACCTGCAAATCGGCGAAGGCGCCGTCACCGCGCTCGTCATCGGCTCCGGGGAAAAGCCCTATCGCGTCTCCGTCCGCATCGACCCCATGCGGACCGCCGACTGGAAGGCCCTCGTCCAGCGCGCCGCCGGACGCGTCTCCTCCCTTTTCGCCCTCGCGCAGGGACAACTCCCCGAGGAACTCCTCCAAGACTTCTGCAACCCCGAAACCGGACTCTTCCCCAAGCCCCGCGAAATCCATTTCGACTGCTCCTGCCCCGACGGCGCCTCCTGCTGCAAACACGTCGCCGCCGTCCTCTACGGCATCGGCGCCCGCCTCGACAAGAAACCCGAACTTTTCTTCACATTGCGCGGCATCGACCCCGATTCCATCGTTTCCGACGAAGTCGTCGAAACCCTCACCGAAGGCGCTTCCAACGAACTCGAAAACGCCGACCTCTCCGACGTCTTCGGCATCTCCCTCGACGCCGACGCCTCCGCCCCCCTGCCTCCGCCCCCCGCGTCCAAGCCCCCGCGCCGTCCCACCCCCAAGGCCCCGCCTCCCAAACCCGTCCACAAGGCCTCGCCCAAGGCCAAACCCTCCCCAGGCAAGGCCAAGCCCGACTGCGCCGCCCGCATCAAGGCTCTCCGCACCCGCCTCGGCCTCTCCCAGACGGCCCTTGCCAAGCGCCTCGGCACCTACCAAGTCGCCGTCTCCCTCTGGGAACGCGGCAAAGCCACCCCGCCCCCCCGCATCCTCGCCGCCCTCGCCCGCCTCGAAAAATCCTGATCCCCCCGTCTCCCCCACTGCCTTCCGCCCCCCACCTCCCCGTCTCCCCCCGCCCCCCCCCTGCGGGGGGCGTCGCCGCCCGATGGTTTTCCACGCCATGGAAGCCACTTTCGGGCATTTTGCCACACCATGGAAGCCAGTTTTCCACGCCGTGGAAAACTACCATGCAAGTATTACGACCGCTTGGCGGACGGTTGGGGAAGGGCCAGATATTCTTCAAACGTCCGCTGCAGGACTTCCTTCGGAATCAACATCTTCTTGTATTGCGCCACCATGACGGGACTCATCGCGCGCGACATCGCGTATTCCACCACGATGCGGTTCGCCTCGCGGCACAGGATGATGCCGATGGTAGGCTCACGTGATGTTCTCAGAGTCCTTTGGCAACACCCAACGGCCTTTTTTGGTCGGCCCTTCATGGCGAAGTCCAACCTTCTTCTTCAACAGGTTGACGTGGTATTTGACCCCGTCGCGGGTCATTCCAAGCTCTTTCGCGAGTTCGGCAAGCGTGAGCGTTGGATTGCGTCCCAAAGCATCCAGAACCTTTTGCGTTGCCGACGCACCCGTTTCTGGAGTGGTAAAATTGGTTTCTTGGGTAGTTTCTTGGGCAGAAGCAATAATTTCTTGGGCAGTTTTGACTGTTTCTTGGGTAGTCAATTCCGTTTCTTGGGTAGCACTCCCCGGGCGCGTAAACACGATGGACACCGTGCTGCCGCCCACGACGACTCGCGGCTCGGGAACTCCGGCCCTTGCACAACGGGCAAAGATGCGCGGAAGTCCCGTCCCCCACTTCTCGATAATTCCCATCTTGTGGAAGACGTCGGCGAGCACGGGATTGCGCAATTTGCTCTTCCCCGACAGCATCTCATCCCTGGTGAGCCCGTCGTAAAGCGCACCTGGAGAAACCACCTCCACCGAGCCGGGCAATACGGAAACCTGCACATATCCGTGCTGCCGGTAATCTGTGGACAGTAGCATTGCCTTCTGCTTCCCCGTCCTCATCGCCTGTTTACCGGTGCCAGGCGGATTTCATGGAGGCGTGAAACAGCGTCCAAAATCTTCCCGTGCAAATGGGCACAGCCCACAGCATCCAAAACCGTTTGCTCGAATTCCTGGCGGTCGGCGGCACGGCATTCTTCGGAAAAGGTTTTGACAGGACGTTGTTCCAGTCGCCGGAAAGCTCGGAGGATGGCCGCCGCGCCATCGGGGCTGATGGCTTCGGGATCCCACATGGGCAACCTGTTTTTCAATTTCGTGGCGTTCAAATCCAACACGCCCTCGCCACGGCCAAACCCCAGCGCCTCCAGGAAGAAACACCCCGCGAGCGAACACAGCAACGCTTGGCACAGCATCAAATCCGCCCCTCCGGACTTCCTTGTCAGACGGATGAGCCGTTGGTTGACGAACGTGGGCTCTTCCATCCGCATGAAAAACAACCGCTCGCCGGGATTCATGGATACGGCCAAGTCGGCTTTGGTATCTGCTGACATCTCGTACCACTGTCGGTTCGCGCGGGCCAGCACATCCGGCAAAGGGCGCCCCGTTCCATTTTGCTCCCGCTCGAAACGGCGAATCCACGCCAGCGCACCGTTGCGGCCCGTCCGTAGCAACTCGTCCATCGGGATTCCACAGCAAAATGCAGTTCCGTCCGGACGGGCCACCAGCGTTTCCACCGTCGCGGCCGTTTTCACGACCGGGGCAAGGAATTCCGCTTCGATGCCTTGCGCCTCTTTCTCTCCCGGATAAAACAGGGCGTCCCAGCCCCGCCGTTCACCGCGCGCAATGTCAAAGTGGTGGTTGGCGGAAACGAGTTTTGCCCGGCTTTCCCCCAGCCAATCCAACGGCACGAAAGCCGCCGTCCACGCCAATCCCATCTCGTCCAGCATGGACATGGTTTCCACGCTCTGTGTACAAACCGAAACCAACCCGTCCCTGCAATCCCGTTGCGCCCCCATGATTCGTGCGCCAATCTGTTCCGCGTCGGTTTCGCTCCACTCCGCCAAAGGCTTTTGAGTCAGCGAAAAACGGGTGAAGTCACCGCCCGAAGCGCCGTTTCCTTTCTTTTGGAGCACAACCAGATTGGCGACAACCTTGGCCTCGCCGAACCACCTCCCCGCCAAGCTCCCCACGACATCCCGAATCCAGAATCGGCGCATCAGTTCGTCCCGGAATGCCTTTGCCCAAACCGTCCCCAGCCAGGCGTTGGGCAAAACGAGTCCCATCATTCCGCCCGGTTTCAGCAAGTCGGCGAGATGCAGCACAACAGGCACCAGAAAATCCGAGCGCAGGTTTTTCGCCAAGGCGACAGCCTGTCCGACAACCTGTGAATTCTCCGCATAGTTGTCTTGCCAATGCTCGAAACGGATGAACGGCGGGTTGCTCAAGATGACCGTGAATTCCGGTAACGTTTCCGTCCGTTCGGCTCCCGTTCTGGGGTCGCGGAACGCAATGCGTTCTCCGCAGGCCAAGCCGAGAACGTCCCCCTGGAACACCCTGACGATTTCCTTTGCCGTCCCCGCCGAAGACATTGCCAGTGTAGCGAACGGCAAGGGGCCACGGAATCGGTCCGATGCCCACGTGGTTTGGAGACACCGAGCCTCGGAAACACCCAACTGCATTCGAGCATCCATGGAAGCCCGGGCCAGCGTTCCCGTGCCGCAACAAGGGTCCAAAACCACGTCGTTTTCCGCGTCGTCCAGAACAAAACGGACCAGCAAGTCCGCCAGCCGCCGTGGCGTCGCGAACTGCCCGAACGCCTTCCGGCGTTCTTTCTCTCCCAACCGCCCGAGCATGGCGTGCAGCACCGCCGGCGTGATTTCCGACAACCGGACCCGCGCAAGCGTTTCGTTGAACTCGGAAACCACGCGCCATGCCTCTTCCGACAACGGAGGCAAATCTGCCCGTGAATGCAGCAAGTGGGCGTAATCGTGTTTTTCGGAAAGCGCGTCGAAAAACTTCTCGGCTTCCGGCTGGGAACTTCCCGGTCCGAACCGGTCGATGTCCCACGCATCTCTTTCGGCAGTCTTCATGTAGTGGGCGAACAGCACCCGAATTGCCCAGTGGCAAGCGGTTTCCTCCGTTTTGACCTCCAGCGCCGCCTCGTGCCCAGCGCCGTTCGCCTCCGGATGTTCCCCACGGACGTCGAGCCACCATGAATCCACCGCTGTCCGAAACGCCCGGATTCCTGCGTAGCATCGCTTCAATTCCGCGGCAATGGGATCCCGCAACGCCGCCAACACCCGCTCCAGCACGAAATCCAGCTGGCCTTGCGCATCAAGATGTCCCGTGCCGCACCCCCCGGCGAAAAACCCCGTCAAATGGTCCAGAATGGCCCGCAGCGTTTTCTTCCAAATCTCGGGATGCCGGGCCATCGCCGCCCGCGAATCCAATTCGGCGTCAGTCCACCGCGCGACCTCTTTCCATTGTCCATTCTCCGTCGCCGCGTGCAACACCGCGCTGCGCCCGTTCCAGACCAGAAACGACCCCGTGCCCATCCGTTCCGCCTTCGCGGCGGCATTCGCCAGCAACGCTGCATCGTCCACCGGCGTTTCCGGCATTTTGAGTTCCCAGCCTTGGAGAATCAACCGTTCCTTTGCGTCGCCGAAGAGCAACACGTCGGGAAACAACGTGCTTTCCCCCGCCTTGGGCGTCCCGTATTCCCCGCCCGCCCGGCGCGCCGGATGCCCGGCCAATTCGCCCGAAAGTAGCCTGTTTAGAACTTTCCCAGTCTCTGGGACTATCCAAATGGGGGTGAACGAGGCCGTTTTCCCGTGATTTTGCGCGAATCTGTCCCGAGCGGGGGGATTTGAGGCCCCCGAAACGTCGCTTCCGGGACGGCACGTTGTTGGACTTCG
>JAFTAH010000025.1 GCA_017458625.1 Kiritimatiellia bacterium | reverse complement strand
GAATTCAAAATTCCTTGTCCAAACTTGCCCTGATGTTCCCCCACGTCGTTGCCGGATTTCGACGCAGGAAACTGCGCCTTCAATCCGGCGCCTCGTCGGGAAACACCATGCCGTCGTTTGAACAAGTTTTTATCATCCAGAACCCTAGGAATCCTTGCCTCCCTCCCCCTTCACCGCCTTTGCAAGCACTTCATGACCGCTGCCGCGGCTTCGCCGGAATCCCCAGCTCTTCCAACTTGCGGTAGAGCGTCCGGCGGGAGATGCCGAGGTTCCGGGCCGCACGCGCCCGATTGCCCCCAGCGACGGCCAATGCCGCTTCAAGCTCGTCGCGGGTGAGGGTCCGGGGAGGCAACGCGGCCAAGCGCTCGCCAGCGGTCGAAACGCCAGGGACTGGCCCGGGAGCTGCCGCCACCGCCTGCGGGGCGGGCGCTGGCGTCCGAATGGCCGCCGGCAGATCGCGGAGGGTCAGGGTATTGGAGGTGGCCAGCACGACCATGCGTTCAAGGGCATTCCGGAGTTCGCGGACGTTCCCCGGCCAGGCGTAGGCACAAAGGGCGTCCATGGCGTCCGAGGCAATGGTCTTGACCTCGCGCCCGTATTCGGCAGCAAAATGCGCAAGGTAGTGGCGGGCCAGCAGCGGGATGTCGCCTTCCCGGGCCCGCAAGGGCGGCAGCTCGATGTTCACCACGTAGAGCCGGTAGAAAAGGTCTTCGCGGAACGTCCCCGCCGCCACCATCGCCCGCAGATCCCGGTTGGTGGCCGCCACCAGCCGGACATCGGCATGGATGGTCTCGGTGCCGCCCACGCGCTCGAAGTCGCGGGTCTCCAGCACGCGCAGAATCTTCACCTGCACTTCCGGCGAGATTTCCCCGATTTCATCCAGGAACAGGGTCCCGCCGCTAGCCAGCTCGAACCGCCCCTTGCGCAGCTCCGTCGCCCCCGTGAAGGCCCCCTTCTCGTGCCCGAACAGCTCGCTTTCCAGCAACGTCGGCGACAGCGCCGCGCAGTGGACCGCCACGAACGGCCGCGATGCCCGCGGCGACAGCTGATGAATCGCATGGGCAATGAGCTCCTTGCCCGTCCCGCTCTCGCCCTGGACGAGCACCGTTGCGTTCACGGGCGCCACCTGCCGCACCGTGTCCATCACGGCGGCCATGGCGGCGGAACGCCCAATGAACGTGTCGGAGCCGAAATGTCCGTCAAGGGCCGCCTTCAGACGGCGGTTTTCCGCCCCCAGCGACCGCTGGGCCACAGCGCGTTCGACCAGCAGGTCCAGCCGGTCGAGGTTGACCGGCTTTTCCAGGAAGTCGTAGGCCCCGCGCTTCATCGCCTCGACCGCCGTCTCGACCGACCCGTACGCAGTGAGCAGGATCACTATCGGCTTGGAGGGCAGCGCCAGCAGCGCGTCGAGCAGGTCCATCCCGCCCATGCCCGGCATCCGGAGGTCGGAAAGGACGACATCGGCGGTGTGGCTCTTCAGCCATTCCAGCGCCCTCAGCCCGTTTTCGGCCGTGGCGACGGCATAGGCCCCGGCCAGCGCGCGGGCAAGACCATCGCGGGTGTTCTTTTCGTCGTCGACAATGAGAATGATGGGGCGGGACATAAGACCAAGGCTACACAAAGCGTGTCGCCCGACAATCTACCCCTGCCGTCTCCCCAGAACGAGTCAAAAATGCCGAAACTTCATGGGCGCGGGTGCCAAATGCCATCCGTCTCATGGTCGATGAACGGGCCTTCCTTGCATTCCAGCAGCACACTCGGCTCCAGACAGTCTAGCCCATGCCAGGTGTTCTGGGGAATGTCGACGCCATAAACGCCGTCGGCATGGCTGATGGTACAGGATTCCACCACCTCTCCATCGTCGTTGTAGATGGACACGCGAACCTTGCCTTTCAAGATGACAAAGGTTTCCGCCTTGGTGGGATGGTGGTGAATCGGAATCCGGGTGCCCACCTCCATGGCGTTGAGAAAGCGATGACACTTGTCGTCCAGGCTTTGGTGGAAGTTGTAGTTCATCCGCAATCGAGGTGACCGCCTGGCCTCCGCGGCTAGGCTATCCAACAAGTTGTCATCTATAATCTTCATCCTGCACGCTCCCGCATCGGTGCCCTTTCGTGGGCAAGACCATACGCCAAGGAGAAAACAGTGTCCACCAGGTTTTCATGGCACTTGAGGTCGCCCGTGATGACTCGAACGCCCCCGCTGGTCGCGCAGGGACGCCTTCGCGCATCCAGATTCCGGGTGAGTTTACGTCAAAACAAGGCTTTTTTGCCCTTTTTCCCCTGGAGCGACGGGCCCCGCGAAGACCTGTTGCATGTTCTCCGTCTCCATCCGCACAGGGGCAGCGGAAGGGGGGGCCTGGAAAGCAGAAAGGCCGGGCGCGAGGCCCGGCCTTTCCTGGCGCTGAGCGCGAGCGGAACTACTCGCCGTCCGGCGTCACGGCATCCTTGAGGGAAGAGGCCGCCCCCCCGACGGCATCCGCCACGCCGGAGGCGAAGGACTTGGTCGCATCCACGGCCTTGGCCGCCGCTTCCTTCGTCGCCTCGGCAGCGTCCGACGCCACGTTCTTGGTGGCATCGATGGCCTCGCCGGCGGCTTCCTTCGTCGCCTCGTACGCGGAGCCAACGGCTTCGGCGGTGGCATCGACGGCGGCAGACGCGGTATCCGCGACGGAGTCGGCGACGGCGGCGGTCGTGTCGGAGACGTTGGCGTCTTCGGCGGGGGCGGCGTCCTTCTTTTCGCAGCAGGCGGACAGCATGAGGGCGGTCGCCAGCAGGGCAGTCAGGGCAAACAGTTTCTTCATTCTTGGACCTTTCGTTGGTTGTTTGGGAATGGCCTGTCGAAGTTCAGGAGGTGAACGGCGGCGGGGTCATTCGACATCATTGCAGACCTTCCTGGGCCTGGTCGAGCTCGGCCATGACAGCGGCGAGAGGGGCCTGTTCCTCGATTTCGGCTTCCGCGCGGCGGGCGGCGAGGGCGGCGGCGTGTAGCTCGCCAAAGCGGGCCTCGGCTTCTGCGCGGAAGCGGGAATAGGCCCCTTCGTCCGCCAACCGGGCAATCACCTCGTTCACCGTGGCGAGCAGGTCGTCATTCCCCTGGGGCACGGCCACGGCCAGGCTTTCGGTCTGCAAGGAGGCGGGGAGCAGTTCCAGCGCAGGGCGTTCCGCCAGCAGCAGGGCGGACAGGCTACGCTCCATCAGCATGGCATCGAGTTCTCCCCCCTCAAGGGCGGCCAGCGCTCCGGCGACGGAGTCGCAGGGCACCGGATTCAACAGGCAGGATTCGCGCAGGAACGCCTCGGCCGTGGAACCCGCAATCGCCCCCACGCGACGGCCGTCAAGCGAGGCCCGGTCGACGATGGACGTGTCGCCGGTCCGGCGCAGCAGCACCAGGTCGGTCTGCCCGTAGGGCGTGGAGAAGGCGACGGACGAAGTTTCCTCGGACGTGAAGGGAAGCGCGGCGATGGCCAGCTCCATCGTCCCGTCGATCAAGGTGGGGATCACCTCGTCAAAGCGGAGGGCCCGAACGGCCAGAGGGCGTCCCAGGGCATTGGCAATCTCGCGGGCCAGGGCAATGTCGGCACCAAGCACCTGATCGCCCGCCATGAAGGCATAGGGGGGATAGTGGGGATCCGTCACGAGAATCAGCGGTTCCGCCGGCTTGCGATGGCACCCCGCGAGCATGACCGCCACGCCTGCCGCAGCCGCAATCCACAAAAGAAGTCTGTTCATCGCCATATCCTGATCCTGCCTGGGTCGGCTGCCCCAACCATAGCACGTCCCTCCCTGCCCCGCAAGCCGCAACACCGCCGCAAGACCGCATGACCGACCGCGCGCGGCAACAAAAAAACCGGCCCTGGGGAGAGCCGGATGGGAAACGCGGGATGCTGGAAGTTCACACGGGGGGCTTGGTCTTGGGCAGACCGCGACCGCGATCGCCTTCCTTCCACTTCCCGGCGGCCTTCAGGACTTCGACGCGCTCGAAACGCTTGAGGACATTCCGCTTGGTGGCCACCTTGGTGGCGGATTTCAACGTGCGACTCATGGACATGACAACACCTCTTCCTTCTTGGGATTGGATGAAAACGCTTCGCTTCTACCAAAAATCCGGCAAATGTCAACATCTATCCGCCGCCGAATCTCAAAAAAGCGAGTAGGGCGGATCTTCGGGAATCGGAACTTGCGTCCATCCCCTGCCCGAATGAATGCCAGTCCAAGCCCGTCCGGGCGCCGGGCGACCGCGAGTCTGCTCTTGCCCGCAGGACCCCCACGAGCGAAGCCTTGCCGACGCCAAGAGGCCTCAAAAGGACAAGAACCTGTTTCCATTGGCTTGGAAACCATGCACGCAGACTTCGTGCAAAGGCGGGAAGAACCATGAAAAATCTTTCCTCCCGGCAAAAAAACACTTGAGAAATGGTGCGAAAGGGGCTAGGGAAGAGAAACGCGTTTGAGGTCAGGCCGGAATCGGGTACGCCCGTCCACGCGAGCAGGTTTTTCGGAATTACGTGCGATGAATGCAAAAGGTCAGGAGCTGAGGGCAGCCAGGGAACGAATGGGCCGGTCGGTGGCGCAGGTCGCCGTCACCACCCACCTCAAGCCCACCATCGTGGAGGCCCTCGAGGCCGACAACTACCGGGCGCTGATCGCCCCCACCTACGCGAAAGGCTTCTACCGCCTGTATTGCGAGTATCTGGGCCTCGACCCCGCCCCGTACGTGGACGCCTACATGGAGCACTATCAGCAACGTCGCCACGCCTCCCATGGCCGCGGCAAGGGGATCTTCGGCAAGCTTTTCGGCAAGAAGGACGACGAGGAGGCCGCCTCGCCATTCCATCCATCGCACGCCGACCCGCCCCCCACGCATTCGGAGCCGCGGCCCCTCGGCCAGGAGGAGATGGCCGCCAGCAGCGCGGACCTGGAGCCGTCCCCGTTCGCGCCCGACACCGATTCCCCCACGCAACCCGCCTTCGACTTTGCCGCAGCTGAAGGCGTGGACGACCTAGCCGACGTCAGCGGCGAGGCCAACGCCTCTCCCCTCCCCCAGGAGGCGGCGGAGATCCCTGCCCCCGAGGAATCGGAAGCTGCCGCCAACCCGGCCGAGGTTGGCCTTGCCGGGGGCGACGACAACGCCGTTCCGGAAGAGGCCTTGGCCCCCGCAGACGAAGAGGTCGCGCCAATGGCCACCGGCCTCATGGCCGTCGCGCCCGAGGCCCGCGAGGCCGATGCCCCCCCCGTCCCCGTCCCCGCCTTCGGCACGGGTTCCTCGCGCCGCCAGAAGCCCAAGACCCCTACGGAAATCGCCCGCGAGGTCGCCCAGCGCGCCGCCCAGCGCCGTGCCGCCATGGAACGCGAGCTCGCCGAACTTCAGAAGGCCGAGGAACGCGCCCGCCAGGAGGAGGAAAAGGCCGCCCGCCGCGAGGCCGAGCAGCGCGCCCAGGCCGCCGAACAGAATCGCCGCCGGCTCGAAAAACAGTTCCGCCAACAGCAGGAGAAGGAGCGCCTCGCCCGCGAGGAGGCCGAGCAGAAGCTCGCCCAGATCGAGCAGGAACGCCAGGCCCTCGCCCAGGAGCTCGAGGCCGAAAAGGCCGCCGCCCAGGCCGAGCGCGAACGGATCGAGAAGCTCTGGAACCAGGAGGCCGCCGCCGCCGAAAAGCGCTACGCCGCCCTCGAACAGGAGCTCCGCGCCCTCGAAGCCCAGCAGAAGGCCGAGGCCGCCGCCGCCGAAAAGCGCGCCGCCGAGGCTGCCGCCCGCCTCGCCGCCGAACGCCAGGCCCAGGAAGCCCGCGAGGCCGCCGAACATGCCGCCCGCGAGGAGGCCGAGGCCCTCGTCCGCGAAATCGAGGAACGCCGCCAGCTCCTCGAAAAGGAGGTCGAGGAACGCAAGCAGGCCGCCGCCGCCGCCCAGGCCGCCGCCGAAAAGCGCGCCGCCGAGGACGCCGCCCGCCTCGCCGCCGAACGCCAGGCCCAGGAAGCCCGCGAGGCCGCCGAGCATAGCGCCCGCCAGGCCGCCGAAAAGCTCGCCGAGGACACCGAACGCAAGCGCGCCGAACTCGAGGCCACCCTCGCCCAGGTCTCCGAGGCCGCCCGCCTCGCCAAGGCCGAGGCCGAACGCCGCGCCCATGCCCAGGCCGAAGCCCATGAGCGCGAATCCGCCGAACGTCAGGCCCGCGAGGAGGCCGAACGCGCCGCCCGCGAACAGGCCGAAGCCCGCGTCCGCGAAACCGAACAGCAGCGCGCCGCCCTTGAGGAGGAACTCCATCGCCGCGAGGAACAGGCCCGCGTCGAGGCCGCCGAGGCCGAGCAGCGCCACCAGGCCGAGGCCGCCGCCCGCGCCCAGTGGGAGGCCGAACAGCAGGCCGCCCAGGCCGCCGAACGCGCCGCCCGCGAACAGGCCGAGGCCCGCGTCCGCGAAACCGAACAGCAGCGCGCCGCCCTCGAGGAGGAACTCCACCGCCGCGAGCTACAAGCCCAGGCCGATGCCGAGGCCGCTCGCCAGCGCGAGGCCGAGGAGGCCCAGCGCCGCGCCCAGTGGGAAGCCGACCTCCAGGCCCGCCGCGACGCCGAACAGCAGGCCCGCGAGGAGGCCGAAAGGCGTACCGCCGAGGTCGAACAGCAGCGCGAACTCCTCGAAGAGGAGCTCAAGCGGCGCGAGGCCGAGGCCGCCGCCGCCGCCCTCGCCGCCCAGCAGCGCGCCGACGCCGATGCCGCCGAACGCGCCCGCCTCGAAGAGGAGTGGCAGGCTCGCCAGGACGCCGAACGCCAGGCCCGCCTCGCCGCCGAGGAGGAAGCCCGCCAGACCGAGGAACGCCGCCAGACCCTCGAAGCCGAACTCCAGCGCGTCACCGCCGAGGCCGCCGCCGCCGCCGAGG
>JAFTAH010000126.1 GCA_017458625.1 Kiritimatiellia bacterium | reverse complement strand
CTCCTGGCCGCCGCCGCGTTTGCTTGCGCCGCCCCCTCCCACGCCGTCATCTTCTCCGACTCCGCCGCCAACTACGCGGGGGACGTCGAAACGGACACGAATCCCGGTTCCGGTTTCGGCGCCTGGCTCGTCAGCTGGGGCAAGGGCGTCCGCCCCGGGGACTGGGTCGGCTGCGGCGCCTGGGATCCCTCCGCCAACGGGTTTCTGGGCACGTGGGCCGGCAAGAAGAAAGCCATCGGCATCGTGGGCAAGGGCCATGCCGAAATCTGGACGACGCGGAGCTTCGTGCGCCCGCTGGGGGTCGGGGAGACGTTTTCCCTGGAGATGGCGGTGAACTGGGACAGCAACGCGGAGGGCGCGCGCAAGGGCTTTGCCGTGCTGCTGGGCAGAGGCTACGCGGAGAGCGAGATGGTCGTGGTCAACCACGGGAACTACCCCGGCCACATCTCCCTCAACGGGGCAACCAACCACGCCGTGCTCAACGCGTTCGGCCTTTATCCCATGCGCTGGACCTTCACCCCATTGGACGCCGTGACCCTCCGCGTTACCGCCACCGCCCGCGACAACCCCGCCAAGGTCTTCGCCACCAACCTGCCCGTCCGCTCGGCCTTCGTCGACGGCTTCCGCCTGGCCTCCGCCAACCAGTACGCGGACGACCCGAGCCAGGAGGACGCAGACAAGCGCCAGACCTACTTCGACAACTTCACCTTGGAACTCGACGAAACCCGCCTCCGGCTCCTCGACGGCGACGTGATTCCCGTGAACTCGGCCGCGAAGACGCTCTCCTTCACCATCGAACGCCTGTTGCCGGACGGGGAGGTGCCCGTGACGGTCTCCTCCTCCAACCCCGGCTTCGTCCCCAAAGGGGACGTCGTGTTCCAGGACGGCAAGCGCACCGCCGAAATCCGCCTCCCGGCGACCCTCTCCGGTTCCGGCGACTCCGCCGTCCTCACCGCCGAGGCCGAAGGTTTCCAGCCCCTCTCGTGGGAGGTCCGGGGCCCCGTCTGCACACTCTCCGTCGGCCGCTCCCGCGCCGCTCCCGGCGCCAAAGTCCCCTTCCGGGTGGACTGGACCCCCGTCGGCGTCTCCTTCGACGCTTCCAAAATCTCCCTCGCCTGCGAACCCGCCGAGGCCTTCGCCCTGCCGGACGGCGCCCTGGAATGGACCGAAGACTCCGCCGGTACCCATGCCGACGGCCTTTTCACCGCCCTCTCGGACGGCACCCTCGTGCTCCGTTTCGACGGCGTCCGCTTTGGCGATTGCCCCGTCGCGGTCGCGGAGCCCTCCGGCGTCGCGTGGTCCTTTGAACGGCACGGCGACTGCGCCACCATCACCGGGGCCGACCCCGCCGAAGGGGACCTCGTCGTCCCCGCTTCCATCGACGGCCTCGCGGTCACGGAAATCGGCGAACGCGCCTTCTACGGCAACAAATCCATCACGGCGGTGATGCTGCCCGACAGCCTCCGCAACATCGCCCCCGAAGCCTTCAAGCTCTGCGACCGCATCCAGACCGTCCGTTTCGGCAACGGCCTGACGAATATCGGCGTCCACGCATTCTACGCCTGCAGGCAGCTCGTGGAGGCGGAGTTTCCCTCCTCCCTGAAAAGCATCGGCGACGGTGCCTTCGAAAGCTGCGGAGCCCTGAAAACGGTGGACATGGGCGATGGCGTGGAGTCCGTCGGAAGCTCCCTCTTCTGGAATTGCGGTGCCCTGGAAAAAGTGACCATCTCCCGCCGCCTCAAGGTCCTGGGCGAGGGCATGTTCTACGGTTGCCGCCTGGCGGACGCGGTCATTCCCGAAGGCGTGGAAAGCATCGGCCGCAGCGCCTTCTGCGAATGCGGCTGCATCACCAACGTCTCCATCCCCTCCACGGTCACCAACATCGCCGACAGCGCCTTCAACCGCTGCCGGGCCCTGCCCTCGATCGTCAT
>JAFTAH010000125.1 GCA_017458625.1 Kiritimatiellia bacterium | reverse complement strand
GGCGTCCGTCGCGATGGGGAAGGGGTCAGTCGGAAGGGGGCGGAGCGACATCCTCGACGGGCCGCTCGCCGCGTTTCCTCTTCGGAAGGTGGTTTTGCACGAAGAGGCGCCACCAGCGGAGGAGACCGGCCGGCACGCAGATCTTCAGGCGCAGCCGGTTGGCGTGGCTGACCTGAGTGGCGGGGACGGTGATCACGTTGCGAATGATGGTGCGGTTGCGCCATGTCTGGGCTTCGTCGCCAAGCCGCAACAGCTTGAGGGCTTGCAGCAGGTTGTGGGCGAGGGCCGCGATGGCGTAGAACATGCGGTTGGCGTTGAGCGCCAGACACGGCGGGTGGTGCAGGTCGAGGTCGGTGAGCACTTCGCTGAAGTGCCGCTCGAAGTCCCCCTTGAGGCGGTGCCGCTCGAAGACTTCGCGGGGACTGCGCGCCGACTTCGACTCGCACGCCACGAACGCGTAGTGCCAGAACATTTCGCCGGCGGGTTTCCACCGGCACGCCGCGAACCGCCGCGGAACCCCCAGCTCGCCGGGCGCGTGCTTGACCCAGGCGTAGGTCTCGGTCGCGCCGTTGCGCTCGGTGGGGTCTTGCCAGTCGCTCTCCGGGAGGGCGCAGGCCAGTTCCTCGAGTTTGGGCATCCATCGGTTGTAGCTTACGCTCCAGGTCGTGAAGCCCGCTTCGGAGAGATGCTGGAGCAGCGGGGCTTCGCTGCTCCCGCTGTCGGCGTAGAAGTGGCACTTGCGCCCCTCCCAGACGTCGGCATGCTCGTCGAGGAACGCGCGTTGGCATTCCGCAACGTCCCGGAAGCCGCCCAGCTCCTGGTCGAGCAGCAGGGGACCGATCCAAATCGTCTGCCAGGAGAGCGCGAGGTCGCCGTTGTAGTTGCGGCGCGCCCCCCCGATGTGGGGGCCGAAAACCTCGATTTCGGTGTCGTCGAACCATCCCTCCAATTCCCCCGCGTGAAGGATGCGGTTGGGGCGGCAGCGCGACAGGATTTCGCGGACCAGCCACGAATTGGCCTCGCACATCGCCAGGATGCCTGCTTCCGTCGCGTTGCCCAGCCACACGCTCAGGGTGGACGCGTCGGCCGCCGTGGACAGGCCGACCGACTCGAGTAGCACGGGATCCTGTCCGAGACGCTCGGCATCGGCCAGCGAGCAACCGTCCGAGACCAATGTGAAAATCAATTGGCTGACCAGGGCGAGCGGCTCATATCCGGCGCCCTTGCGCCGCCGCGGGTCGATGGCCGCCAGACCCGAGATGGTCTTCCAGAGCCCCAGTTCCCGTGCCATTTGGTCGATGAGCAACACCCCGCCGTGCGCGGTGACCCTCCCGTTGCCCGCCACCTCGACCTCGTACCTCGTTTTCCGCTTTTCGTGCCGTGTTTTCATGATGGACATTACTCTAACCTTATCGGTTAGATATGTCCAGCTTGTTTTCACCCAAAGTCGTCATTTCCCCTGGTTGGCTAATGATTGGGGAGGGCCTATTGGCCGGAGGCGTAGAGTTCGAGGGAGATGACGTGGGATTGGGCGGGACGCGGGGGCGGGGTCTGCAGGGTGAGGCGGGCCTTCTTGATGGTGGAGGCGACATGGGCGGGGTCGCCCAGGGCACGATAGATGTCGGCAAGCAGGATGTACTCGTTCCAGGTGAGCAGGCCGGCGCGGAAGCGCTTCTGCATGTCGGGGAGGGCTTCGACGGGGCGTCCGGCGGCCAGCAGGATGGAGGCGCGGGTGTTGAGGAAGCGGGGCTGGGAGGGGTCGCGCTTGATGGCCTCGTCGACGAGCAGGATAGCCTGGTCGGCGTTGGCGACATCCTTTTCGGCCAGGACGTGGGCGAGATTGTTGAGCAGGACGGGGTTGCGTTCGAGG
>JAFTAH010000024.1 GCA_017458625.1 Kiritimatiellia bacterium | reverse complement strand
TAAAAACTTGTTCAAACGACGGCATGGTGTTTCCCGACGAGGCGCCGGATTGAAGGCGCAGTTTCCTGCGTCGAAATCCGGCAACGACGTAGGGGAACATCAGGGCAAGTTTGGACAAGGAATTTTGAATTCAGGACACTAGACTTCCTCGCCCTGCCCCTGCAGGTAGGCGGCGGCATGGCCGGGACTGGCGACCCAGGCGGGAATGGCCTTGCGGATGGCGGCTGGCAGGAGGCGGACGGAGTCCAGTTGCTCCACCGGCACCCAGGCGAAGTCGATGTTGTCGGGCTCGGCCGTGTCGGCCCGGCTCGCCGACAGCGCGGGGCAGTCGACCCGGAACACCAGGGAGATTTCCGCGACTCGCTCGCCAGCCAGCCCGTACGTCTGCTCCAGCACCCCCAGGAAGTCGCCCACCTCGCAGGGCACCTTCAGCTCCTCCAGCCATTCCCGGCGGAGCGCCTCGGGGGAGGTCTCGCCCCATTCGACATGGCCTCCCGGCAGGTAGTGGTGCCCGTGCTTCACGCTCCGGCAGACCAGGACCTTGCCCGCCTGCACGCAAACCCCTCTCGCGACAATCTCGATGCTCTTCGCCATGTTGACCCTTTCGTGTTGGCCCGTATCCTCTCCGCCCGCCCCCCCCTGCGTCAAGCTCCAAACCTAACCCAACCAGGCAACGGGCGCATCTGGGTTGTTTGCAAAAGAGGAAACATCTGGGTTGCGTGGAGTCGCTTTTTGTCCCGTTGATCCTTCAGTTTCCGGCTCCTCGCCAGAAAGGCGTTCCCGACAGTGCCCGACCGCCGGTCGGGCCGAGCCCAAGGGATTCGGCTGGACAATTCCTGCAACTGCCCTGGCACACGGGCCGCCCGGCGGTTGGCCCCTACCAGGCCTGCCGGGCGTTTGCATCTATCCCGGAATGGCTCTTGAGCGAGGTTGCAAATAACCCAGATGCCCCCATGCTCTTGCGGCTCTTGCGGTGTAACAATGAACGCTTGAATACGCCAAGCCCTCATGCTAAGGTTCAGAGCCTTACCCCCCCGCGCATGAACTATTTCGGCCCATTTTGTGCCATGGCCAGTCCCCTCCTCGCCCGCGCCCGCCTCGCCCTCCCCTCTCCCATGAAAAAGGAACAGTCTTGACATCTTGCTTCATCACCTCTAACCCATTGGCCTCCCTCCCGAACCCCACCCAAGGAATCCACCCATGAACGTACTTCTTCTCAACGGCAGTCCCCACGCCCAGGGGAATACCTATCTCGCTCTCGACGAAATTGCCAAGACGCTGCGCGGCAATGGCATCGGCGCGGAAATCGTGCAGCTCGGAATCAAGCCCGTGCGGGGTTGCATCGCGTGCGGACAGTGCCATGCGCGCGGACTCGGGCGGTGCGCCTTTGACGACGACACCTGCAACCGAATCCTCGAAAAGCTGCACGACGCCGACGGCTTCGTGGTCGGCTCGCCCGTCTACTACGGCCAGCCCAACGGGGCGCTGCTCGCCGTGCTGCAACGCATCTGCTACGCAGGTTCCGCCATCGTGAAAGGCAAGCCGGCGGCGGCGGTGGCGGTCTGCCGTCGCGGCGGGGCCACGGCGGCGTTCCAGACCCTCCAGATGCCGTTCCAGATGCTCCACATGCCCCTGGCCACCTCGCAGTACTGGAACATCGTCTACGGCCGCGCGCCCGGCGATGCCGCCTTCGATGCCGAAGGCATGCAGACCATGCGCGCGCTCGCCCGCAACATGGCCCGGCTGCTGCGCGGCCAGGCCGCCGTGCCGCCGCAGCCGCTCGACGAGCCGTGGGCTGGCACGCATTTCGTCCGCGACGACCTGCGGTGAAGTCGCGGCCCGCCGGAGCCGCACCCGCCAGATTCCTCTCCCTCCGCGCCCGGGCTTTCGGCCTGACCCTGCCCCGCCGCCTATGGACAATCTTTTTCGCTTCTCGTGGTGTATCCCCCCCCAATCCCGCCCCCCTCGAAAACAAGCGAATTTCCCAATAATTTTCCGGCATCCTAATAGCCTGCCCCCTCGTGTCCAGATCACCATGCACCTCGGCCACCAGGAATACAACTCCGGACGCCTCCTCGCCGAGGCCGCCCGCGACACCGGCCGCGCCGACGTGCCCCCCCCCGCCCACTTCTCCCCCGACACCCCCAACACCTGGCGCGCCAACCGCAACGAGTTCTTCAGCGCCTGGATCAAGCACGTCTACCTCACCACCCCCTACCGCAAGCCCGCCGGCACCCCCTCCGCCATCCACAATGAATGCCCCGTCCCCCCAAGCCGGAATAACCCCGGCCCCGAAAAGCCAAAGGCCCCCTTTTGGGGGCCTTTTTCTAGCCTTTCTAGCTTTTCTAGTCCCTCTAGAAACCTAGAAATCTAGAATTCTAGGGGCAGTGGCCCACGTCTTCCTGCCCAACAGGGTCTGTCCCTCTTTGGGCGGGGTCCGAGGAGAGGGGGGGCGGATCGGGCAAAGGTATCCGGTGGAAGCGGGCGGGGGGCGTGCCGAAGGCGTAATGGGAGACGAGTGGATAGATGCCGGTGGCAAAGAGGGCACCTGCGATGAAGATGGCGAAGAAGGCGGCCAGGCATAGGCCCAATTGGGCGGCGGCGCGTCGCCAGCATCGTTTCCAGAGCGAGCGGAGGAAGGCGGCAAGGGCCAGCGCGAGGGTGAGAATCCAGATCGGCATCACCAGAATGGCCAGGACCAGGCCAAGGATGTCGTCGCGTACGACATTCTGGAACAGGCAGCCAATGACCCCCACGACGAGAATGAATCCGGCGGCCTTGAGCATGGCGGCGGCAGGCCCCCAGGCGGTTTCGAAGATGGTGTGGAGGAAGTTTTTCATGGGGCAGTGTGTGGGGGGGGGGGGGACAGGATTTGCTGGGATGGGTGGGATGATTGGGATAGAAGATGGGCGGAGTGTGGGCGGTCAGAAGGCGACGCGGAGGAGGGGGAGGCAGGGGTAGTCGGAGGAGCGGTCGATGTTCAGGAGGCCGAGTTGGACGCCGTGGAGGGTTTCGGTGAGGTTGACCAGGCCGAATTGGAGCCCGTAGAGGTCGTCTGCGAGGTTGAAGAGTCCGAGCTGAAGGCCGTGGACCGTGCCGGAACGGTTGGCCAGGCCGGTTTGGGCGCCGTTGAGGGTGAGGGCGAGTTGGAAGGTGGCGATTTGGAGTCCGCAGACGGTTTCCGATTGCGCGAAGCAGGCGAGCTGGATGCCGTTGACTTCCTTGGAAGCCCCCCAAAACGCGACGGTGGCGCCGTTGACCTGCTGATACAAGACGTGCCCTCCCGGCTTCTCAAACACGAGGGGCTCAAAAAATGCGATCGCGACGCCATTGACGTGTTCTGACATATCCATCAAGGCGACCGAGACGCCGTTGAACTGTTCGGCAACGGAGCAGAGGTTCAGTCGGATGCCCGAGAAATGGCGGGCAAGGGAGCCCAGGCCAAGGTCGAGACCGGCGGCGGTGTCATTATCGCAGGCGAGGCCGAGGCGGAGTCCGATAACGGTGGTGTCGTGGGAAACGAGCTGGCATTTCTGTCCGCGAAGACCGATCTGGAGGGGTGAAACGGCGGCATGGGTGGAGAGGGAGAGAGCGAAAAGCGCGAGAACGAAAGGAAGGAGAAGCGATTTCACGATCAGCGCTGTCTCCCCCCGCGCAGCCGCCGTTTCTCCCACACTTCGCCACTTCATGCCGATTTCTCCGTCGCGGAAGAAAAATATCGCCGGGTACGGAAATGTATCAAGCAAAAACAGGGGCAAGAGATTTTGCTCCCCTCTGGGAGGGGGGTGGCGCACAGCCCGGTGACAAAAAGGGGACAGTTTTATTGTAATTGACAAATCTCGCGCTCAAAACACGTTTCCATACAATGGAAAACGGTTTTCCGCGCCTTCGAAACACACTTCCATTGTATGGAAACATGTTTTCCGCCGTGCGAGACCACTTGGGGAAGGGGAGGGGACGCGACCGGACTCTATTGCTTCGGCGAATTGTCAAAACATCATCGCCGGGCAATCCTGCGGCAATGTGCGTGTGGGATGATGGACTCTGTCATGAATAGGAACCCATCGAAACCAGCATCCTCGGAGCGGCCGGTCGTCTCGGTCGTCATTCCCGTTTACAACGAAGCGGAGGCATTACCCGGCGTCCTGGACGCCCTCCGCCGCGCCATGCCTCCCGACTGGGAGGCCGTTCTCGTGGACGACGGCTCTACCGACGCCACCCCGTCGCTCCTTCGCGCGGCGGCCGCCGCGGATTCCCGCCTCCGGCCCCTCCGCTTCCCGCGCAATCTCGGGCAATCC
Source organism: Kiritimatiellia bacterium (assembly GCA_017458625.1). Lineage (GTDB taxonomy): Bacteria > Verrucomicrobiota > Kiritimatiellia > CAIQIC01 > Lenti-01 > RGIG3636. Next base: position 1,170 of record JAFTAH010000024.1, on the reverse strand, counting down.
GCCGCGTTTTTCGCGGGATTCCGTGCCGCACGCGCCCCGATAATTGCCACCATGGACGCCGATGGCCAGAACGACCCGGAGGACCTGCCGCGCATTGTCGCCGCCCTCGACGGCACCCCGTTCTTCGGGGCCGCCGACGTCATCTGCGGATGGCGTGCGACCCGCCGCGATTCTTTCTCCCGCCGCGTCGCCTCCCGCCTGGCCGGGGCCATCCGGCGCGCGCTTCTCCGCGACGGCGTCCGCGACACGGGCTGCTCGCTCAAGGCCTTCCGCCGGGAGTATCTGGACGGCCTGGCCTACTGGGACGGGATGCACCGCTTCCTCCCCGCCCTATGCGCCGCCGCCGGCGCCCGAATCGCCCAGCTGCCCGTCCGGCACCATCCCCGCGCCGCAGGCCGCAGCAAATACTCCAATTTCGGCCGTCTTCTCCGAACTTTCCCGGATCTTCTTGGCGTCCGCTGGTACCTCAGCCGTGCAAAATCTCTTCCCCAGGCCTTCCCGCTGTAATCCCGATTCGGCCGCAGCGCTCGTCCTCTGCGCCCTCCTCGCCCTCGCGCTCTGGGGGCTGGAATGGGCCTTCCGCGGCTGGTGGGAGCCCGACGAGGCCCGTTTCGTCCTCATCGCCCGCGAAATGGCCGCCAGCGGCTCCTGGCTCGTGCCCCTCCGCAACGGCATCCCCTATCCCGACAAGCCCCCGCTGATGATGTGGCTGATCCAGGCCGGCGAATCGGTCTTTCCCGCCCATTTCGGCTCGCGCCTGCCGCTCTGGATCGGCGCGACGCTCGCCCTCCGCGCCGTATGGTCCCTCGCCGCCCGCTGGGCCGGTCCGTCGGCCGGACCCCGCGCCGCCCTGCTGCTGGCCGCGTCCCTGCAATGCTCCTTGTCCTTCGGCCTGGGCCAGATCGACGGGCTCCTTCTCGGCCTCGAACTCGCCGGAATCCGCGCCCTGTTCCTCGGCCGCACCGCCACGGAGGCGGGCTTGTGGCTGGGCCTCGCCGTCCTGGCGAAGGGGCCCGTCGGCGCGCTTGTCCCTCTCGGGGCCTACGCCGCCGCGCGTTTCGCCGAAGGCCGACCGCCCACCCGCCGCGCCGCCGCACGGTTCGTGCCTGTAGCGTCAGGATAGACAAACGGCTTCTCCTCGCTGGCGGTGCTGTTATACATATAGCCGTG
>JAFTAH010000124.1 GCA_017458625.1 Kiritimatiellia bacterium | reverse complement strand
CTATTTGGAATCATCGACAGCATTCGATTCCGTCGGCTTCGTCGAAACAGGTTTCCATTGAATGGAAGCATGTTTGGGCAATTTTCCAGACAATGGAAACATGTTTCGGGTACTTTTCCATTGAATGGAAACGTGTTTTAGAGCAATTTCAGAAATTGTGTGGCCAAACCCTTGGCCCGACCGCCGGGAGGGCCGTTCTGGAGGTGCGGCTTCCAGCCGCGCTCTCGGACTTGATTGAATGGCGCGACAGGATGTCGCACCCCCCATTCTTGCGGCCACATTATTTCTGAAACTGCTCTAGGGACGGAGGGCGGCAGGGGCGACGGGGGGAAAGAGGAAGGGGAGGAAGACGGGGACGAGGCGGGACCAGGCGAGTTCGTTGTGGTCGGCGGCGGGGTCGAGGTCGAGGCGGTGGGCGGAGGGGGGGAGGCCGCGGGCGAGGAGGCGGTCGGAAACCGCCTGGGTCCCGGGCAGGAGCCTAGGCTCGAGCCGGCCCGCGCCGCCGCAGGAGAGGTAGACGCGGACGTGCGCCAGGAGGTCGGCGGCGCCGGGGGCGTCGAGGAGGGCGGCAATCGGGGCGTCCCACGGGGCGACGAAGGCAGGGGAGAGGCAGGCGGCGGCCTCGAAGAGGTCGGGGCGCCGAAGCAGCGCGTACAGGCTGATGAGCCCCCCCATGCTGGCGCCGCAGATGGCGGAACGGGCGGGATCGGTGCGGAAGGCACGGTCGACGGCGGGCTTGAGCTCGTCGGCGAGGAAGCGCAGATAGGCGTCGCCGCCGGGGCCGGGGGAATATTCGTAGTCGCGGTCGGGGGTGCAGTCGGCGGCCACGGCGATGAAGGGGGCGCAGCGGCCGGCGGGGATCAGCCGCTGGGCTTCGTCGTCGATGCGCCAGTCGTGGCCCCAGGTGGAGGTGGCGGGGTCGAAGACCTGGCGGCCGTCGTGAAGGTAGAGGACGGGATAGCGCACGGCCGCGTTTTCGGGCGCGTCGTAGCCGGGGGGGAGCCAGACGAGGATGTCGCGGGCGAGGGCGAGGTGGCGGGAGGGCATCGCCTTCCATTCGACGTAGGCGCCGACGATGGCGGGGTGCGGGTTGTCGGCGGGAGCGGGGCGGATGTCCGCGAACCGGGGCGCGGGCGGGGGAGGAGGAAGGGCTGGGGGCATGGGGGGCCTTTCTGCAAAAGGTTACAACGACATTAGGAAATCCGTGACCGGCACTGCAGTCACCAGGTCCGTGACGCGCATCCGCAGGGGGGCAAACTGTCCACTCCAGGAACCGCAGGAACGAGGCGAGCTTCCGCTCCCCCCTCTACCTCCGCCCCCATTCCCGGTCAAGCAATAATTCCGGGGCTAATGGAAAAACGCAGCATTTTTTCCATTGGCGATGAAAAACTTTTATCGTTTTGGGCTGCAAAGGGACAGCCCCCGACCCCGCAATGCGGTTTTTCCAGTCCTGCCGGGTGTGGAATACGCGGGCGGCGCGGAGGACTCCCGGCAAGACAGAGACGGGGCCCCCGGCGGGACTCAAGCTGGCGGGGTGGAGAGGCCGTGTTTGACGCGGTCGCGTTCTCAGGCGCTTCCTGAATTGAACTCAATCAACTTGTCCCAGTCTATGGAACCGTCCTCTTTGCAGAATGCAGCGACAAATTGTTTGAGCAATCTGTTTTCGGCCAGAATGTAATGCTCCTTGAACGATGCGGCATATTTTGCGGGCGCACCATCCATGTAGTCAGCAATCTTCTTGTAAAAATCCGGTTCCCCCGTCAGGAACTCCCAAAATGCCTGGCCGGCAAGTTCCTCGAAAATATACGAGCCGTTGCTCCCCGATTTTTTCCTGCCATATCCATACCCGACAATTCCCTTGAAATGCACTCCCCGGCTTTGCTGAACCCGAGTGCGCGCCTTGCGCATGTCGTCGTCTTGCTTCTTTTTGCTGGAAGAGTTGAAGATGGACGGCCCGCTTTTGACGGCAATGCCGATGATTTCGTTGGCGGATGGGTTTGCAATGTCAATATCCAACCCTTGGGCGGTGCTTTTGCTCCCGCCGCTGACAGCCAAAGCCAATGGTTCGAAGAAGAGGTTGCCGAAAATTGTCTCCTCGCTGCTGCTGACCGTCGCCCGCAGGACGGCATCCACGATTTCCGTGGCGGACACAACGGCTCTCGCTCGGTAGAGATACGGGTTCTTGTGCCGCATCACGTCGCGAATGGAAACACGGTCAATCTTGTTGGTCAATGCATCATAGAAATTCCGAATGGCCGTGGCAATCGCCGCCGTTGCGACTTCCTTCAGATTATTCTTCATGGTTGTCGGTTCCTCCAAGGGTGATGGCTTGGCTGATACGATTGTGGATGCCAGTTCCGCGGAATCGTTTTGTCGAAATTGCAGATGTCCCCGATGCCGTGGCGATGAGGGCCTCCCCAATGGCTTTTGCCAAGCCCACGGGAACGGCGTTGCCAATTTGCCGATATTGGTCAGCGGAAGAGCCGGTCAGCTTCCAGTCATCGGGGAATTGCTGGATTCGTTTGTATTCCGATATGCTCAATGCTCTCAGTTGCGTTGGGTGGCACAGCATGGTCGCTTTCTGCGCGGGGGCCGTTGTCACCGTCGGGCAAGGTTCGGCGTAGGACAACCGCCTGTAAAAGCCCACTTTTCCCCCCCCGGATTTGTATGCACCGCCCATCGCCTCTTCCAGCAAATCAGGTGGGAGGGAACGCCAATTTCCGCCCGGCGGCACCATCTTCAGGAACTTTGCCCGTTCAGGAGAAAACTCGTGGTAGACGCCAGGGGCATTTTCCAGATCCTTGATTGCGTCACCGAGCGTCCGCCAACGGTAGGCCGGATTTTGATGCCGCTGGAAATGTGTCGGGACGGGAAGAAAGATGTCTTCCGCATCGCGGCTGCCTATCAAAACGAAGCGTTCCCTGAATTGTGGAACGCCATAATTGACGGCATCGAGAATGCCGAATACCGTTTTATAGTTCAATTTGGCGAATTCGGCCAAAATCACGCCAAGCACCGTTCCTCCGGCCAGCATGCCTCCCTTTTCATCCGTCCGCAGAGGGGCAGACATGAGCCCTTTCACGTTTTCCATCACGAAAAACCGGGGCTGGATGGCCGCAATCATGCGAATGAAATCCATGAAAAGAGAACCTCGCGGGTCATTTATTCCCAGCCGTTTGCCCGCCGTCGAAAACGGTTGGCAAGGAGGGCCGCCGCAAATGAGAAACGGCTCGCCCACCTTCAGCCTTGCCGCGTCAAGCAACACTTCGGGCGAAAGGGCCCGAATGTCGCCACCCATGACGGGGTGGTTGTTTGCCTGCATCGTTTCCACGCATGACTTGTCATAGTCCTGTCCGATGCGGATGTCCATGCCGGCTTTTTCCAAGCCCAAATCAAGGCCCATGGCTCCTGAAAACAGTGAAACCACAGGGTATGGTGTCCTTTCCCCGGGGGCGGAGGAAGCAATCCAAGGGGCGAAAAACCGGATTACGGGAAGCGGTTTGGGAACCTCGTCCTTCTTGGACATTGGCTCCTCTTCAAACTCCGGCCAGAGACATGGCTGGATGGCGGCTTCGGCAACGCAGAGGTTCTCTTTCGAGAGGCGGGCGAGAATATCGGGGACGCATCGAGCGGCGGAAGAATCGCGGCGATTGGAGGATTCGAGAAAAGCCTTGATTTTTCGGGCGGTGACGGCTGACGTTTTGAAGTCCTTGGCGCGGACGATGACCTTTTGCATCCGTCCTGATGCGGGTTCGCAAGGAGTTGTCGGGGCGATTCTGAAGAGAAGATACGAGGAGCCGTGGGGACGTCCCTTGGCAGGATAGCCGAAATCCTTTACCAAAGCGTCCCGGGAGAACTCGCCGATGAACTCCGCTTTGAAGAAGCGGCCCATTTTCGAGCCTTGGAAGAGCCAAAGTTCACTGACATGCCGGGCGCTCGACTTATCGAACCGATCCTGTGCGGACAGGGGGTAATTGTAGTAGCCGGGCCAAGCATCCAATTGGCCGCTCTTATAGGTGCCGACAAGAATCGTCTTGGGGGCAGAGGGGCCCGTGGGCCGTGGCTGGGTGACTGCGGACTTTACGGGAGTGGTTTGAAACGCCTTTTTCATGGTGGCACCAGGGGACAGGCTATTAGGATAGTGGAAAACATTGGGAATTTCGCTTGTTTCCGAGAGTGGCGGTATTTTGGGGGCGGAGGGGAAGCGCATGACGGGCAACGGGAAGAATTGTCCGCAGGCGGCGGGGCAGGGTCAAGCCCGAAACGCCGGGGCGAATTTGCGGAACAGTATGCCCACAAAACGAGAGCCGGTCTCGAATCGGGTGGGACGGCGTCCCCGACCCCGCGAGGGGGTGATTACTTGCGGGGTTTGCGGGGTTTTTTGGCGGCGAAGAACTTCTTGTCGAAGGTGACCTTGGAGCCCTTGAGGGCGCGCCGGGGGCGGCGGACGGAGCGGGCGGCGGTGACGGCGTCGGCGCGGGCGACGGGCGGGCCGGGGGAGGCGTCGGGGGCGGCGGCGGCCTCGCCGCGGAGTTCGCGGATCTGGTCGCGGAGCATGGCGGCGCGCTCGAACTCTAGGGCGGCGGCGGCCTCGGCCATTTCCTGCTGCATCTGGTCGATGGCGGCGGCGACGTCGTAGTCGGCGCCCGGCTCGGCGACGAGGGGGGACCAGGCGGGATCGCCGGGGGCGTCGGCCTTGCGGGCGGCGGCGGCGAGGGGGTCGTCTTCGCGGATGGCCTTGCGGATGGCGTGGGGGACGACGTGGTGCTCGTCGTTGTAGGCCTGCTGGATGGCGCGGCGCTCGGCGGTGCGGGCCATCATGGCGGCCATGGAGTCGGTGACGACGTCGGCGTAGAGGATGACGCGTCCGGCGGTGTGGCGGGCGGCGCGTCCGGCGGTCTGGACGAGGGCGGTCTCGGAGCGGAGGAAGCCCTCCTTGTCGGCGTCGAGGACCGCAACCAGGGAGACTTCGGGCAGGTCCAGGCCCTCGCGGAGGAGGTTGATGCCGATGAGGCAGTCGAAGTCCGCCTTGCGCAGGCCGCGGAGGATCTCGACGCGGTCGAGGGCGGTGATGTCGGAGTGGAGGTACTTGGCGCGGACGCCGACCTCGACGAGGTAGGCCGCGAGGTCCTCGGCGGTCTTCTTGGTGAGGGTGGTCACCAGGACGCGCTCGTGGCGCTCCACGCAGGCGCGGACCTCCTCGATGAGGTTCTCGACCTGGCCCGCCAGCGGGCGCACCTCGACGGTCGGGTCGAGGATGCCAGTGGGGCGGATGACCTGGCGGACGGGGGGGCCGCCCATGGAGAGCTCGGCGGGGCCGGGCGTGGCGGAGGTGAAGAGGATCTGGCCCGCGCGCGCCATGAACTCGTCGTAGGTCATAGGACGGTTGTCGAGGGCGCTCGGCAGGCGGAAGCCGTGCTCGACGAGGACGCGCTTGCGGGCCTGGTCGCCGTTGTACATGGCGCGGAGCTGGGGGAGCGTCACGTGGCTTTCGTCGATGATGGTCAGGAAGCGGTCGGGGAAGAAGTCCATGAGGGTCATGGGGCGGCTGCCTGGGTCGCGGCCGGAGAGGGGGCGGGAGTAGTTTTCGATGCCGGAGCAGTAGCCGACCTCGCCGAGCATGTCCATGTCGTAGGCGGTGCGCATGCGGAGGCGCTGGGCCTCGAGGAGCTTGCCCTGGGCCTCGAGGGCGGCGACGCGCCCCTCCATCTCGGCGAGGATGCGGGCGATGGCGGGCTTGAGCTTGTCGGCCGGCATGACGAAGTGCTTGGCCGGGGAGAGGATGGCCACGTCGAGCGACTCGGTGGCGCGGCCGGTGAGGGGATCGAGGCGGCGGAGGCTTTCGAGCTCGTCGCCGAAGAAGGAGAGGCGGAGGCCGTCGGTGCGGTAGGAGGGGAAGATGTCGACCGTGTCGCCGCGCACGCGGAAGGTGCCGGGGGCCATCGAGAAGTCGTTGCGCTCGTACTGGACGGCGACCAGGCGCTCGAGGAGGGTCTGGCGGTCGAGGGGGGCGCCGACGCGGAGCTCGATGAGCATGGAGCGGTAGTCGTCGGGGCTGCCGAGGCCGTAGATGCAGCTGACGGAGGCGACGATGATGACGTCGCGGCGGCTGACGAGGGCATCGGTGGCGGCGAGGCGGAGGCGTTCGATCTCGTCGTTGGTGGAGGCGTCCTTCTCGATGTAGGTGTCGGTTTGGGGGATGTAGGCCTCGGGCTGGTAGTAGTCGTAGTAGCTGACGAAGTACTCGACGGCGTTGTGCGGGAAGAAGTCGCGGAGCTCGCCGTAAAGCTGGGCGGCGAGGGTCTTGTTGTGGCTGACGACGAGGGTGGGCAGGCCCATGCGGGCGATGACGTTGGCCATCGTGAAGGTCTTGCCGGAGCCGGTGACGCCTTCGAGGACCTGGTAGCGGCGGCCGGCGGCGAACGCGCCGCAGAGCGCATCGACGGCCTGGGGCTGGTCGCCGGTGAGGGCGAAGTCGGAAACGAGGTCGAAGGGAACGTCGGGCGGCGAGGACATGGCGGCCGACATCCTACCCCGATGCGGCCGGATTGTCCACCCCGGGCGCGTTCGAGGGGTGTGAGCAAAAAGTGTGAGGTACGGGCGATTGCCCTGGGGGCGTGGGCGGCCCGCCCGCGATGTTCCCTGGGAAGCCCCCTTGGTAAACCGTTCTCCCGCCATCCTTTGGATTTTCGCGGGCGGGACGCCCGCGCCCCCAGGCGTCTCCCTCGACCGCGAAAGGCCAAATGGTATGTCTATATTTATATAGACATGCGATTTTCGACTGTTTTCAACAAACGAGGCCATTTTCTGCCCGTCCTCCATTGAAACCCTTACACTTTTTGCTCACACCCGCGTTCGAGCGTTCGAGGCGCGCTAAAAAGAAGGATTGAAGGGGGGGGGGAGAGGGGTGTAGGATGAAGGAGTTGACGCGTGGGACGGGTCTGGTGCGGACTCGCGGCGCGGATGCAATCTCGGAGGTCGTGATGAGCATGAGACAGCTGGTGGTCGGTGTCGTGGCGTTGACGTTGAGTGCCGGGGTGGCGTTCGGCGACTACGCACGCGGATATTTCAACAACTGGGCGAACGACTGTCCGCTGACGCGGCCGGAGGGTGGCACTTACTATTCGGGAACCCTTCAAGCCCATGTGGGACAGGACGCGGGGCTCAAGTTCGACCTCGACGGCAACTGGGGCCCCACCCAATGGGGCGGAACCGCGGCGACGGCCGCCATCGTCAACCAGACCACCGGGAACGTCAACTGGGCCCAGTCCGGCAACGTGCCCATGGACGTCACGGACGGCGCCTACTACACGTTCCACCTGGCGGGCGACTATGACTGGGGCGACCGCACATACCTGGTCATGAAGACGCAATACCCGCCGTCTACCATCCTGAACGTGGAGAACGACAGCGCGACCGCCTACGAAGGGGAAGTGACGCTGACGGCGAGCTGCTCGGCGGGCACGGCGGTGCAGATCAGCCAGGAGGAAACGCACTACATCCTCTACACGACCAATGGGAACTGGAACACGGCGCAGCTGGTCGAAATGTCCGGCACCGGTCTGCAGCGCAGGGGAAAGATTCCCGGCCAGACGGCGGGCACGACCGTCCAGTACAAGGTCTTCAGCACGACGATGCCAGCGAACTACCTCACGATGGACACCATCTATTCCAGCCCGAGCAACCTCGAACGAATCTACTTCTGCATGCTCTCCCTCAAGGAAGGCAGCTACACGACGGTGTCCGAGGACATCGAATACGTGGCGGGGAACGTCTGGCACTACCCGGCGAGCGCGGAGGTGAACGGGAAGACGATGCGCGATCCGGTGAATCCGGGAGAGGGGAACGAGGTCAAGCTGTATCTGGGGAACCAGTCGGACTACCAGGACGGCTGGATGACGTCGGCGAACGTCAAATACCGCGTGGGCACGAGCGGGGCGTGGACGACGCTGGCGCTGGGCTGGGAGTCGGGTGCCGGGGGCTCCGGCAGCAATAACGCCTTTTGGACGAACTCGATTCCGGCGGTGAACGAGGGGCAGACGGTGCAGTATTATTTCGAAGCGCTGTTCGCAAATTCGACGGTGCTGGGAACGACCTACGTGTACACGACAAACAACGGGACGGGGTGCGCGAAGGCGATGAACGAGGCAGACGCCCAGGCGAGTCCGTTCTCGTACACGGCGACGGCCCGGGTGTACAACCTCGGCAACTGCTGGCACGTGCCGGGGCAGTACGAGCCGTGGCCGACGGCGACGATGCGCAATCCGTGCTATCCGAGCGCGGGCGAGGCAATCTGCTTCTTCGTGGGCAACCAGGCTTACGGCGACGGGGGGAATCCGGGCGACATGACGGGCGGGACTCTCTACCACCGGGCGAGCGGGGCGTCGGAGTGGAGTTCGGTCGCCTTGGAACACGAAATCGACAGCGAGAACAACAAGTACTGGAAGGCCATCCTCCCCGACGGAACCTACGCGAGCGCCGGGGACATGGAATACTACGTTGAGGTGACCTACAACGACCACGACACGACGTACCTGGGAACGGACTCGGGCGCGCGGAGCCAGACCTTCGCGACGGCCGCCGAGGCCCAGCAGCACCTGTTCACCTGCCCGATCGGCGACACGGCGGGCCGGGAGCCGGGCTACATGTGGCACGCGGGCAACGCGGTTGTGGCCGGGACGAACGCGGTGCAGTTCTGGGTCAAGATCGGCTACACGAAGGACGGAACCGACTGGGCCGACACGGTGCAGCTGCGCTACAACTTCAAGCCCGTCGGGACCAACGGCGTGCCGAAGGAGGCGGTCCGGACCGGGCGCACCGCCAAGAAGCGGATGGTGCGCGCGTTGAGCTCCTACTCGACGGCGATCTTCGTGCGCGACCACGAAGAAGAGGACAGCAGCGAACACGGCAACGCGGTGTGGTGGTCGTGCACGCTGACGGATGACAACTTCATGGATTCGGAGCAATATCTGGAATATGAAATCGTCGCGAAGAACAGCCAGGGCAACGACACGTGGCGCTGGGCCGACTACCGGACGGGCAGCGCGACGAACCAGTTCTACTACACGATGTTCCAGCCGGGCAGCGGCGCGCTGACGGTCAACGGACTCAACGCGGACTACACGACGAGCAAGTTCTTCATCGACGAGGCCGCGGGCGAGACGGTGACGCTGGAAGTGGTGTACTCCCCGCAGGCCGGCAGCCCCTACGCGGTGGAAATCTTCTCGAACGTCGGCCGCCGCGACTACTGGAATGCCGACATCGACGACAACCACATAGCGGACTCCATCTTCCCGCCGAGCGGCGACTTGATCACCAGCAACACCGTGGGCTCCTATTTTGCGGCCATCCCGATGGAGCGGGAGTCACCGACGGGGCCCTACAAGAAGACGCTGACGGTCGGCAAGACGGGAGCCTACCGCCTGACGGCCCGCTACAAGGAGACGGCGGGCGATTCCTGGCATTACTACAGCGACAACGGCATCCGCGACCACGCCATCGTGATTTCGCCGAAGAAGGTGCTGCAGCAGCGCGTCTACGAAATCAACGGCATGACGGCCAAGGCGTCGTCGCCGACCGAGGCCGGGCACAGTACGTTCGCGGATCTCATCGAGGGCGAGGACAGCTTCGCCGAGTTCGGCATCCCGTACCTGAACAAAATCCAGGCGAACTGCCTGTGGTTCCAGCCGATCCACACCTCCAGCGAGCAAGGGCTGATGGTGGGCGGCGAGCCGGGCAGCCCGTACGCGGCCAAGGACTACTTCTCGGTCAGCAAGTGGTACGGGAAGGAAGTGAACGGCGAGCGGACGACGGCGCAGGCGCTGATGGAGTTTACGAACTTCGTGGCGGCCTGCGACGCGGGCAAGAGCCCGAGCATGAGCACGAGCTACGTCGGAACCATCAACATCATGCTCGACGGCGTGTTCAACCACACCAGCTGGGACGCGGTGTTCGGCGTCATGGGCGAGACGATGGGCATCGTCCCGGCCGGGCAGGGCGCCAATACGCCCATTGCGAGCGTCATGCCGGGGTGGTACGCCAATTGCTCCGACTACGGCGCGCCCGCGACGTGGTACAACGGGCCGGGCTGGGGCAACCACGACATCGCGTGCGGCCCCGACCGCGGCGACTTCGGCAAGTGGGAAGACACCGCGGAACTGTTCTACGGCTCCTATTCGGCGCTGGTGCGGCACAATCCCGACAACAACGGCGACTACCTCAACGAGAACGACATCTACCGTTATGACGAGATGGACACGAACACCACCGTGAAGCTCTGGGAGTACATGGGCTCCTACGTCCCGTACTGGCTGGAGAAGACCGGACACGACTTCGGCAACGAACACATGGGCGAGGTGGACGCCAACGGCGTCGCCCTCGACGACTACGGCATCGACGGCCTGCGGTGCGACTTCGGCCAGGGCCTGCCGCCGCAGTTCTGGGAGTACTGCATCAACCGCGCGCGCGCCAAGAAATGGAACTTCATGTTCATGGCCGAATCGCTCGACGGCGGCAAGGTGAGCTACCGCTCCAACCGCCACTTCGACATCCTGAACGAGTCGTTCGTGTTCGCCGCGCGCAACGCCGGCAACCCCAGCGAACTGCTCGCCGTCACCGACGACAAGAAGGCGGCCTACAACGGCGGCGCGGTCCTGCTGAACCTCACCAGCCACGACGAAGTGATGCCCTACAGCGACCCGTGGAAGACGGCCAGCCGCTACGCCATGCTCGCCACCGTCAAGGGCCTGCCCATGACAATGTACGGCCAGGAACAGGGCACCGTGCCGCTGACCGGCGTCACGGGCGACCACAAGGAAGGTTCCATCGTCGAGACGAACGCCCCCTGGACCGGCTTCGCCAAGTTCGAGCTGAACTTCGGCAAGTGGGTCGCGGACTTCAAGACCTGGAACAAGCTCACCATCTGGGACGCCCCGCCGATGGGAGCGGATGCCTCGCACGGCATGGCGCAACTCTACGGGCACGTCAACTGGGCGCGCGCGTCGTCGCCGGCCCTGCAGTCGGACGTGCAGTGGATGCTCGACAAGACGGAAGGCTACCGCAGCACTGACATCTGGGCGATGGCCAAGGCCGAGGAATACGGCGCGCTGGCGAATGGCAAGGACGCCGTGCTGGCGTTCGTGCTCTTCGTCAATGACCCGCCGCACTACGCGACGGCTCAGACCTTCTCGATACCCGCCGGTGCGGCGGCGATGCTGGGCCTGGAAGCTGGCGAATCCTACACCGCCCGCAACCTAGCCTCCGGCAACGCGGAGCAGATTCTCTGGACGAACACGACCGAGCAGCTCACCAGCGAAGGTGTGTGGGTGAACTTCACCGCCGACCAGGACGGCAGCTCGTTCTACGACGACGGCGCGATGGTCCAGTTCCTGAAGCTGGAGAAGTACGTACCGCCCGCGACCCACGACATCACGGTGACCGTCGGCGCGAACGGCAGCGTCTCGCCGAGCGGAACGGTGACCGTCGAGGACGGCGAAAACCAGGAATTCACCATCACCGCCGACCCGGGCTATCGGATCGAGTCGGTCTTGGCGGACGGCGTGCCGGTGGCGGAGTTCGGCAACGGCGACACGAGCTATCCCTACACGTGGGAGAACGTGACCGCCGACGGAACGCTGGAGGTGGCCTTCACGCAGCAGGTGTGGACAATTACGGTTACGTCCGGCAGCAACGGCAGCGTGTCGCCGAACGGGGCGATTTCCGTGCAAAGCGGCGAAGGGCTGGAGATCGTGGTGACCGCCGACCCGGGCTACCGCATCGAGTCGGTGCTGGTGGACTTGACGCCGGTGCGGACGTTCGAGAACACCGACACGAGCTACACCTACACGTGGTCGAACGTGACGGCGGACGGAACGCTGTCGGCGACCTTCGTCGAGCAGACCGTGGCGCCGACGGTCGTGCCTTCGGAAAGCGGCATGGACGTGCCGGTGGCCTGGATGGAAGCGTTCTATCCGGAAATGACGTACGAGCAATGGGAGACGCAGGTGAACGAGCCCGGTGCCAACGGCTACACGGTGTGGCAGAGCTACGTGGCCGACCTTGATCCGACGGATCCGGCGTCCCAGTTCGCCATCGACACCAGCACCGTCGAGCCCAGCGCCGGCGACAACGGACAGACTGAGCTCAACATCGCCGTGAAGGCGGGACGGACCTACACCGCCATGTATTCCAGCACGCCTCTGGCCGAGATAACCACCAACTCCTGGATCATCATCGACACCTACGTGGCCACGGAGGACGGCACGCATACCTTCACCCATACCCTCTCGGCGGCGGATGCCTCGGCCAACGCGCTGTTCTACCGCGTCAAGGTCTCGCTGACCGAATAGCCGCTCGCGCGGTCACTCCCCGCAAGGCGCGCCGGTCTCATCCCCGGCGCGCCTTTTTGGCGGTATCTCAAGGCATTCAGCTTCCAGTTTGCACTTGACCAAGGGAAGGGGTTCAGGCAAAGAAGTTGGACGGCGGACACTGCGCGGATCAGGGAGAGTCGCTGCAGGACCACCCAGAAAGAACGAGGAGAGCTGGTGCATGGGAAAACAGCATGATGCGCGAGACTCGGCGCGCAGCAGGCAAGAAGGTCGAGGGAGAGAGTTGAGAGGGCAGAAATGGGCAAGCTGAAGAACTTTTGGGTGGCTTGCGTGCGGCAGCCTATTCATCCGTGGGGGGTGGTTTCGGTGCTGCTGGTGGGAGGGCTGGCCATCCGGGAGCTGCCGTATGTGAGCTATTTGCTTGGGCCGCTGCTGGTCGCGTGGGTGGTGGCTTGCGGGCTGGGCGTCCATTCGTTTGTCCGGTCCCTGCTGGCGAAACGCTGGAGGCATGCCCTGCTGCAGCTGGTGGTTGCGGTCGTCGCACTTTGGGCGGTCACGTTCTGCACGATGTTTGCGTGCATGGTCAAACTTACGGCAAGATGACCAAGGAAGAGCAAAAACTGTACGGACAGCTCCGGGAGCTCACTGACCTGAAGGACCGGTGGCAGGCGAGCGTAGCGGAGGTGGGCGCGCTGTTGCAGGGGCAGTCGGCGAAGATTACCGCCAAGGCGCTATGGCTGCTGGGCGAGATGGGACTGGCGCATCCGCAGGAGGTGGCGGGATTTGTCCCCCGGATTGCCGCTTTTCTGCGGTCGGAGGAGCCCCTGCTGCGGGCACGGGCCTTGAACGCGCTCGGACGGATCGGGAGGGCGGATTACGCGCTGGTCGCGCCGTTTTGGCGGGAGATGTGCGCGTTGTCGAAGGAGCCGATGCCGATGGTCCGCCTCAGCCTCATCTGGGCGGCGGAAAACATCGCATCCTCCACGCCGGAGTTTTTTGCTGGTCAGATGGAGCTTTTTACCCGGTTTCTGGACGACCCGGACGACAAGGTACGCATGGAAGCACCAGAGATTTTCCGGGTGCTGGGCAAGCGGATTCCGGAATTGGTTTGTCCCTGGCTGGAAAAACTAGCAATTCTCGCGCAACAAGACCTCAACCGGGTGGTCCGCATCCACGCGGCCGGGGCAATCAAGGCAACGCGATGCAGCGCCCGCCTTTTCCGCGGAAGCGGAGGGGCAGGCGTTTCCGCTCCCACGCCGCCCTCGCCTCTTGCCCTCCCTCCGCCCCTCCCGTATACTCTCCTCCCATGAAGCGGAAAATCTTCACCATCATCCAAATCGGCAAACGCGGCGACCTCCAGAGCATCGCCTTCGACTACGCCCTCACCCTCAACATCGTTCTGAACATCCTGGTCCTCGTCCTGGAGACCTTCGACGCCCTCTCCGCCCACGCCGCCGCCTTCCGCGCCCTGGAAGTCCTCACAACCCTCTTCTTCTGTGTCGAATACCTCCTCCGCCTCTGGACGGCCGACCTGCTGTACCCCTCCTCCTCCCCCCTCGGCGCGCGTCTGCGCTTCGTCTTCTCCTTCGACGGCCTCGTGGCCCTCTTCACCATCCTGCCGGTGTTCTTCTTCCGGGGCATCGTGGCCTTCCGGATGCTGCGCGTCGTCCGGATTCTCCACCTCTTCCGCCTGAACGCGCGCTACGACTCCTTCAACGTCATCACCTCGGTCGTGCGGGAAAAAAGCCGGCAGATCCTTTCCTCGCTGTTCATCATCCTGGTCCTGATGACCGCGGGCAGCATCTGCATGTACAACGCCGAACACGCCGCCCAGCCGGAGGTCTTCCGCAACGCCTTTTCAGGCTTCTGGTGGAGCGTCTCGACGACCCTGACCATCGGCTACGGCGACATCTACCCCGTGACCGCCGCAGGCAAACTCCTGGCGATCCTGCTGGCATTCCTGGGCGTCGGGGCGGTGGCCATTCCGACGGGCATCATCAGCGCGGGCTTCGTCGAAAAGTTCACCCGCGCCGAGAACGCCGCCAAGCGCTTCCCCGACGTTTCCTCCATCGGCGAAATCCTCGTCGCCCCCGACGGCGAACTCTGCCACAAGACCATCGACGAACTCCGCCGCTCCTATGGCATGACCGTCCACCTCGTCCTCCGCGGCGACCTGACCCTGCTGCCCGAAAGCGCCCTCGTCCTCCACCCCGGCGACATCCTCGTCCTGAAATCCGACAAACTCGCCAAACCCGCCCCCTGACGCCCCTTTCCCCATCCCCGCCATCCCTTCCATCCCGCCCATCCCTTCCATTCCCGGGCACCGTTCCTCCGAAAAGCGGTTTCCCTTGCGGGGAAAACGCAGGAAAGCAGCGTCTGCCCCCAATTGCGCAGGTGGTCGTTCTGCCGGCGGACATAACGGCGGAGCTGGCTGCGCAGGGACAGGCGAAGTCCCGATGCCTGGACAGCGGGGGCGGAGGATGGGCGAATACCACCCATGAGATTGACTGCGCCTTAAGCGTTTTTGCGTCCGAGGACAACTAGTGCGCAAAGCAACAGCGCAAAGCCAATGGCGAGCGTGGAGAGGACGGAAGCGCCGTATGGAAGGCTCCGCGTGGCACCAGCGACAAGATAGCCGACAAAGCTCGCGGCGCCGACGACGAGCGCGTAGGGCAGCTGGGTACGCACGTGGTCGATATGGCGGCAGGCGGCCCCCGTGGAGGAGAGGATGGTCGTGTCGGAGATCGGCGAGCAGTGGTCGCCCATGACCCCGCCGGAGAGAATGGCCGAGAGGACGAGCGCGTTGAGCGACGGATCGACCTTGGCGCAGACGGCGATGGCAATCGGGATGAGGATGGCGAAGGTGCCCCACGAGGTCCCCATCGCAAAGGCGATGCCGGAGGCAAGCAGGAAGAGGACGGCGGGAAGCGTTGCGAGCGGCAGGAGGCCCGAGTCGGCGCCGGTCTTGACGAGGCGGGCGATGAAGTCGTCGACGTGAAGCAGGCTGCGGCAGACGTCCGCCAGCGCCCACGCAAGGACGAGAACGATCAGCGAGGCCACCATCATGCGGATGCCGGCAGGAATGCAG
The DNA here is from genome assembly GCA_017458625.1 of Kiritimatiellia bacterium. GTDB lineage: Bacteria > Verrucomicrobiota > Kiritimatiellia > CAIQIC01 > Lenti-01 > RGIG3636. Next base: position 21,485 of record JAFTAH010000124.1, on the reverse strand, counting down.
GCGAAGAAGTCACGCACGCCGATGACGCGGCGCGGGATGGCAAGGACGAACACCGCCGCCAGGCCAAGCAGCGAGGCAGTCGCAAAGGCAAGCGCGGGCTGCGTGTTGCCGACCGCTTCGACAATCGTCAGCCCCTTGCCCTCCCAGTAGCCGCCCAGCAGGAGCATGTAGAGGATGCCGGTGCCGACCAGGACGATGACCGGAATGGCAAGGTCCCAGACGCTGCCGCGCGGCGAGACGACGGCCGGATCGAGCGCGTCATCGTGCATGTCGGCCGCGGCGGCGCCAGCCGGGTCGCCGGCGGCGGCGCGCGCTTCGGCGGCCGCCATCGGACCGAAGTCGGCGTGCGAGCGAATGGCAAACCAGAAGACCGCGACAATGGAAAGAATCGAGTAGAGGTTGAACGGAATCGCGCGCAGGAAGGTCGAGATGGCGCTCGCGCCAGCCACGTTGTCGCCGTAGAGCGAAACGATGTAGGCGGCCCAGGTCGAGACGGGGGCGATCACGCAGATCGGCGCGGCGGTGGCATCGGTGAAGTAGGCCAGCTTTTCGCGCGAGATGCGGAAGCGGTCGGTGACGGGACGCATCACGTTGCCAATCGTGAGGCAGTTGAAATAGTCGTCCACGAAGAAGAGCAGGCCGAAGATCACGGTCGAGAGCTTGGCCGAGACGGACGTGCGCATCGTCCTGCCGGCCCAGCGTCCGAACGCCTGGGCGCCACCGGTACGCGTCATGCCGGCAATCATCGGCCCCATGAAGAACGCGAAGACCAGAACCGCCAAATGCTCGCCATCGCCGATGCTCCGCGTCGTGAGCGAAGCGATGGCGACGGGGATATCCACCAGCGAGAGCGGTGCCATGCAGGCATAAATCGCGATGCCGGAGAGCACGCCAAGGAAAAGCGAGAACACGACTTCCTTGGTGACAAGCGCAAGCACGATTGCCAGAAGGGGCGGAATGACAGACCAAAATCCGGCATCGGCGGGAAGTGCTATAAGGTCCATGGGAGAGCTTTCCGTAGGGGGCTGGGGTACTGCGTGATTGAGACCGCGAAGGATAGTGGCAAGAACCACCTGAAGCAAGCAGGTTTACAACCTGAACGATGATTCTCTGGCGGCCGACACGTCCGAGTCATGCCTGCGGGCGTGACCGCGCAGCAGGGCGAGGTCATCGCCTTCCGCGCGGAACCCAAGCGCCTCCCTCCGCAGCCAACTGCTTCCACGAATCGTCTTGGCGACACCGACCCCCAAGGCCTCCAGGTTGCACGCCGAGTTCCACCCGCTGGTGCCAGCCCCCTATTTCCCGAGCAGGCGGTGGAGGGTGTAGGGGAGGATGCCGGCGGAGAGGTAGTAGCGGACCTCGATGGGGGTGTCGATGCGGTTGCGAAGGGGAATGCGGAGGGTGGAGCCGTCGGGGCGCCGGGCGGTCAGGAGGTGGGTGGCGTGCGGGGCGAGCTCTTCGCCGGCGGGCAGGGCGAGATCGAATTCCTCGCGGCCGGTGAGCCCCAGCGACTCGGCGGATTCGCCTTCGGGCAGCAACAGCGGCAGAATGCCCATCTGGACAAGGTTGGAGCGGTGGATGCGCTCGAAGGACTGCGCAATCACGGCGCGCACGCCCAGCAGCAGCGGTCCCTTGGCGGCCCAGTCGCGCGAGGAGCCGGCACCATACATCTTGCCGGCCAGGATGATGACGGGGACGCCTTCGGCGCGGTAGGCCTCGGCGGCCTCGAAGATGGTGGTCTCGGCCCCGTCGGGGAGGTGGGCGGTGAAGCCGCCTTCGCGCGTCGCGAGCTTGTTCTTGAGGCGGATGTTGGCGAAGGTGCCTCGGACCATCACCTCGTGGTTGCCGCGGCGCGAGCCGTAGGAGTTGAAGTCGGCGGGGGCGATGCCGTGGGCGGCCAGGTAGCGTCCGGCCGGCGTCTCGGGCGGGATGGCCCCGGCGGGCGAGATGTGATCTGTGGTGATGAAATCGCCCAGGAAGGCGAGGGCGCGGGCGTGGGCGAAGGCGGGGCTGGGCGGGGGCAGGTCGAGGAAGGGAGCTTCGCGGACGTAGGTGGAGACGGGGTCGAAGGGGAAGGTGGGGGTGGCAGGGGCGGGAATCGCGGCCCAGGCGGGGGCGTAGGCGCCGACCTCGTGATAGATGTCGTCGTAGAGGGCGGGATTGGCCGCGAGAGGCAGCATGGCGGCCACCTCGGCGGGGTCGGGCCAGAGGTCGCGCAGGAAGACCGGGGCGCCATCGGCATCGGTGCCCAGCGGCTCGGTGTCGAGGTCGATGTCGATGCGTCCGGCCAGCGCGAAGGCGACCACGAGCGGGGGACTGGCGAGATAGTTGGCCTTGCAAAGCGGATGGATGCGGCCCTCGAAGTTGCGGTTGCCGGACAGGACGGCCGCCGCGACGAGGTTTTCGGTGCGCACGGCGGCGGCCACGTCCGAGGCGACAGGCCCGGAGTTGCCGATGCAGGTGCCGCAGCCATAGGCGGCGACGTGGAAACCGAGGGCCTCGAGGTCGGGCAGCAGCCCGGTTGATGCCAGGTAGGAGCGCACCGCCCGGGAACCCGGCACCAGCGAGGTCTTGACGTGCCGGGGAACCCGTAGGCCACGCTTGACCGCCGCCCGCGCCAGCAGGCCCGCCGCCAGCAGGAGGGCGGGATTGGAGGTGTTGGTGCAGGACGTGATGGAAGCGATGAGGAGCGAGCCGTGGCGGAGCGTCTCGCCGGAAGGGAGCGTGGCGGCGGCCCCGAGGCGTTCGGAGGGCACCGCGAAGCCACCTTCCGCGAGCGGGCGCGGCAGGGCGTCGCGGAAGCTCTGCTTGAGGACGGGCAGGGGCCGGTGCTCGTGGGGACGGCGCGGTCCGGCCACGGCGGGGACGACCTCGCCCAGGTCGAGGGCGAGCGTGCGGGAATAGTGCGGAATCGGCGCATCTGGCGTGCGGAAGAGGTGCTGGGCGCGTGCGACGGCTTCCACGAGGGCGCAGTGTTCCGGGTCGCGGCCCGTCCCCCGCAGATAGGCCACGGAGGCCGCATCCAGCGGGAAGAAGCCTGTCGTCGCCCCGTATTCCGGGGCCATGTTGGCAACCACCGAGCGGTCCGCGAGCGTGAGGGCCGCGCAGCCTTCGCCGAAGAACTCGACGAACTGGCCCACCACGTTGGCCTCCCGCAGCAGGCGCGTGACCGCGAGGGCCAGATCCGTCGCCGTCACACCGGGGCGCAGGGTGCCGCGGAGCTCGACGCCGGTCACGACGGGGGCCAGCAGCGAGATGGGCTGGCCGAGCATGGCGGCCTCGGCCTCGATGCCGCCGACGCCCCAGCCCAGCACGCCCAGGCCGTTGACCATCGTCGTATGCGAGTCCGTTCCCACCAGCGTGTCCGGGAACGCGAGGAGGCCGCCATCGGGCTGGGGTTCCGTGCGGACCGCCTGGGCCAGGAACTCCAGGTTGACCTGATGGCAGATGCCCACGCCGGGGGGCACGATGCGCAGTTTCTGGAACGTGCCCTGGCCCCACCGCAGGAACTGGTAGCGCTCGCGGTTCCGGCGCAGCTCGATGGACATGTTCCTGGCGAGGGCATCCGGCGCGCCGGCGCAGTCGACCTGCACCGAATGGTCCACCACCATGTCCACGGGGACGTGCGGCTCGATGAGCTCGGGGGCCGCTCCCGCCCGGACGCAAGCCGCCCGGAGGCTAGCGAGGTCCACCACGCACGGCACGCCCGTCAGGTCCTGGAGTAGCACGCGCGCCGGCAAGAAGGGAATTTCGACGGGGGCGGGCGCGTCCTGGGGGGCGGCGGCGGGATGCCACGTCGCCAGCGCACGGGCGGGTTCCGGGCCGTAGGCCGGATGGGCCTGGTTCCGCAGCGCCGACTCCAGCAGGATGCGCACCACGTACGGCAGCTCGTCGATGGCACTTCCCCGGATGGCCGCCAGCGCCGCCAGGTCCTGATACTGGACGGTCTTGCCGCCGACCACGAGGCTGGCGAGTTTCCCGATGGGTTCCTGCTGGGACGATGAAGTCATGGCTTCCTCCTGCTTGATGTGACGCCCCGACTCTACGCCCCTCCCCCTCTTTCCGCAAGCCTGCAAGCCGTCCGTGCGGCCCCAACGCGGCCCCAGCCCCCAAGCTCCCCCGGCGCCTAGTGTCCTGGATGAAAAAAACTTGTTCAAACGACGGCATGGTGTTTCCCAACGAGGCGCCGGATTGAAGGCGCAGTTTCCTGCGTCGAAATCCGGCAACGACGTGGGGGAACATCAGGGCAAGTTTGGACAAGGAATTTTGAATTCAGGACACTAGCCCTCCCGTGCATAGTTGGAGCTTGAGTCGCGGGGAGGGGAAGGGTAGTCTTTGCGGGCGTCAGGAGATTTGAGCATGAAAAGACTGGTGGCAGGATTGGTAGCGCTGGGCATGGCGGCAGGTGTGACATGGGGCTGGATGGACACGCCGCCGGACGAGGTCGCGGGTGCACCGCTGCGGCTGGTGGCCGCGGAGACGCTACCGGACGGTCTGGGCGCATTCGTCAAGGCCTACGTGGAAAAGAACGCGAAGGTAGGCGTAGAGCTGGTGTCGCTCCCGGTCGATGCCACCCTGCCGATGGACGAGGCCGCCCGCGCGGTCGCCGAGCAGGCCGCCGCCGCCGAGGGCGCCGAGAAGGCGGTCGCCACGCTGGTGATTGTGGCCTCCGACGACGCGCGGATGGTGTCCGTGCGGCCGGCGGAAGGGGTGGCCGTCTTGAATGTCGTGCGGCTGGGGGGCAAGAACCTGGCGCGCGAGCTGCTCGACGGCCGCGCCGGCCAGGAGGCACTGCGCGAGCTCGCGATCCTGCTGGACGTGGCCTCCTGCCCGTTCCCACTGTGCGTGCTCCGGGGCTATGCGGATCCGGCCGAGCTCGACGAGATGAGCGACAACTACTGCCCGCCCTGCTTCGAACGCGTCCGCCACGCCATGCTCACGCGCGGCGGCCACATCCTAGCCATCCCGGACTAGGCCCGCCCGCCCGTCTTGTCGTTTTTCGCGCCCGTCCGGGCGCAGGAGGTAATTGCAAATGTTCGACATCAAGCTCATCCGTGAAAATCCCGAGCAGGTCCGCGAACTGCTCAAGAACCGCCGTTCCCCTGTCGACTTCGACGCCCTGCTGGCCGCCGATGCGCGCCGCCGCGCCGCCATCACCGAGGCAGACGAGCTCAAGGCGCAGCGCAACAGCACGTCCAAGCAGATTGGGGCCTTGCGCAAGGCGGGCGAGGACACGGCCGCCCTGCAGGCCGAGATGAAGGCCATCGGCGAGCGCATTTCCGCCCTGGACGCGGAGGTGCGTGCGCTGGACGAGGAGCTCCGGGCGTCGATGCTCAAGATTCCGAACGTGCCGCACAGCAGCGTGCCGCGCGGGGAGGATGCGTCCGCGAACGTCGTCGACCGCGTCTGGGGCACGCCCCGCACCTTCGACTTTGCGCCGAAGAACCACATCGAGCTCGGCAATGCGCTGGGGCTGTTCGACTTCGAACGGGCGGCGCGCATGTCGGGGGCGGGCTTCCCGCTGTTCACAGGGCTCGGCGCGCGGCTGGAGCGGGCACTGATCGCCTACATGCTGGACCTCCACACCTCGCGCCATGGCTACGTGGAGCTCCGCACGCCGTACCTCGTCACCACCGCCACCATGACCGGCACCGGGCAGCTCCCCAAGATGGCCGAGGACATGTATCACGCCAACGCCGACGACCTCTGGCTCATCCCCACGGCCGAAGTGCCCGTCACCAACGTCTACCGCGACGAGATCATCCGCGCCCCGCTGCCGCTCAAGTACTGCGCCCATACGCCGTGCTTCCGCCGCGAGGCCGGAGCCGCCGGCAAGGACACGCGCGGCCTCATCCGCGTGCACCAGTTCGACAAGGTGGAGCTCGTGAAGTTCGTCGAGCCGGCCACCTCCTACGACGAGCTGGAGGCACTGGTCCGCGACGCCTCCGAGGTGCTCGAGTCGCTGGGACTCTGCTACCGCGTCCTGCGCCTGTCCGACGGCGACATGTCGTTTGCGGCGGCCAAGTGCTACGACCTCGAGCTCTGGGCCCCCGGCTACAACGGGTGGCTGGAGGTCTCCTCGTGCAGCAACTTCGAGGCCTTCCAGGCGCGCCGCGCGAACATCCGCTACAAGAACGCCCAGGGCAAGACCGATTTCGTCCACACCCTCAACGGCTCCGGTGTCGCCTGCCCGCGCCTCTATGTCGCCCTGCTCGAGAACTACCAGCAGGCCGACGGCTCCGTCATCCTCCCCGAGCCCCTGCGGCCCTACATGAACGGGATGGAGCGGCTGGAGCCCATCAAGAAGGGCTGAAAAGGCGCGAACCGGGAGGGGAAAGCGCCAACCTGACGCAAGGGGCGCTAGGATTCTAGAATGCTAGTTGCCTAGATATCTAGGCTAGAATTCTAGTTTTTGGAGTGCTTGGGCGGCTTTTGGGCGGGGAGCGCGGGGGCGCGTCACATTTCGCGCAGGGTGGCGGGGAGCTGGGCGAGGAGGGCGGCCGTGATCTTCTGCTGGAAGGCGTTGGCCTGGTCGTCGGTGAGGGTGCCGGTCTTGGAGCGGTAGGTGAAGGAGTAGGCCATGGACTTCTTGCCGGCCGGGAGGTTCTTGCCCTGGTAGATGTCGAAAAGCTCGACGGACTCGAGTTCGGGCGGGGCCGCCTTGCGGGCGATCTTCAAGACCTGCTCGTGGCGGACGGCCGTGTCGACGATGAGGGCGATGTCGCGGCTGGTGGAGGGGTAGGCGGGCGGCGGGACGAGCGTGCGGCGGGCGGCGGGGACGCGGAGCAGCGGGGCCAGGGCCGCCTCGAGCACGCCGACGGGCTGCAGGATGCGCCAGTGGCGGGCAATCTCGGGCTTGAGGATGCCGAGGTGGCCAATCTTCTTGCCCTCGACGTAGAGGTCGAGGCCCAGGGCGGGCATGGCAAAGGGCGCGTCGGCGGGTCGCATCTGGACGCCGCGCAGGGAGAGGGCGTCGGCCAGCGACTCCCAGAGGCCCTTGAGCCAGAGGAACATGTCGGCGGCGGCGTAGGGCTGGTATTTGCCGAGTCCGATGCGGCCGGCGGGGCCGAGGAGGGCGATGCCGAGGTGGTCGGTGTCGACGGGGACGCCATCGGCGCCGAGGGCGAACGTGCGGCCAATCTCGAAGAGGGCGGCGGCGGACACCTGGCGGGACACGTTGAGGCCGATGTTCTCGACGAGCTGCGGCAGGAGGCTGGTGCGCATGACGGCGTGGTCGGCGCCAAGGGGGTCGAGGAGCTTGACGCGGCGCGGGGCGTCGGCGGCGTCGAAGCGGTCAAGCAGGGCGTCGGCGGTGAAGGAGTAGTTCATGGCCTCCTGGAGGCCAAGCCCGACGAGGGCTTCGCGGAGGCGCTGCTTGGCCTGGAAGGGGGCGTCGTCGGCGCCTTCGACGAGGGTGGCGACGGGGCGCACGGGCGGCAGGTTCTTGAGCCCGTAGATGCGGACGAACTCCTCGCAGAGGTCGGCCTCGCGGGTGAGGTCCTCGCGGAAGGTGGGAATCTCGACCGTGATGGCGTCGGCGGTCTTCTCCCGCGTGGCCAAACCGAGGGCGTTGAAGATGCGCTCCATCTCGTCGATGGTGGTTTTGACGCCGAGGAGGGTCTGGAGGCGGGCGAGGCGGCAGGTGACGGGCCAGGGACGCTTGGGGGCGGGCCAGCAGTCGATGGCGCCGGCGGCGACCGTGGCCCCGGCGTAGCGCTGGAGCAGGTGGGCGGCGCGGCGGCTGGCGAAGTCCGCGAGGTCGGCGGGCACGCCGCGGACGTAGCGGTAGCTGGACTCGCTGGCGAGGGCAAGCTGCTTGCTGGTGGCGCGGATGGCGGCGGGCCGGAAGGTGGCGGCCTCGAGCAGGACGCGCGTGGTGCCGTCGGCGATGCCAGAGTGCTCGCCGCCCATGACGCCGGCGACGGCCATGGGCTTTTCGGCGTCGCAGATGGCCAGCATCTCGGGCGCGAGGGGGCGCTCCACGCCGTCGAGGGTCATGATGCCCTCGCCCGGGGCGGGATGGCGGACGACGATGCGGTGGCCGGCGAGCAGGTCGTAGTCGAACGTATGGAGCGGCTGCCCGAGCTCGAGCATGACGTAGTTGGAGATGTCGACGACGTTGTTGATGGGTCGGACGCCGGCGGCGGCAAGACGGCGCTGCATCCAGTCGGGGGCGGGAACGATGCGCACATTCTCGAAGACGCGCGCCGTGTAGCGCGGGCAGTCCGTGGCATCCTGCAGGTCGACGCTGGCCAGCGACTCGACGGGCGTGGCGGCCGACTCCTCGAAGTCGACAGCCGGAAGCTTGACCTGCGAATGGTAGAGCGCGGCCACCTCGCGGGCGACGCCCACCATCGACAGCTCGTCGCCGCGGTTCGGCGTGATCTCGACCTCGATGACGGTTTCCGGCGGCGGGAGCAGGTCGGCGAGCGGCGTGCCGGGCACCGTGTCCGGCGGGAGCGGCATGAGGCCGGAGTGGTCGGCCGAGAGCCCGAGCTCGTCCGCGGCGCAGAGCATGCCGCAGCTTTCGACGCCGCGCACCTTGCGGCGCTCGATCTTGAAGCCGCCCGGCAGCTCCGTGCCCAGCGGTGCCAGCGGCGCCACCATGCCCACCGCGACGTTCGGCGCCCCGCACACGATCGTCAGCGGGGCCTCCGCGCCGTACTCGACCGTGCAGAGGTGGAGGTGGTCGCTGTCCGGGTGGTCCGCGATGGCGGTGATCTTCGCCGCGACGACGCCCTTCGGCGCCTCCGCCGTGCGCTCCACGGCCTCGACCTCGATGCCCGAGAACGTCAGCTTGTCGCACAGCCCCTCCACCGTGTCGTCGAACTCAACATATTCATGCAGCCAGGAAAGCGGAATTTTCATCTCTATGCTCCCTTCAGTCCTTGTTCAAAATCCATTCCCCCCGCCCTCGACTGCAATCGACTGCAATCGATTGCAATCGCCCATCCCCCATCTTGTCGTTTCGTCGTTTCGTCGTTTCGTCGATTCGTCGTCTCCCCCCTGCTCCCCTTGGGGAGTCGTCGCTCTGCGGAATCTTCCACGCCATGGAAGCCATTTTCGCCGTTTTTCCACGCCATGGAAGCATGTTTTCGAAAAACTTCCACGCCATGGAACCCAGTTTTGCCGTTATTCCACACCATGGAACCCAGTTTTCCACACCGTGGAAACCTTCCCTTCCGCCCCCCTCCCGCCATCACTGTCCGCCCTTCGCTCACAACTCCCGCTTCCCTTCCACTCTTTTCTCTCTCTTCTGCCCTTTGCGTTCTTTGCGGCCAAACCCTCACACATGCCGCACGGGAGCCACGTATTCCTTCAACCATGAAACCGGAATCTTCATCTTTCTCTCTTCTGTCTGTCGTTCCTTCGCTTCAAATCCAAACCGAGCCATCCCCCTCCGCCCCCGCCCCGGCAAACCACTCTTCCGGCATTTCTTCCAATGCCTCCCGCCCCCGCTCCGTGATGAAAAACCAAAGCTTCTCCATGTTTTCCAGCCCCCCAACGTGCCGGACGAACCCGGCGCCCTCCCGGAAATCGAACGCCTCGGCCAGACCTTCCTCCACGGCGCGCCGCAGGCAATCCCCGACCGCCCCGGCCCCCGCCGCGTCCGCCGCTTCGATCCCCAACCCGGCGCACACTGACGCCACGCTCTCCCAATCGTCGCAAAGTTCGTTCAAACACCGCCCAAGCATCCTTCGACTGCATCGGTTGCAATCGATTGCAATCGCCGGCCGTCCGCTTTGCCTGTTTGCCGCCGTACTCATCTGTCTTCGTTTCCCTTCGGCGAACCGGAATTCCGCCAGTGTTTCTTCCCCGTGCGGGAGGCGGTGCATTCGCGGCGCGTCCCGTCCGGGGCGTGCTCGAGGAGGGCCGAGAGCTTTCCGCGGAGCTGCCGCTCGTCGGGCAGGTAGAGCTGGTATTTGCTGACGAAAAGGTGGTTGGAAATGCCTTGCGTCGCGTACTGGACGACCAAGTCGTCCTTGTTGGCCCCGAGGACGATGCCGACGGGTTCGGCGTCGTCCGGCGAGCCAACCTCGGCCTTGAAGTAGTTGAGGTAGAGGTTCATCTGGCCGATGTCCTGGTGGCGGACCATGCCGCGCTTGAGGTCGATCAGCACGAAGCATTTGAGGAGGAAGTTGTAGAATACGAGGTCGACCTTGCAGGGATGTCCCGTGTTGAGCGGAATGCGGTATTGGCTCGCCACGAACGAGAAGCCGCGCCCGAGTTCCAGCAGGAAGTCGCGCAGGTGCCCGACCAGCGCCGCGTGGAGGCGTCCCTCCTTCAGGCGCTCCGCCACCGGCAGGCCCGCGAACTCCAGCACGTAGGGGTCGCGCAGGATGTCCGACGGGCGGCGCACTTCGTCGCCCTGGCCCGCCAGCGCGAGAACCCCTTCCTTGTCGCGCGACAGCGCAATCCGGTGGAACAGCATCGACTGCATCTGCCGCCGCAACTCCCGGACGCTCCACTTGGACCGCTCGCATTCGCGGCAATAGAACGCGATTTCGAGCGGGTCGTCCGCGCGCAGGATTTCCAGCCAGTGGCTCCAGGTCGGAAAGCCGGGAACTTGGCCGTCCGCGAAAAGTCCAGACGTCTGGACTTTCTTGGAAACGAGGTAGAACTTGCGCATGTAATGCAAATTCGAGTGGGCAAAACCGCGTCCCAGGCGGAGAGCCAAATCGCGGGCGAGACGCCGCATCAGTCCTTCCCCGTAGACCGCCCGGTCGGCGCCGTGCTGCTCGTATTCCACGATGTATTCGCCCGTCCGCCAATACGTCCGGAGCATGATGGCGTTCATCGCCGCCGCAAGACCGCTCCGCGCGTCGGCAACCAGCCCTTCGATGGCGGAAACGAGCGAGGCATACGTCTCCGGCACCGCCACCGTGAGGGGGGGGACGGACCGTTCCTTCGCCAATTTGTGCTCTCTTTCAGCCACTACCGTGTTCCTCTGCTCTCTCTTCAGTCGTAGTGCACGAGCCTGCCGGCATACAGCACCACTCCGTCCCGGATGGCGATTTCGCGGCCCAGCCAGGCGTAATCGCCGTGTTCGCATTTTCCGTCCGCCGTGTAGTACCACAGGTCGTATGCGTTGCCGTCCCCGTCGTGCACGTCCTGCTTGTAGAATGGTTCGCCGAGCAGGGCCACCACTTCGGCCTCGGCCATCCCGGGACGGACGGCGGAAAACGCCTCCTCCGAATACCCCGGCGCGAACTGCGTGTCGATGGCCGGATTCCACGGGCAATAGCACTCGAAAGCCGGCCATATAGTCCGCAACCAAACAACGAATGCCGCGATTGCGACTCCCCCTGCCGCAAAGCGGTGCCAGCGCCGGCGCCGTCCCAATGCCAGCACGGCCAGCCCGGTCAAGACGGCCGCAGGAAGGCTGTAGATGCCCCAAAACATGCAGTTCGTTTCCCAAAACAGCCTGTTGATTCCCGCCGTGCACCACCAAAATGCCGTGACAAGCACGAATATCGCAGCAAACACCCACAAAAAATATTTCAACCCGCGCCAGCACCTTTGCTTGCCCGTCAGCCGTTCCGCCGTCACCTTGTTCTCTTTTTCGTCCATAACAACCTCTTCCCTCTCTCTCCTTTTCTCTTCTCCATGCCCTTTTGCGCCAAATTTCTTCACGCTTTTCCTCAAGGCGAAACACCCACCGTTTTCCGGGATTCGCCCGCAGGCTGGCGCATGGGGTCGACCGCCGTGATGGTCCCATCGGGCAGTTGCCAAACGAGCGTGCCGTTCACGACATAGACATTCGGTACCCCCTTGCGGCGGTTCTCGTCCTGGGCCTTGCGCACGGCGCGGTTGACGATGGCCAGGAGCCTGGCATCCCATTCGTTCATGTTGCCTCTCATTTCGTCACACATGCTGCACGGGCGCCCCGTAGGCGGAAAGAACGGTGTCGTGGGTGAGGAGGGTGCAATCTTCCTCCAGGGCCTGCGCGAGCAGGATGCGGTCGAACGGGTCCTCGTGGCGGTGCGGGAGCGACTCGACCGCCGCCGCGTGCCGCGCCCCGACGGACAGCTCGCGGAATCCCGCCGCCAGGCATTCGCGCCGGAACGCGTCCGCCGGAATCCCCAGCGACCGCCTCGGCAACCCGTTCTTGATGGCCACCTCCCACACCGACGCCGCGCTGAAAAACGCCTCGGCCCCGCTTTCCGCCAGCAACTCGCGGGCGCGCGCCGGAAAGCGCCGGTCGCCCGAAATCGCCCAAAGCAGGAGATGCGTGTCCAGCAGGTATTTCACGGTTCGCCCCCCCGGAACAGCCGCAGCACCTCGGCGTTCCCGGCGTCGATGTCGCGCGCCAGCCGGTACTTCCCCTTGGCCAGCCCGTAGCGGATGCTCGGCGCCCCCCCCGCGGCGGCCTGGCGGAAAAACGCGTCCGTCACGATGTACACCGCCGGCTTCCCCCGCCGCATCACGGGCACGGCTCCGCTGCGGCCGTTGACCAAATCGTCGACAATCCGGGAAAAATGCGTCTTGGCCTCGAACAATCCGATGGCGGGTGCGGTTTCTGTCATGGTTCCGGTTCCTCTCTGCCAAATAAACTAGTTCATTCGACCTGATTTGTCAAGCCCCTCTCCTGCCACGAACTTCCCGTACGGCACAAACTTCCCAAGCAACCGCCAGCCGTCCAGACTGTCCCCATAGGGCACGCTTTCTTCAATGATCTTTTCTTCGCCGCTTTCCAGTACAATCGTCACGTGTCCGGACCATGAAGGCCCGATTTCAGCCGCCCCGTCGGGGAATCGGTACCACCGTCCGTTCAGCCCCATGTCCACGGTTTCGTCCGCTGCGTCCACCCGGGACAAGGTGACCCCGTCGTCCGTCAACACATAGGTGCCGTCTTGAAGTGCATAGACCGACAAGTCGGCATATCCCCCGGAATCCCCGTCAATGACGACGCGCTTTCCCGAGGCAAACGCGACCCGCCGGTCAAACTCCGCAAAAAACATCATCGGCACGCGCCGGTATTCCACCTCGAACGGCACCACCCCGTTGGGCCCCGGCGACTTCCAGTCGCCCTGCCCGCTCTCCATCCGCGCAAAGGACGCCCTGCGCCGCACCGTCGGATGGACCCGCGAGTCGCCCTGCCCGCTCTCCATCCGCGCAAAGGACGCCTCCGCGAGGACAAGCCCCGCCAACACCGCCCACTTCAGCACCCGCGCCACCTTGCCCGCCCCTTTCACTGTCCGCCCTTCGCTCACGACTCCCGCTTCCCTTCCGCTTTCTTCTCTCAGACGATTCCCATCAACAAGGCCACCAGCAGGGCGACCCCGACAGCCAGTAATCCGTGCCAAAGGCGACGCCGGGGAAACGCCGCGACAATCACTCCCGCCAGCAAAGCGGGATGAAAGGCGCATAGAAGGCCTGCAAATATCTTCAATTCCCCTGACCCCTCCGGGTGGACGTAGTCCACAGCCAGCGTGACAAATACGAAAACCACGACGAACGTGAGCGCGAAATACTTCAGCCCGCGGAAGAGGCGCTGCTTGCCCGTCAGCCTTTCCGGGTTTCCTTCGCCCGCCTTCAGCTGTTCCCGGCAGCAATCGCCCGCGCCAATCATTGTCCGCTCGTCGCTCACGACTCTCGCTTCCCTTCCTCTATCCCCTTCTCTTCCTTCCGCCCTTTGCGTTCTTTGCGGCTGAAAAACTTCGCGCCTCCGCGTCTCCGCGTGCGCCTTTTCTCTTTTCCCTCTGTGCCTCTGTCTCTCTGCGTCTCTGTGTGAGGTTCCCCGCGCCTCAGAACTGGTCCAGGTAGCGGACGTCGTTTTCGTAGAGGCGGCGGATGTCGTCGATGCCGAAGAGGAGCATGGCGAGGCGCTCGATGCCCATGCCGAAGGCGTAGCCCGTGACGGCATCGGGGTCGTAGCCGACGGACTTGAAGACGTTGGGGTCGACCATGCCGGCGCCCATGATCTCGATCCAGCCCGAGTTCTTGCAGACGCGGCAGCCCTTGCCGTGGCACATGTGGCAGGAGAAGTCCACCTCGACGGACGGCTCCGTGAAGGGGAAGAAGTGGGTGCGGAAGCGCGACTTGACGTGGGCGCCCATCAGCTCGCGGGCGAAGTGGTCGATGTCGCCCTTGAGGTCGGCCAGCGAGACGTGCTCGTCGACGTAGAGCCCCTCGATCTGGTGGAAATTCGCCGAATGGGTGGCGTCCGTGGTGTCCCGGCGGTAGCAGCGGCCCGGGCAGACGATGCGGACGGGCGGCTTGTGGGCTTCCATGTAGCGGGCCTGGACGGCCGAGGTCTGCGTGCGGAGCAGGCGGCCGCCGGGGAGGTAGAACGTGTCCTGCGTGTCCCGCGACACATGGTCCGCCGGCGTGTTCAGCGCGTCGAAGTTGTAGTATTCCGTCTCCACGTCCGGGCCGTCCGCCACCGTGAAGCCCATGCGCCGGAAGATGGCCGTCGTGCGGTCGATCAGCTGCGTCACCGGATGCAGCTTCCCGCGGCGCGGGAAGGCCCCCGGCAGCGACCAGTCCACCGCCGCCACCGCCTTCGACTCCGCCGCGGCGGCCAGCGCCGTCTTGCGGTCCGCGAGGGCCTGCGTGACGGACGTCTTGAAGCGGTTCAGGGCCAGCCCCATCGCCTTCTTGTCCGGGGCGGACTTCAGGTTGGCCATCAGCTCCGGCAGCATGCCGTTGCGTCCGATGGTCTTGATGCGCAGGGCCTCCAGCGCGGCGAGGTCTGCCGCGGCCTGGATTTCGGCGAGTGTGGATTCGGTCAGCTTGTCGATTTCGGGGATGTCCATGGGCCAACTCCTTGAAAAGTGCGCGGGAAGTATCCCACTCCTCACGAAAAACGCAAGGGGAAATGGATTGCGGCGCATATCGCGCTGCCTATCGCGTGCTGTCGTCTGGAGAAACTGGAGTAAAACGCTTGACGCAAGAGGGAGAGCGGAGGCTTGCGGAAGGAATGGAACGGCAGGTAGAGTAGAAGACAACAGGAAAACAGGAAAGGATGGATTGCATGGACGCGAAACAGTTGGCAACGGCGGATAAGCCTCTGGTCAAGACCAAGTTCCTGGACGAGGGCATCGGGATTTTGACGATGGACCACGACGAGCGGCGGAACGCCTTGTCGCGCCGGATGGTCGCGGAGATGCTGGCGGCGATGGATGACTTCCAGAAGCGCGGGGCGCGGGTGGTGATCCTGCGGGCGAACGACGACGCGAAGGTGTGGTCGGCCGGCCACGACATCCGGGAACTGCCCATCGGGAGCGATCCGCTGCACTTCTCCGACCCGCTGGAGCGCGTGATCCAGGCGGTGAAGCTGTGCGTGTGCCCCGTCATCGCGATGGTGCACGGCAGCGTCTGGGGCGGGGCGACGGACGTGGCCCTCAGCTGCGACATGATCATCGGCGACGAAACCTGCTCGTTCGCCATCACCTCGGCGAACATCGGACTGGCCTACAACACGTCGGGACTCCTGCAGTTCATGCGCCGGCTCCCGCTGAACCTGGTCAAGGAGATGTTTTTCACGGCGGCCCCGTTCCCGGCGCAGAAGGCGCTGTCGGTGGGCATCCTCAACCACCTGCGACCGGCCGACCAGCTGGAGGCGTACACCTTGGAACTAGCCCACCTGATCGTGAAGAAGGCCCCCATGGCCATCGCCGCCATCAAGGAGCAGCTGCGGTTGCTGACCAAGGCCCATCCCCTCTCGCCAGAGAGCTTCGAGCGCATCCAGGACCTCCGCCAGAAGGTGCACCAGAGCGCCGACTACCGCGAAGGCGTCACCGCCTTCCTCGAAAAGCGCAAGCCCGTCTTCAAGGGCGAGTGAATCGTTGAAGGGGGGGGGCGCAAGGGACGAAAAAGCCGCAATTTCCGAGGAAAACGCGGCAAGAAGGGATGGAGCGGGAGACGGGACTCGAACCCGCGACGTTCAGCTTGGGAAGCTGACATTCTACCACTGAATTACTCCCGCAATTCGGTGAACGGAGGGGAAGATAGCGGGGGGCGGGGGGCAAGGCAAGCAAAAACGGCGGGGAGACGGCAGGAAAAACCTCGGGGGGAGGAATGGCGGCTTGTCGGGGACGGGGGACTTTGGTAGGGTGGGGCACGAAAGGATGTTGTGGCAGGAACACAAGGACTTGGTGGCATGAGCGGATTATGTCAGGTGTCGGGGCGCGGCGGACGGCATGGGGGCCTCGGCCATTGGCTGGGGGTTGTCGGTTTTGTGCTGGTGGCACTGGCGGCGGTGTCGCTGGTGCGGGAGCGGCTGGTGCCCTATGGGGCAGACCTGGCGCGGGCGAGCTGGCGGCTGACGGGCGACGAGCCGAGCTATCTGGTCACGGCCCAGGCGCTGGCGTCCGGGGATGGAGAGAATGCTCGCGGGGTGTTGCGGCGCGAGGCATGGCGCAATTTCCAGAACAAGCGCCCGATTGGGCCGAAGACGTGGACGTGGCAGTACTTCCAGGATGCGGAGGTAATACCGCTGCTGGATCGGAGTCGGATGTGGGGAGACGTCACGCGTGGACGGCAGACATGCCATCGTCCGCCGCTGGAGGCCGTTTTGGCCGCGCCCTTTGCGTTGAAGGAGACGAATGTGCGCTGGTCGGTGCTGTGTGCGCAGGGGACGCTGGCAGTGCTGCTGGTGGCGCTCTCGTTCCTTCTGGTAGTGCCGCACGGCACCAGTAGCGCATCCCGTGCCACGATGCTTCTGGTCGCGTTTCTCGTCTTGTGCGGGTTGCCTGCGCTCTACTACACGGCGGAGATCTTTCCGGAGGTTCCATGCGGGTGTCTGCTGCTGTTTTCGCTGGCGGCTCTGGGGCGTTCGGAGAAGGGGTGGCGGCGCGTGGGGTGTCTGGTGTTGATGCTGATGCCGTGGGCGACGGCACGGGTGGTGCCGGCGGTGGCGTGTGTCGCCGTGCTGTGTCTGGTCCGGGCGTGGCGGGAAAAGGATTGGGTGCAGGTCGGGATCGTGGTGGCCATGGGCGTCACCTACCTGGCCTACAATCTGTGGCTGTGGGGAGATGTCTTGCCGCCGAATCCCGCCGTGAACAGCCACATGTCGATGGCCTGGATGCCCGAGGGACTGGTGACGTTCTTCTGGAATCGGGCGATGGGGCTGTTCTTGCTCAATCCGGCGCAATGGGTGGTGTTTTTGCTGGCGCTGGCGGCGCTGGGAATGCGGCGAACGCGCAACGCGAGTCTGATGCCCTGGGTGATGTTCGTGTGCCAGGTGCTGACCGTGGCGGCCTTTCCGGACTATCGTGCGGGGACGTGTCCGGCAGGGCGCTATCAGGTGATTGCCGGGTTTCTGCTGCTTCCGGCGGCGTGGAACCTGCTGGCGGAGGGGGCGGAGTGGCCGCGCTTCTTCCGGACGGCCTGTTGGCTGCTGGGACTTTACGGGGCGCTGTCGCTGGTGGTGGCGGGGGCGGTCGCCTGGCTGCCGTCGAGCTGGTTCCAGCGCTATCATCCGCTGTTTTACTACCAGGCGATCCAGCCCTATTATGACTGGCTACCGTTCTGGAAGCCAACGGGCAATCTGCGTGCGTGGTGGCCGTGGCTGGTCTTCTTTGGCGTGCCAGTGGTGGCCTTGGGGGCGGCGGCTTGGCGCGACCGGAAGGCGAGAAAGGGGTGAGGGGCGGGGCAGGGCGGGATCGGAAGGGGAAGTGGAAGACGGGGGCAGAGGGGAGGATCGGAGAGGTGGTGGGCAGGGGCGATGGAAGGCTGCATTCTTGTTGGGGCGACGTTGTGTCCGTTTCGAAAACTTAGAGCGGTTTTCAAATTACTGTAGCCATTTGGCGGGCGGCTTCCGGAGGTGCGGCTTCCAGCCGCGCAATTAATTTGGGCGCGACAGGATGTCGCACCTCCGAACCTTGCGGCCACACATTTTCGCAAACCGCTCTAGCATTTTGACGTAAACTCACGCACTTTCGTGGGGCCAAGGGGGGATCCAAAAAGACCGGCGGCCTCCAGGAAGGAAGCCGCCGGCTGAAACGGGAACGCGGGCGATCACCACGAACTTTTAAGGACAAATCATTACGGGGTAAGGCGTACGTCCTTACGGGTTGCGCTTTAGCCCTCGGGGAGGGCGACTTGTCGGTATCTTTGTCACCTTGGTGCGTGAAGCCAAGAGGTAACGCTGGAGGGGATCGGAGCCGGGTTCACCATTTCAAAAGTCAGGGATTCAGGTCGGGCAGGGTCACGCGCGTCGTGGCGTTGAACTCGTCCAGCTGGTCCTGGAGGGCATCTGCCCGCGCTTGCAGCTTGGCGATCTTCTCCAGCACGACCGGGGCCTGGAGCACGACGTCGTAGCGTTTTTCCACCTGGTTGGCACCATAGCCGCTGACCTCGATCTCGTCCTTGGTGTCCACGGCCTCGAGGGCCGAGATGAGGGACTTCGTTTCCTCCAGTTCGACAATCGTGCCGACGATGGGGCCGTTGGCAACGGCAATAATCGACTTGACCTGGGCCAGCTGGGCCGACAGTTGTTCTGCGGTCGCCAACTGCTGTGCCACGTCGATGGAGCGCGGGGAGCCCGCAATCTTGCGGTTTTCCTCCTGCACAAGGTTCAACGCCTTGCGGAGCTTGCCGGCGAGGCGGTTCTTTTCCTTCAATGCTCTGGCGAGACTGACTTTCATGCTTTTCGGTTGGGTGTTTTTCTGGGAGGTTTGAGGTTGTTGGCGAGAGGATACGGGGAGGGAGCGGGGACAGCTGAGACAGCTGGAACCACCGGGGCGGGAGGCGAGAGAGGCGAGGTGCGCCCCGGAAGGTGCGCGAGCCTAGGTTTCGGCGAGCATCTGGTTGATGGCGGCGGCGGCGCGGCGGCCTTCGCCCATGGCGAGGATGACGGTGGCGGCGCCGAGGACGATGTCGCCGCCGGCAAAGACGCGGGGCAGGCTGGTGCGGCCGTGCTCGTCGGCAACGATGTGGCCGCGGGCGTCGGTTTCGAGGCCGGGAGTGGTGGACTTGATGAGGGGGTTGGACTCGTTGCCGAGGGCGACGATGATTCCATCCATGGGGATGACGAACTCGCTGCCGGGAATCTCGACGGGGCGGCGGCGGCCGGAGGCATCGGGCTCGCCGAGCTCGTAGCGGAGGCATTCGATGCCGGTCACGTGGCCGTTTTCGCCGAGGATGCGCTTGGCGTTCTCGAGGAAGTGGAACTGGACGCCTTCTTCGCGGGCGTGGTGGACTTCCTCGGCGCGGGCGGGCATTTCCTTCTCGGTGCGGCGGTAGATGAGGTGGACTTCCTTGGCGCCGAGGCGGAGGGCGGTGCGGGCGGCGTCCATGGCGACATTGCCGCCGCCGAGGACGGCGATGCGGTCGGCATGGAGGATGGGGGTGGCGGCGTGGTCGCTGTCGTAGGCCTTCATGAGATTGGAACGGGTGAGGTATTCGTTGGCGGAATAGACGCCGACGAGGTTTTCGCCCTCGATGTTCATGAACTTGGGCAGGCCGGCACCGGTGCCGACAAAGATGGCGTCGAAGCCATCCTTGTCGAGCAAGTCGGTGAGCTTGCGGGTGCGGCCGACGACGAAGTTGGTGCGGATCTCGACGCCCATGCCCTGGAGCTTGTCGAGCTCGGCCTGGACGATGGCCTTGGGCAGACGGAATTCGGGGATGCCGTAGACGAGGACGCCGCCGGCCTTGTGGAAGGCCTCGAACAGGACGACCTGGTGACCAGCGCGACGGACATCGGCGGCGACGGTAATGCCGGCGGGGCCGGAGCCGACGACGGCGACCTTCTTGCCGGTGGCGGGGGCCACTTCGGGCAGGGGCGCGGTGCCGGTTTCGCGGACGCGGTCGGCGCAGAAGCGTTCGACGCGGCCGATGGCGACGGCCTTGGCGACATCCTTGAGGGCCTTGCCCATGGTGCAGACCTGCTGGCATTGCTTTTCCTGGGGGCAGACGCGGCCGCAGACGGCGGGCAGAAGGCTGGCCTGGGAGATCACGTCGTAGGCGCCGGAGAAGTCGCCTTCGGCGGCGTGGCGCAGGAAGCCGGGGATGTCGATGCGCACGGGGCAGCCCTGGACGCAGGGGGCGTTCTTGCACTGGAGGCAGCGGGAGGCCTCGAGCTTCGCCTGGTCCGCCGAGTAGCCCAGCGCCACCTCGCGCATGTTGTGGGCGCGTTCGCGGGGGTCCTGTTCGGGCATGGGCTGGGGCGGAATGGCCATCTTTTCCTTGGGGGTCAAAGTCATCGTCGATCCTTTCGTGGAAACAAGCGGAAACGTGGGGACGAGGCGGGATTGGCGGGCCTAAGCCTCGGGACGGGCGGTCTGGCGCGCGAGGAGGGCGGCGGCGGCGGCCTGCATGCGGCAGACGTGGTCGGCCTGGTAGGCCTCCATGGCGGCCTTCTCCTGGGGACGGAAGGCACCGAGGCGCTGCATCATCTGGTCGAAGTCCACCTGGTGGCCGTCGAACTCGGGGCCGTCGACGCACACGAACCGGGTCTGGCCGCCGACGGAAACGCGGCAGCCGCCACACATGCCGGTACCGTCGATCATGATGGTGTTGAGGCTGACGATGGTCTTGACGTGGTAGGGTTCGGTGGTCTTGGCGCAGAACTTCATCATGATGGGGGGACCGATGGCGACGACGAGGTCGGGGGGCGGGGTCTGCTCGCAGAACTCCTTGAGAGGGACGGTCACGAGGCCCTGGCGGCCGTAGGAGCCATCGTCGGTGACGACGACGAGCTCGTCGGCGATGGCGCGCATCTCGTTCTCGAGGATGACGAGCTCCTGGGTGCGGGCGCCGATGATGACGGTGAGGCGGTTGCCGGCGGCCTTCATGGCCTGGGCGATGGGGTAGAGGGGGGCGACGCCGATGCCGCCGCCGACGCAGACCACGGAGCCGAACTTGTCGATGTGGGTGGGACGGCCGAGGGGGCCGACGAGGTTCTCGACAAAGTCGCCGACATTCTTTTCGGCGAGAAGGCTGGTGGTGCGGCCGACGGTCTGGAAGATGATGGTGACGGTGCCTCGCACGGGGTCAGCGTCCGCGATGGTGAGGGGAATCCGCTCGCCGTAGTCGGTGTCGAGCTGGAGGATGATGAACTGGCCGGCCTTGCGTTCCTGGGCGATGAGGGGGGCCTCCAGCACCATCTGCCAGACCTGGGCGGACAACTGCTTCTTTTCGAGAATCCTGTTCAT
Organism: Kiritimatiellia bacterium; assembly: GCA_017458625.1. GTDB lineage: Bacteria > Verrucomicrobiota > Kiritimatiellia > CAIQIC01 > Lenti-01 > RGIG3636. The sequence continues at coordinate 381 of JAFTAH010000124.1, read as the reverse complement.
GGTGACTCCTCGGCCGCCGGCGCGCCGAAGTCGGCGCCCGTTTTCAGCGGCACGCGAAAAAAATAGCACCTCGGGAACGACGGCACAATCCCCAAAACAGGTTCAACAATGGCAGTTGCTGGACGCCTTGGCGAAAAGGCGTGGCGTCGGTCTCGATCGACATTGAAGACAGGTACGCATGGCACGACGAGTTTTCTCTTCAGAACCCCGCCGCCCCCCATGCCGCCGACGTCCGCATGGCCTAGTGTCCTGGATGATAAAACTTGTTCAAACGACGGCATGGTGTTTCCCGACGAGGCGCCGGATTGAAGGCGCAGTTTCCTGCGTCGAAATCCGGCAACGACGTGGGGGAACATCAGGGCAAGTTTGGACAAGGAATTT
>JAFTAH010000123.1 GCA_017458625.1 Kiritimatiellia bacterium | reverse complement strand
CCCCAGGCGTCTCCCTCGACCGCGAAAGGCCAAATGATATGTCTATATTTATATAGACATGCGATTTTCGACTGTTTTCAACAAACAAGGCCATTTTCTGCCCGTCCTCCATTGAAACCCTTACACTTTTTGCTCACACCCAGTTCCTGCACTTTCTGCGATTTCCGTTGCCCCATCCCGGTGCCCGTGCTACGTTTTCCCGCAACAAGACAAGATGACCTCTGCGCACACTCCTCATATCCTAATGATTCTGACGAGCCATCGGCTCGACTGCTTCCGGCTCGCCATCGACTGCCTCGTGCGCGGGGGCTCCGCCGAGCGCTTCGACAAGGTGGTGGTTCTCTGCAATGGCGTCGTCGGTGCCCATCGCCGCTACGTGGACTCCCTGCCCCGCCGCTTCCCCGCCGTCCACTGGGATTTCATCCATGGCCCGCGCGGCAAGGGCTGGCGCATCAGCAACCTCCAGAACGAATGCGTCAGACGCTACCCCGGCGCCCTCTACTTCAAGATCGACGAGGACGTCTTCGTTTCCGGCGACTGGGATCTGCGCCTCCTTGAAACCTACGAGCAGTACCATGCCCATCCCGACCTCGCCCTCGTTTCCGCCACCATCCCCAACAATGCTCTCGGGGCCTGGAAGCTCCTCCGCGACGACCCCGGCGCACGCGCCGAGTTCCTCCGCCTTCCCCATGCCGACTGGCAACCCGATGCCCCGGGCTCCTGCGATGCCGTCTGGGCCTTCCCCCACCTCGCGATTTGGCTGATTCGCCGCTATCTCTCCATCGATGCCGCCCAGCACCAGTTCCGCGCCCTTCCTCCCGACACCCGCTGGCTCGAATGGCACGCCCGTTTTTCCATCAACTGTATTCTCTACGACTATCGCCACTGGTGCGAGCTGGGTGGTGTCCAGGAGCATGACGAGGTGGACTGGGGCGACTGGATTCGCCAGCGAAACGCTCTCGTGGTCTTCGATGGCCACGCCATCTGCCAGCACTACACCTTCTTTGTCCAGCAGGACTGGCTTGACCGCACGGGCCTCCTGGAGGAACTTCGCCGTGCCAACGTACCCGGAACCAGCTCCGCCCTCGACCCGCTCCGTCCGGCCCTGCGCCTCTTCCGCCAGCTTCCGCGCATTGTCCGCCGCCGCCTCGGGGCCACCTCTCCCTGATTCCCATCGCTTTTCCCCGGCAGCGTCCCCCCCTGCCGATGGCTTCTTCCCCGCAGTAATCCAGCTTCCCGGACTCCAACCTCCAGCTTCCCCGTCGCCAGTGATATTACGTGAATTCCTTGCTATTCCCATAAACTCGCATGAATTTGTGGGCCGTCGGCGAGAGGGGTGAGGCGGCGGAAGGCCAAAGTGTGCCACAGGAGAAAATGTGTGCCAGAAGTGTGTCTTGCTGGCACAACCCTCCAAGGGAACCGCCAAGCATGCAAAACTTGAATTATCTATAACCTATTGACTACTAACAACTTAAAAATGTTTGGCATGAGTCCTGCTATATGGTTCCGTGGCGTTTCCGAGTGTCGGGAACGCAAGAGGACAACGAACGAAGGACATTAGAAACCAACCCGGGCCGCCGTTGAGGCGGCAGAAAGAAAAGAGGCCAGAAAATGTCTAAGGTAATTGGAATTGACTTGGGAACGACGAATTCCTGCATGGCCGTCATGGAAGGCGGCGAGGCGGTGGTGATTCCGAACGCGGAAGGCGGCCGGACGACTCCGTCGGTGGTCGCTTTCACGAAGAACGGCGAACGGCTGGTGGGCACCGCAGCCAAGCGGCAGGCGGCACTGAACCCGAAGAACACGATCTATTCGATCAAGCGGTTCATGGGCATGAAGTACGCGGACGTGCAGGGCGAGCTGTCCCGGATTCCGTACGAAGTGGTCCGCGCCCCGAACGGCGACGCGCATGTGAAGGTGGGCGACAAGACGTACTCGCCGCCGGAGATCTCGTCGATGATCCTGCAGAAGATGAAGGCGGACGCCGAGGCATACCTGGGCGAGCCGGTCACGCAGGCGGTCATCACGGTGCCGGCGTATTTCAACGACAGCCAGCGCCAGGCGACAAAGGACGCCGGCAAGATCGCGGGTCTGGAAGTCCTGCGCATCATCAACGAGCCGACGGCCTCTTCGCTGGCCTACGGACTGGACAAGAAGAGCGACGAGAAGATCGCGGTGTACGACCTCGGCGGCGGCACGTTCGATATCTCGGTGCTGGAGATCGGCGATGGCGTGTTCGAGGTCAAGGCCACGAACGGCGACACGCACCTCGGCGGCGATGACTTCGACCAGCGCGTCATGGACTGGCTGGCGGACGAGTTCAAGAAGGACAACGGCATCGACCTGAAGCAGGATCCGACCGCCCTCCAACGCCTCAAGGAGGCCGCCGAGAAGGCGAAGTGCGAGCTTTCGAGCAGCACGACGACGGACATCAACCTGCCGTTCATCACGGCCGATGCCACCGGTCCGAAACACCTGAACGTGACGCTCTCCCGCGCCAAGCTGGAGCAGCTGGCGGGCGACCTGATCACGCGGTCGATGAAGCCCGTCGAGGCCTGCCTGCGCGACGCCGGGCTGTCGAACAGCCAGATCGACGAGGTCATCCTCGTCGGCGGCATGACCCGCATGCCGAAGGTGCAGCAGGAGGTGGAACGCGAACTCGGCAAGGCGCCGCACAAGGGCGTGAACCCGGACGAAGTGGTCGCCATCGGCGCCGCCATCCAGGGCGGCGTCCTCAAGGGCGAGGTCAAGGATGTCCTGCTGCTGGACGTGACGCCGCTGACCCTCGGCATTGAGACGCTGGGCAAGGTCATGACGCCGCTCATCGAGCGCAACACGACCATCCCGACGACGAAGAAGGAGGTCTTCTCCACGGCGGCGGACAACCAGACGACGGTCGAGATCCGCGTCCTCCAGGGCGAACGCAAGATGGCCGACGACAACAAGCTGATCGGCAATTTCCACCTGGACGGGATTCCTCCGGCAATGCGCGGCACGCCGCAGATCGAGGTGACGTTCGACCTGGACGCCAACGGCATCCTGAAGGTCTCCGCCAAGGATCTCGGCACCGGCAAGGAGCAGAAGATTACCATCACCGCCTCGTCCGGCCTCTCCAAGGAAGAGGTGGAGCGCCTGGTCAAGGACGCCGAAGCCCACGCCAGCGAAGACGCCGCCAAGAAGGAGGCGGTGGACGCCAAGAACAAGGGCGAGTCTCTCGTCTACGAGACCGAGAAGTTCCTGAAGGAGAACGGCGAAAAGCTGGGCTCCGACAAGAAGGGACAGATCGAGACCGCCCTCGACGCCCTCAAGGCCGCCCTCAAGGCCGACAACACCGACAACATCAAGAGTGCCCAGGAAGCCCTGCTCTCCGCGATGCAGGCGGCCTCCGCCGAGCTCTACGAGAAGGCCAAGGCCTCCGGCGGCAGCGCCCCCAACCCCGGCGCCAACGCGGGCTCTTCCGGCCCCGGCCCCGATGTCCAGGACGCCGACTTCGAGGAGATCGACCCCGACAAGAAGTAGTCACCATTGCGCCGACTGGTGGGCGAAGGTTTTCGTTTTCCTTTTCCTGCGCTCGCCAGCCGGCCCTAGTCGTAAAAACTAACAGGGCCAGGCGCTCCGGAGCAATCCCCAAGACAACCTCCGCGCGACCCGGCAAATTCCAAGAACACATAGGAGACAAGAGATGAAAATCCAACCGTTGGGCGACCGCGTGCTCGTCGAGCCGCTGAAGGAGTCCGAAGAGGTCAAGGGCGGGATCATCATTCCCGACACCGCCAAGGAAAAGCCCCAGCAGGGCAAGGTCATCGCCATCGGCACCGGCAAGCTGAACGACAAGGGCGAGAAGATCGCCTTCAACGTCAAGGTCGGCGACATGGTCCTCATGCCCAAGTATGGCGGGACCGAAGTCAAGCTTGACGACAAGAAGTACCAGATCATGCGCGAGGAAGACATCCTCGGCATCTTGAAATAACCGCAAGGGAAGGAGCTGAATCATGTCCGCAAAGCAGATCGTATATGATGCCGAAGCCCGGCAGCTCGTGCTCAAGGGCGTCGAGAAGCTGAGCCGCGCCGTCAAGAGCACCCTCGGCCCCCGCGGCCGCACCGTCATGCTCGAGAAGAAGTTCGGCAGCCCGACCATCACCAAGGACGGCGTTTCCGTCGCCAAGGAGATCGAGCTCGAGAATCCGTTCGAGAACATGGGCGCGCAGGCCGTCCGCGAAGTCGCCAGCAAGACCAGCGACATCGCCGGCGACGGCACCACCACCGCCACCGTCCTCGTCGAGAGCATCTACCGCGAAGGCCTGAAGAACGTCACCGCCGGCGCCAACCCCATGGACATCCGCCGCGGCATCGACGCCGCCACCGAGGCCATCGTCGAAAACCTCAAGAAGCAGTCCAAGAAGGTCCGCGAGTCCTCCGAGGTCGCCCAGGTCGGCACCATCTCCGCCAACGGCGACACCACCATCGGCAACATCATCGCCGAGGCCATGGACAAGGTCGGCAAGGACGGTACCATCACCGTCGAAGAGGCCAAGACCATCGAGACGACCCTCGACGTAGTCGAAGGCATGCAGTTCGACAAGGGCTACCTCAGCCCCTACTTCGTGACCAAGCCCGACACCATGGAGGTCGTGCTCGAGGACGCCTACATCCTGCTGTTCGAGAAGAAGATCTCGAACCTCCAGGACCTGCTGCCCGTCCTGCAGAACGTCGCCAAGAGCGGCCGTCCGCTGCTGATCATCGCCGAGGACATCGAGGGCGAGGCGCTGGCCACGCTGGTGGTCAACAAGCTGCGCGGCACCCTGCAGGTCTGCGCGGTCAAGAGCCCCGGCTTCGGCGACCGCCGCAAGGCCATGATGGAAGACATCGCCATCCTGACCGGCGGGCGCTTCATCAGCGACGACCTCGGCATCAAGCTCGAAAACATCGCCCTGACTGACCTCGGCCGTGCCAAGCGCGTCACGATCGACAAGGAGAACACCACGATCGTCGAAGGCGCCGGCACCACCTCCGCCATCAAGGGCCGCATCGAGCAGATCCGCCGCCAGATCGAGGAGACCACCTCGGACTACGACCGCGAGAAGCTCCAGGAGCGCCTGGCGAAGCTCGCCGGCGGCGTGGCCGTCATCAACGTCGGCGCCACCACCGAGAGCGAGATGAAGGAGAAGAAGGCCCGCGTCGAGGACGCCCTCCACGCCACCCGTGCGGCGGTCGAGGAAGGCATCGTCCCTGGCGGCGGTGTCGCGCTGCTCCGCGCCCAAGCCGCTCTCAAGGACGTCAAGCTCGCCGGCGATGCGCAGATCGGCGTCGAGATCATCCGCCGCGCCTGCGAAGCCCCGCTGCGCCAGCTGACCGAGAACGCAGCCGTCGACGGCTCCATCGTCGTCCAGGCCGTCCGCGATGGCAAGGGCGCCTTCGGCTACAACGTGGCCAGCGGCGAGTACGTCGACATGCTCAAGGCCGGCATCATCGACCCGACCAAGGTCACCCGTAGCGCGCTCCAGAACGCGGCCAGCATCGCCGGCCTGCTCCTGGTCACCGAGGCCATGGTCGCCGACATCCCCAAGAAGGACCCGCCCCCTCCCCCCGCCCCCGGCGGCATGGGCGACATGTACTAATCCCCTAGCCTGACGGCTACCACGGCGGAGCGCCCCCCGGCGCCCCGCCGTTTTCTTTTTCCCCCTCCATCCGCGTCTGGCCCGGCGGTCTCCGTGCCGTCCCCCGCATTTTCATTCGCATGCTTGATTCGCGCTCCTTTCTTGCCCCGGCCCCGGTTTTGTGCTTCACTTCCTTTGTTATGCACTATCAGGCCATCCCCACCGGCTCTTTTGCCGCCAACGCCTATCTTCTTGTCGCTGCCGATGCCTCCGCCGCCGCCCTCGTCGACCCCGGCGCCGACCCCGACCGCCTGCTGGCCGCCATCGCCGCCGCCGGCGCGCCCCTCCGCCACATCCTCCTCACCCATGGACACCCCGACCACGCCTCGGCCCTAGCCCCTATCCTGGCCGCCCATCCCGAGGCCCTCGTTCTTATCCATCCCCGCGACCTCGCATGGCTCGCCGCCCCCGTCAACACCATTCCCCCCGACTATCCCCCGCCCGCTCCCATCCCCCCCGCGCGCCTCGCCCCCTGGCCGGCCCCTGACGCCGACTTCCCCTTCCCCGTCGCGGGCGCCCGCTGCCGTCCCCTCCACGTTCCGGGCCACACCCCGGGCGGCATCGCCTACCTCTTCCCGGACGACGCCCTCCTCCTCACCGGCGACACGCTCTTCCGCGAATCCGTCGGCCGCACCGACCTCCCTGGCGGCTCCGCCCGCGAGCTCGCCGCCTCTCTCCGCCTGCTCGCCCGCCTCGACGATTCCCTAACCATCCTTCCAGGCCATGGCGATTCCTCCACCCTTCGCCACGAACTCGCCTACAACTACTTCCTGCAAAACCTCAACCGCGCATGAACTCCTCCTCCCCCGACTCCACGCCCGCCGCTTCCGCCTTCCATGCCGGCATCGTCTGCATCGTCGGCCGCGCCAACACGGGCAAGTCCTCCTTCCTGAACGCAGCCCTCGGCGAAAAGGTCGCCGCCGTCTCCCCTGTCGCCCAGACCACTCGCCGCACCACCCGCGGCATCTACAACGCCCCCAGCCTCCAGATGGTCTTCCTTGACACCCCGGGCATCCGCCATGCCACCCATCGCCTCGGCGCCCTGCTCAACCGCAACGCCCGCGCCCAGGTCGCCGGCAGCGATGTCGTCTGCCTCCTCCTCGACGCCTCCCTCCCGCCCCAGGACGAGGACATCGGCTGGATGCGCAAGCTCGCCCGCGACCCCATCCCGGTCTTCGCCCTCCTCAACAAGACGGACCTTCCCCACCGCGACGCCCCCTACCGTGCCGCCTGGGCCGCCGTCGTCGACGACCTCCGTGCCCGCGACGCCGCCTACGTCCCGCCCCCCATCGACTGGTTCCCCGTCAGCGCCCTCACCGGCGAAGGCCTCCCCGAGCTCCTCGACGCCCTTTCCATGCGCATGCCTGCCGCCGCCCCCCTCTTCGATCCCGACGTCCTGACCGACGACCCCCTCCCCTTCTTCATCGCCGACATCATCCGTGCCCACTTCAACGAGCACCTCCGCAAGGAGCTCCCCCACGCCATCGCCATCGCCGTCGACGCTCTCGGCCCCGCCCCGGCCTCCGATGTCCCCCCGCCCCCCGCCGACGACGCCCCGCCGGCTGATGCCGAAGCCCCAACCCCCGCCCCTCCCGAGGCCGAGTCCCCCGAGACCTCTGACAACGCCCCCCTGCCGCCCCCTGCTCCTGCCGCCCCTTCCGCACTCCACGTCTCCGCCACCATCTACGTCGAGAAGGCCACCCAGCGCCCCATCCTTCTCGGCCACAAGGGACGCCTCCTCCGCAGTGTCCGCATCGCCTCCGAACGCGAACTCCACGACATCCTCGGCACCCCCTGCAAGCTCGCCCTCTGGATCAAGGTCGAGCCGGATTGGTCCAAGAACTACTGGATTCTCAAGAAACTCGGCTATGTCGGCTCCTAGCCCGTACTGCGCGGACGTTGCCCCTCGCCCTCTTCTTCGCCTGCCTTTGCCCGCCATCGACCGCTTTCGCTCTCCCGACCCTTCAACCTTTCAGCTTTTCAACCCGTCAACCCTTCCTTTCGTGTTTTCCGTGGTGAGTTCCTAACATGAAAATCGTCTGCGCCGAATCCGTCCTTTGCGCCCGCGAGGCCTTCGCCCCTCTCGGCGAGGTCGACATCCTCCCCGACCGCGAGATCTCCACCCGCCACCTCCTCCACGCCGACGCCCTCGTCGTCCGTTCCAAGACCCGCATCACCGCCGACCTTCTCCGCGACACCTCCGTCCAGATTGTCGCCACCACCACCGCCGGCACCGACCACATGGATCTCCCCGCCCTGGCTGACCTCGGCATCGCCGCCGCCAGCGCCCCCGGTTGCAATGCCAACGCCGTCGCCGAATACACCCTGACCGCCCTCGCCCTCCTCGCCCGTGACGAAAACCGGCCCCTCGACGGCCTCCGCCTCGGCATCGTCGGCCACGGCCACGTCGGCACCCTCGTCGCCGACAAGGCCCCCGCCCTCGGCCTTGTCCCGCTCCTCAACGACCCCCCCAAGGCCGCTCTGCTCGACCCTGGCACCCCCGACGCCCCCGCCTACCTCCCCCTCGCCGACCTCCTCCCCCAGGCCGACATTCTCACTCTCCACGTCCCCCTCACCGCCTCCCCCGCCCCCTATCCCACCCGCCATCTCGTCTCCTGCGACGCCCTCGCCGCACTCCCCCGCGGCGCCTGGCTCCTCAACGCCTCTCGCGGTGCCGTCGTCGACTCCGACGCCCTCGAGTTCGCCCTCCAGCACGCCCACGTCGCCGCCGCCGTCCTCGACGTCTGGGAGGACGAGCCCGCCCCCTCTCCGCTCCTTCCCCTGCCCCGCTACCTCACCCCCCACATCGCCGGCTACTCCCTCGAAGGCCTCCTCAACGGCACCCTCGCCGCCTACCGCGCCGTCTGCCGCTTCTTCGAGCTTGAACCCGCCTGGCACCCCTCCCTGCCCCCCGCGCCTCCCGTCGTCCTCGACCTCGCCCACCTCTCCCCCTCCGACGCCCTCGCCGCCGTCCTTTCCGCCGCCTGCCCCCTCGACACCGACGCCGCCGCCTGGCGCGCCGCCTTCGCCGACGCCGCCGCCGAGTCCGCCACCCTGGCCGCGCCCGCCGCCCCGCCGCCCCTCGCGCCCTACCGCCGCGCCTTCGACACCTTCCGCCGTGCCTACGCCCACCGCCGCGAGTTCGCCGCCACCCCTCTCCACCTCCTCCACGCCCCCGCCGAGCTCCTCCCCGCCCTCGAACCCCTTGGCTTCCCCCTCACCTCCGCTCTCCCGTGACCCCCTGCCTGTTCGCCGCCCGCTTCGCCTAGCCCCTGCCCCAGCCGTCCCAGCCGTCCCCGTCGCCACCCCTCCCGCCTCCTCCCCCATCCCCCGCGCCTCTCCCTCCTCCCCGATGAAAACCCGCCTCGACCTCCTCCTCGCCGCCCGCCACCCCGACCTCTCCCGGTCCCGCCTCAAGTCTTACATCGAACAGGGCCGCGTCACCCTCGCCGGCGTCCCCCTCCTCAAGCCCGCCGCCCAGCTCGACCCCGATGCCCCCGTCGTCCTCGACCTTCCTCCTCCCGTCCCTCCCGACCAGCTCGTCCCCCTCGATCTCCCCCTCACCATCCTCTACGAGGATCCCTACATCCTCGTCATCGACAAGCCCCCCGGCCTCGTCGTCCACCCCGCCCCCGGCCACGACCAGGACACCCTCGTCAACGCCCTGCTCGCCCACTGCCACGACCTCCAGGGCATCGGCAACGTCCTCCGCCCCGGCATCGTCCACCGCCTCGACGCCGACACCTCCGGATGCCTCGTCGTCGCCAAGACCGAGTCCGCCTTCCTCTCCCTGTCCGCCCAGTTCGCCGCCCACACCCCCCGGAAAACCTACCTTGCCCTCTGCTGGGGCATTCCCTCCCCCCCCTCCGGGACCCTCTCGGCCCCCCTCGGACGCTCCCCGGTCAACCGCAAAAGGCAAGCCATCCTCCCCGTCGCCGACGGCGGCCGCCCCGCCCTCACCCGCTACGCCACCCTCGCCACCGGCCCCAGCGCCTCCCTTCTCGCCCTTCGCATCGAGACTGGCCGCACCCACCAGATCCGCGTCCACCTCTCCGCCCTCCTCCACTGTCCCATCTGCGGCGACCCCCTCTACGGCGGCACGCGCGAAACCGTCCCCCCCCGCCCCTTCATGCCCCCGCGCCAGATGCTCCACGCCTACGCCCTGGCCCTCCGCCATCCCAACGCCAACACCCCTCTCGCCTTCCGCTCCCCGCTCCCCCACGACTTCCTCGAAGCCCTCCCTCGCCTCCTCCCCGACTTCGACCCTGCCACCCTCCCCGACCGCCTCGCCGCCGCCTTCCCCGCCTCGCCGCCCCCCTAGCCGCCCATGACCTGCTCCCGCTCCTCCCTCCCCCGCCTTCTCCTCTGCGCCGCGCTACTCCTCGCCCTCGTGGCCCTCTCCCTCTGCCTCGGACGCTACCCCGCCCCCGGCCTCGCCCTTCCCCGCCTCCCCTCCGCCGACCCCCTCGGCTGGCGCCTCTTCTGGATGCTCCGCGTCCCGCGCGTCCTCTCCGCCCTTCTTCTCGGCACCGCCCTTGCCGCTTCCGGCACCGTCCTCCAGATGCTCTTCCGCAATCCTCTCGTCGAGCCCGGCTTCCTAGGCGTCAGCCAGGGGGCCGCCCTTGGTGCCGGCACGGCCATCCTCCTAGGCGCCGGGGCCGCCGCCATCCAGCTCTCCGCCGCCCTCGCGGCCATGCTCGGCCTCGTCCTCTCCTACCTCCTCGCCACCCGCATCCGCCACGGCTCCTGGCTCCTCCGCCTCCTCCTTGCCGGCATCGCCATCTCCGCCATCTTCTCCGCCGGCCTGGGACTGCTCAAGTCCGTCGCCGACCCCCTCCGCGCCCTCCCCGACCTGACCTTCTGGCTCATGGGCGGTCTCTGGAGCTCCTCCTGGACGAGCCTGGCCCGCTTCACCCCGGTTCTCCTGCCCGCCCTCCTCCTGATCTGGCTCATGCGCTGGCGCCTCGCCCTGCTGGCCCTCGGCGACGAGACTGCCCATTCCCTGGGTGTCGCCGCCCGTACCGAACGCCTCCTTCTCCTGGCCGCCGCCGCCGCCGCGACCGCCTCCGTCGTCGCCGTCGCCGGCATCGTCGGCTGGATTGGCCTGCTCGTCCCGCATATCGCCCGCCGCCTTCTGGGCGCTGATCCCCGCCGCGCCCTGCCTGGCGCCCTTCTCCTCGGAGCCTTCTTCGCCCTCCTCTGCGACGACCTCGCCCGCGCCCTCGCCCCCACCGAGATTCCCCTCGGCATCCTGACCTCCCTCTTCGGTGCCATCCTCTTCCTCGCCATCATGGCCCGCCCCGACGCCTCCCCCGCCCGCGCCGCCTCCGCCGCCCTCTCTCCCTCCCCAGTCCCCGTCCCCGATTCCGGCCTCCCGCCCTCGCCCGGCCCCGGCCCCGCCCTTGCCGCCGCCGACCTCACCTTCGCCTACGCCCCCGACCTCCCTCCCGTCCTCCGCTCCCTCGCCCTCGACATCCCCTCCGCCGTCCCCACCGCCCTCCTCGGCGCCAACGGCTCCGGCAAGACCACCCTCCTCCGCCTCCTCCTCGGCCTCCGCGTCCCCAGCGCCGGCACCATCACCCTCTTCGGCCGCCCCCTCGCCGCCTACTCCCGCCGCCACCGCGCCACCCTCCTGGGCCTCGTCCCCCAGTCCGAGACCGTCCCCTTCGACTTCCCTCTCCTCGACTACGTCCTCCTCGGCCGCGCCCCCCACCTCTCCCCCCTCGCCCTGCCGGGCCCCGACGACCTGGCCGCCGCCCGCGCCGCCCTGGCCGCCACCGGACTCTCCCACCTCGCCGACCGCCCCGTCACCCGCCTCTCCGGTGGCGAACTCCAGCTGGCCACCCTCGCTCGTGCCCTCGCCCAGGCCCCGGCCATCCTCCTCCTCGACGAACCCACCGCCCACCTCGACCTCGCCAATCGCCGTGCCGTCCAGGACGTCCTCGCCCGCCTTGCCGCCGCTGGCACCACCCTCGTCTTCACCACCCACGACCCCGCCCTCGCCCTCGCCCTCGCCCGCCACGTCCTCCTCCTCAAGGACGGCGCCCTGCTCGCCGCCGGCCCCGCCCCCGACCTCCTCACCTCCGACCTCCTTACCCGCACCTTCTCCATCCCCGTCTCCGTCACCTCCACCCCCCCCCGCCCCGTCATCCTCGCCTAGAGCGGTCCGAATTTTTCTGTAGCCGTTTCGATTGCTCACAGGCACGCCGTGGAAGACTGCGGAGAATGCCGAGATTTACACGCAGACGCGGTGGCGAGGCTGGAGGATGCCGGCGGAAAGGTGGAGGATTTGCCCGCAGCGGTGGAGGAGTGGGTGGCGACACATCTCGGGAGCGCAAAGCGGAAGCTGGCGCGGGCGGTCCGGGAGCACGTCGCCGACCTTGAGCGGCAGGGGCGGGCGCATTCGACGGTGAGGAACCGCCGCTGGCGGCTGGAGACGCTGCTGGAGGAGGTCGGCAACAGGCGGCTGGGACGGCTGACGCGTGGGGTGCTTTCGGGCTGGATCGCGGGGGCGGCGCCGGGGAGCCGGAGAGACAGGCTTTCGGCGGCGTCGGCCTTCTGCCGCTGGGCGTGGGAGCGCGGGTATCTTCGGGCGAATCCGATGGACGGATTGAGGCCCCCGGCGAGGCCCCCGACGCCGGCCCCGCGGGTGCTGACGCCGAAGGAGGCGCGGAAGCTGCTGCTGACGGCGCAGAAGGTGGCACCGGACATGGCGCTGTACTTCGCGGTGGGCCTGTTCGCGGGGCTCCGTCCGACGCGGGAGCTGGCGGGGCTGGACTGGTCGGACGTGGATTTGTCGGAGCGGCGCATCTACGTGCCGTACGGGCGGGCGAAGACGGGACGGGCGCGCATCGTGCCCATCTCGAACAACCTCGCGGCGTGGTTGGAGCGGGTGCCGAAGCGGGAGCGGTCGGGCAAGGTGGCGCGGTTTTCGCGTGCGGTGTTCCGCAAGGTGGTGGAGGCGTGGGGCGGCGGGTGGTCGACCAACCTGATGCGGCACACGCGGGTCAGCTACCGCCTGGCGCAGACGCGGAACCTGGTGCTGGTTTCGGCGGAGGGTGGACACACGCAGGACGTGATGCACCGGCACTATGCCAACCTGCGGATTCCGGCGGCGCACGTGACGGCGTTTTGGCGGATCGGCCCGTAGACTAACTTCCTCGGGTGTGAGCAAAAAGTGTGAGGTACGGGCGATTGCCCTGGGGGCGCGGGCGGCCCGCCCGCGATG
>JAFTAH010000001.1 GCA_017458625.1 Kiritimatiellia bacterium | reverse complement strand
CGACTGCACCGTGGCCGGCACCACCCACGTGCAGGAAATCGAAGCCAAGACCGCCGACGTCGTCCCCGGCACGGTCCTCGCCTTCCGTCGCGAACCCGCCAATCCCCAAGATCCTCTCGCCATCCTCATCCTCAATGGCAAAGGGGAAAAGATCGGCTACGTCCCCCAGCAGAAGAACGAGGTCCTGGCGCATCTCATGGATGGCGGCAAGCTCCTTTTCGGCCGCGTGGAACACAAGGACTGGCGTGGCAAATGGCTCCACATCCGCCTTCGCGTCTTCATGCGCGACCTCTAGAGCAATTTGCGAAAATGTGTGGCCGCAAGGTTCGGAGGTGCGACATCCTGTCGCGCCCAAATGTATTGCGCGGCTGGAAGCCGCACCTCCGGAAGCCGCCCGCCAAATGGCTACAGTAATTTGAAAACCGCTCTATTGGCGTGAGTGAAACATGTTTCCATACAATGGAAAGCGGTTTTGGGGCGAGAGAAACACGTTTCCATTGAATGGAAGTGGGTTGGGAACGGGAGGAGAGTCGCGGGCGGGCCGCCTGCGCCCCCAGGAGGCGGGAAGGGCGGGAGGGACGCCCCCTTGTCGCCTGGGGGCGACATCCTCCCTCATGGATGGGGCGAAGAAGCGGAGGAGGAGCCGGGCCCATTGTGGCCACGGCATTTCTTATTTTGCTCTGGAGGACGGGGCCGTTCGTCCGTTCGGCCGTCATGGAGGGGGCATCAATGGGAGTAGGGGTAGGGGAACCACTCGAGGTCGTCTTCGTCCTCGGGGAGGTCGGAGTGCTGGCGGACCCAGACGTCGTCGCGCCAGTCGACATGGCCGTCGATGAAGAGGAAGTTGGCGCCTTCGCCGCCGAAGAAGCGTCGGTGGCGGATGGATAGGGCGGTGACGTCCTCGCCGGGGTGGCGTCCGGCGGAACGGTTGGAGACGCGGGGGAAGAGTCCGTCGTGGGGGTTGGCGGCCTGGTCGAACATGAGGATGGTGCGGGCGGGGGCGACGCATCGGAGGGTGTTGAGGAAGGGACCGCCGCCCTTGTAGCCGCCGTAGGCGAAGTCGTAGGAGAGGTAGGAGTTCATGGCGTAGGAAAAGATGCCGTCCTTGTCGGTGTTGTAGGAGTAGTCGGACTTGTCGGCGAAGCGCGCGGCGGGGCATTGCCAGGGGGAGGAGCGGGGCTTGCGGCCCTCGGGGTAGTCGCGCCAGGCAGGGAAGTCCATGTAGGGCGGGAGCTCGTCGACCCAGCTGTGCTGGTGGGCCTGGACGTCGGGGGAGTGGTCGGAGCGGGTTTCGTTGTCGGTGTGCGGGAAGTGGCCCTTGTGGTCGGCGGCATAGGCGTGGAAGGCTTGTCCCCACATGCGGAGGTTGGATTTGCATCCGGCGGACTCGGCGGCGGCGCGGGCGCGGCCGAAGGCCGGGATGAGGATTGCGGAGACGAGCCCGATGATGGCGACGACGGCGAGGAGCTCGATGAGGGTGAAGGCGTGGCGGGAAACTCCCCCTTGTCGCCTCACGGCGACATCCCCCCTCATGGAGGGGGGCGGGGCCGAGCCTAGGGTGGGTTCAAAAAAGTCGTGGCCAACCGCCGGGCGGCCCGGAAAAACGCTGCGGGGAACGGCCCGCCCGGCGGTCGGGCCGGTGCTGCGGTGCGAATTGGGCCGTAAGGGGGTTTTCAAGGAGATGGGGGACATGGGGTTGCGGGGCGGGAGAATAGCGCATTCGGGAGGGTGGCGTCGAAATTGGGTATCGGACGGGATCAGGGGAGGCGGCGGAGGCGGAAGAAGAGGGTGGGATTGGTGGGGGTGAAGGGGATGGTGAGGGTGTCGGAGGGGATGGGGGAGAGGACGGGCTGCCAGTCGGGGGCGGTGAGGGATGGGGAGGCGTCGAGGGCGTAGGTTTCGGCGGGGTCGAGGCCGTAGGCGTCGAAGGAGAGGGTGGAGGGGGTGGCAGCGGGGTTGCGGAGGGTCAGGGGGGCGGGGATGACGAGCGAGAGGGGAGGCTCGGTGGCGGAGAAGACGATGGTCGGGGCGGCGGGCGCGGCGTCGCGGGTGATTGAGGCGGTTTCTTCTGCTGGCGCGGGCTCGGGGAGGATGCGGATGAGTGCGCCGTTGGCGGCGAGGGCGTTGGAGGTGGCGGCGTCGGCGAGGAGGGGGGCGAGGTCGAAGAAGAGGCCGGTTTTGTATTCGGAGAGGACGGCGGAGAGGGCGTCGGGGAGGAAGGCATCGCCGACGGTGTTCCACGTGGCGGTTTCGGGGTCGAAGGGGGCGGCGAGGGGGTGTAAGACGAGTCGGGCGAGGGCGGCTGGTGCGGGCGGGGTGTCGAGGGGGAACCAGAGGCGGATGTCGTCGGCCTGGCGGGGATCCTGGGCGAAGAGGGAGGGATCGAAGCGGATGGCGAGGCGGGTTTCGGTGGCGTCGGGGGAGGGGCCGACGAGGGTGGGGAGCGGGGAGTCGGCGGGGACGGGCGCAGGGGTGTCCGGGGTGGCCTCGGCGAGGAGGGCGTAGGCGGCGGCGGGTTCGCCGGAGGGCGGGGCGAAGGGCGGATAGAGGGTGACGCGGAAGGTGGAGTTGGCGGATTTGTAGGCGACGGTATAGTCGTCGGAGCAGTAGATCTGGACGGCGACCCAGTCGTTGCTGTCCCAGGTGGAGCGGTCGGCGGCGATGATGGCACCGTTGGCGGCGAGAAGGGCGCGGGATTCGGGGTCGCGCCAGAGTGGGGTGAGGTAGAAGGAGATATTCTGGACGAAGGTGCCGTTGGGGTTGCTGAGGAGGGCGTGGACGGCGTATTTGGGGGAGACATCGCCGCCGGGGGTGTTCCAGGGGAGACGGGGGTAGTCGGCGTCGTCTGGGTCTACGGGGCCGTCGGCCCAGCGCCAGGAGGGGCCGTGGTCGGGGTTGTCGCCGTTGTCGGGGCGCTTGCCGGCCATTTCGAGGCGCGTGGGGGAGGTGACGGGGCGGAGGATGATGTCCTCGCCGTGCCAGGTGTTGTTGTAGCATTGGAAATGGCATTCGACGGACTGGATGCGGTCGGGGTCGATGGGCAGGAGCGACTTGGGCATGGAAAGGATGGCGCGGGACTCGAAGCCGTTGGTCTGGAGCATGACGCGGCCGACGGTGGTGAGGTCCTGCTCCCAGTAGACGGTTTCGTCGGTGGCATCGGGGAACTTGTGGAAGGAGCCGTTGGAGATGCCGGAGATGGCGTAGTCGCGGAGGGAGAGAAAGGCGTCGCACCAGACGGAGTGGACGACGGGGAGGGCCTCGGCGGGGGTTCCGGGGGCGGCGGAGAAGAGGGCGATGCGGGCGGCGTCGGCGCCGTCGGGGGCGAAGGCGAGGAGGAAGCCGTTTTCGCGGAAGGGCGGGCCCTGCTTGTCGCGGAAGAAGAGGGGGAAGATGTTGAAGGTGGCGACGTAGACGTCGGTGGTGGCGGAGGGGACGGCGAAGGTGGCGCGCTCGACGGAGGCGGTGACGGCCTGGCGGGCGATGGCGTCGCCGCCGGGATAGCGCCAGGCGTTGGTGCCGTCGCGGAGGTTCCAGGTGCTGGCGGCGGGGTCGTAGGCGTTGGTGAGGGCGTAGAGTACGATGGGGGCGGAGGGCGCGTCGGCGGCCTCGAACGCGAACGAGAAGGTGAGGGCGGTGAGGCGGTTGGTTTCGATGTCGAAGAGGGCGGGCGGGAGGCGGCCGATGACGTTGGCGGTGCGGTCGTAGGCGTCGGCGGCGATGAAGGGACGGTCAAGGCCGGAAAGGTTGTCGTCGGGCGCGGCGGCGGAGAGCGTGAGGATGTCGGCGGCGGGCAGGTCGCGTTCCGTGGGGAAGGCCCAGGCCGGGGCTGCGAAAAGCAGGATGCTGGCGAACAGGGTGGCGGGGATGAGAATCTGTTTTTTCATGGCGGTGCGGTCAGAGGTCGAGGCGGAAGGTGTCGGGGGAAGCGGGAACGAAGCCGTTCTTGCGGTAGTAGCGGGCCTGGGCGGGGCTGGCGGCGGGGGCGGAAAAGGACTTGATGCCCTGCTCCTTGAAGAAGAGGCGCTTGTAGTGGTAGAGGAAGCGTCCGGCCTTGAAGTCGCGGTACTGCGGGATGGTGTAGTCGGCGACGATGGTGGCCTCGGGCGAGGAGGGGTCGCGGCGGAATGCGAAGAGTCCGACGGGGAGGAGGTTGCGGACGAGGAGGTAGGTTTCGGCGGAGGCGAGGGCGTCGAGGGAGACGTCGGGCGTGTAGCGGTGGATGTCGCGCTCGTGGTAGAGGAAGAACTTGCGGAGGTAGGGAGCGCCGATGGCGGCGGCGGGTTCGAGCTCGAAGAAGGCGGAGGCGGTCAGGTGTTGGACGAGGTACCAGAGGTCGATGGCCGCGATGATCCAGTTGATGGCGCAGACGGGCCAGGAGCTGAGGAGGTAGCCGTACCAGCCGAAGATGACCGAGCCGATGCCGTTGATGAGGCGGAGTCGGAAGACGTTCGTGGTGACGAGCGAGACGAGGATGACCAGGGAGGCGGCATAGCCGACGCCGTTCTGGAAGAGTGGATTGTGAAGGATTTCCATGGGGTGACGGGTAGGGGGGGAGGGAAGAAGGGGAAAAAGAGGCGCCCGCGGCAAGTTGGTCGGGGCCAGCGGGCGCCAGGAGGGACGGGAGGAGCCGTCCCGAGAGGTTATTCGCGGAGCTGGATGCGGAAGAAGGCGGTGCCTTCGGGCATGGCGACGGTGGCCTGGCCGTTGTCGGGGACATCGCGGACCCAGGTCCAGACGCCTTCGACGAGGTTGGTGCAGGAGTAGACCGCATAATCGGCGGTGGGGTTCAGACCGGTGACGTCGAAGGCGATGCCGGAGGCGTCGGGGGTGGCGGTAGCGCTGCGGAATTCCACGCCGTCGGTGAGGATTGCCTCGGCGACAGGGCCGTCGGTGTTCATGAAGTTGAAGCCGGAGCTGCTGGCGGATTCGGGGCGCTCGCTGGTGATGCGGAGGAGGGCGCCGTTGTCGCGCAGGTTGGCAAGGGCGGCCGTGTCGTAGAAGAGCGGGGTCATGTCGAAGGTGATGACCTGGGCGTCGCGGTCGATGGAGCCTGCGACGGAGACATTGCTGTCGTAGTCGCCGCCCGCGGTGGTCCAGGGCGTGCCGTCTGCGGCATTGTTCCAGGTGGCCTGGTCCATGCGGAAGGGGGTGGTGAGGGGATAGAGGGCGATGGTACTGACAACCTCATCGTCGACAAACTCTCTCCCGTAGGGGAAGGAGAGGAGCAGGGCGGACTGCTGGGCGGGGTCGAACTCGAAGAAGGACGGGGCGAACTTCACGAGCGTGCGGGCCTCGCCTTCGCCTTTGTTGAGGAGGACGATGCACTTGCCACGGGTCGCGCCGGACCAGCCGAAGTTAACGGCCGGCTTGCCCTTGTCGATGTAGGAGTAGGAGACGGGGCGCTGCTCCCAGGCGAGGGCGGGGGCAGGATTTTCTCGGTAGAGGGTGTGCTTGACGTGGGAGTTGGTGATGGAATCGCGGGCCTCGCCGGTCCAGCGGAGGATCAGACCGTTGTCGAAGGCGGTGTCGCGAAGGTCGGAGGTGAGGAGGGCGGAGAGGTCGAAATCGACGGAGGATTCGCCGAAGACGGCGGGGAAGGAGAGGGCGTCGGAGAAGGCGCCGCCTTCCCACGCGGTGGTGGCGTCGGAGTGGTCGGCGAGGTTCCAGGTGGCGGCGGTGGCCTCGGTGGTGCCGAAGGGGGTGGTCAGCACATTGGCGCACGCGGGAATGTCGGAAGGATTGTTGCGCCAGTTGAGAGAGGCTTTGAAATGGAGGGTGCCGAGGGAGGCGACGGTCGGGAGGTCGAGGTCGGGGAGCGTCATCAGAACGCGGGTGTCGCCCTTCGTTTCATTGGCGTTGATGATGAAACGGACGGAATCCGTGAATTCGTTCGCGGTGGGTTCCGAGGCGTCGATGTAGTAGACGGTGGCGACATCGTCGGATTCATCGCTCTCGCCGACCTCTGCGGAGGCGAGGCGCCAGGAGGCGGTGGGAAGGAGGTCGGCGTCGGCCTGGGTGTTGTGGAGGTTGAGCATGGAGAAGCCTGCGACCTCGGGGAGTGCGTCGTAGGCGAGGCGGATGAGCGCACCGTTGTCGGCGAGGGCGGCGGAGGCCGTGGCGTCGGTCAGGAGCGGAAGGATGTCGAAGGAGAGGGTCTTGGAGTTGTTGTCGTATGCGCCGTCGACGTAGGTATCGAGGGTGTCGCCGCCGGCGGTTGTCCACGGCGTGCCAGCGGCGGAGCTGTTCCACGTGACTTCGGAGAAGGCGTAGGGGGTGGCGAGGGGGAACAGGCGCGGCGTGAAGATGTCGGGCTGCCAGTTGTTGGCCTTGAAAACGTCGAAGACCAGCGTGGCGCGGGAGAGATTGGCGGCGTCGGCGGAAAGGAGGGCTTCGGGGAGCCGAAGGAGGACTGCAGTTTTGCCCTTTACGGCGTCAACATCGCCGTTTTCATCGTAATTGACGAGAACCTTGGAGGTGGTGGCGGTGGAAAGGTTTTTGTCCTGCGAACTGGCCCCGCCGTCGATGGCGGTCATGGCGAGGAGGACGTCGGAAGGGGTGGCGTCGGGGGTGCCGAGGACGAAGTAGGCGTCCGGGAGGAGGGCGGCGTTGGTGGCCTGGGTGTTGTTGAGATTGAGCATGGAAAAGCCAGCGGATTCGGGGAGCTCGTCGTAGGCGAGGCGGATGAGGGCGCCGTTGGCGTCGAGTGCGGCGCGGGCGTCGGCGTCGGTCAGGAGCGGAAGGAGGTCGAAGGAAAGGGTCTTGGTGGCGTTGTCGTAGGAACCGTCGACATAGGCTTCGAGGGTGTCGCCGCCGGGAGTGGCCCACGGCGTGTTGGCGGCGGAGCTGTTCCAGGTGACTTCGGAGAAGGCGTAGTTGGTGGCGAGGGGGAACAGGCGGGGCGTGAAGATGTCCGGCTGCCAGTTGTTGGCCTTGAAAACATCGAAGGTCAGCGTCGCGCGGGCGAGGCTGCCGGGGTCGGCACGGAGAAGGGCATCGGGGAGCTGAAGGAGGACGGCGGTTTTGCCCTTTACGGCATCAACTTCGCCGTTTTCGTCGTAATTGACGAGAACCTTGGAGGTGGTGGCGGTGGAAAGGTTTTTGTCCTGCGAACTGGCCCCGCCGTCGATGGCGGTCATGGAGTCGGGGGCGGCATGGACGCGGATGTAGGCGGCCTGGGCGGGGAGGGCGACGGCGACAAGCGCGACGGCTGCGAAGGTGGAGAGGAGGAGCTTATGGATGGCGGTCATGGGGTACCTTTCCGATATATTTACAGATGAATATCGGGCGAACTATAGCGGGGGGGGTGGGGGGATGTCAAGCGGAACTTCGGGCTGGTCGGAGGCGCGGTCGAGGATTAGCCCGACTTTCCACGTTCGAGGGTAAAACAGGGGTATTTCTTAGGATTTTGCACATAGGTCTCCACTACATCGTCGTTTGAGAGACTTGCGCGGGCGAGATGCGGGCGGGGGCTGCGGGGGCAGGGTCAGGCCGAGCTGGTGGATCAGCAGTGCGGTGTCCTCCTTGGGTTCGATGTGGCGGGGCAGGGTGACGATGCGGCCGTCGGTGGTCGGCAGGATGACGTCGACCATTTTGACGGTTTTGAACTTGTCGAGGATTTGCCTCGGGGTGAGGCCGGGGGCGTGCTGGCGG
>JAFTAH010000122.1 GCA_017458625.1 Kiritimatiellia bacterium | reverse complement strand
GTTCCCGAGCGCGACCGTTCGAGCAACGCCTGGCGGTCGGCTTCGTCCAAATGGAGTTTCAGGGGCTTTTGCATGTTCCCATCATACCCAAATCCCACCACCGCTTCAAGAGTAAACTTATTTAAAATTCAGTACACTAGAAGCGAACATGGCGGGAGAGTCTCATGCGCGCGTACGTATAGTCAAGCGATGACTTGACCTTGTCCGCCAAAGTGGCACAATCCGTGTTCGCACCGATGGCACGGTGCGTGTGCTGGCTTGGGGCTTGCCCGGCCATAGGAAGAAAGGCGACGAACATGGTGACAATCAACGGAGAAGAGCAAGCTGCGGCCGGGCAAACGGTCGCGGCCCATCTGGCGCAGGCTGGCTACAACACCGCTCGCGTGGTGGTGGAGCTCAACGGCGACATCTTGCCCAAGGAGCAATATGGCCAGACTCGGTTGCAAGACGGCGACCGCGTAGAGATTGTCTGCTTCATGGGAGGCGGCTGAAGTGGGCCTCTCTCGCGAAGAGTTCCGTGCCGCCCTCGTCTCGCGGCATGGAGAGGCCTGTCAGGCGAAGTTCGATGTCGCCCGCGTGGCGGTGTGTGGTCTCGGTGGGCTTGGCTCAAACATTGCCATCGCCCTGGCCCGCGCCGGGGTGGGGCATTTGCATCTCATCGACTTCGACATGGTCGAACCGTCCAACTTGAACCGCCAGCAGTACACGCTGGCGCAGATTGGCCAGCCGAAGGCCCAGGCCCTCGCCGACACGCTTGCCACCATCAATCCGTGGTGCGACGTGAAGTCGGAGGGGGTGCGCCTGACCCCGGACAATCTCGCCACCATCCTGGCGGACGATCCCATCGTGTGCGAGGCCTTTGACCGGGCGGAAGCGAAGGCCATGCTGGTCGCCGGTGTGCTCGGCGCTCTACCGCGGGCGATTGTCGTGGCGGCCTCGGGCATGGCGAGTTTCCGCTCCGCCAACGCCATCGTCACCCGGCGCGTCTCGAAACGTCTGTACCTGTGCGGCGACGGCGTTTCGGACGTTGGCGACGGCGACGGCCTTTTGGGCGCGCGCGTGGCGGTGTGCGCCGCCCACCAGGCCACCATGGTTTTGCGACTTGTCGCTGGCTTCGACGAACCGTAGGAGGTATCCCATGAGCAACGAAAACGACACCCTGACCCTTGGTGGCCACGCCTTCACCTCCCGCTTCATCCTTGGCTCGGGCAAGTATTCGCCCTCGCTCATCGAGGCTGCCGTCCAGCACGCCGGTGCCCAGATGATTACGCTCTCCGTTCGCCGCGCCAACACGAAGCAGAGCGAAAACATCCTCGACCACATTCCCGAGGGCGTGACGCTGGTGCCCAACACGTCCGGGGCCCGTGACGCCGACGAAGCGGTCCGCATTGCCCATCTTGCCCGCGCCCTCGGCTGCGGCACCTTCGTGAAGATCGAGATCATGCGCGACACGAAGTATCTGCTGCCCGACAACTACGAGACGCTCAAGGCCACCGAACGCCTGGCCGCCGAGGGCTTCACGGTCCTTCCCTACATGCATCCGGACCTCAACGTCGCGCGCGACCTGGTCAAGGCCGGTGCCGCCGCCATCATGCCCCTGGGCGCTCCCATTGGCTCCAACCGCGGCCTCGCCACGGCCGACTTCATCCAGATTCTCATCGACGAAATCGACCTGCCCGTCATCGTGGACGCCGGCATTGGGGCCCCCAGCCAGGCCTGCCGCGCCATGGAGATGGGGGCGTCCGCCATCATGGCCAATACCGCCCTCGCCACCTCCGGAGATGTCCCGCGCATGGCCCGCGCCTTCAAGCTCGCCATCGAGGCGGGTCGCGAGGCCTATCGCGCCGGCCTCGGCCGGGTGCTGTCCCGCGGGGCGGCCGCATCCGATCCGCTCACCGGCTTCCTGCGCTAACCATCCACGGAGAGGTTGCCATGAGCGAAAGTAAACGACAACGCGACGACCTGGTCTTCGATGCCTCGGGCCTCTCCCCGGCGGCCCTCGGGCGCAAGCATCGCCTGGAGCGCGATCCCTCCGCGCGCACGGACCCCATGGCCTACCTGCCGGGGATGGAGCGCATCGACTCCGATCTCAAGGATCGCGTGCTTGCCGCCGTCGCCGCCTACGACCCGGCCCGTTTTGGCTCCGCCGACGTGTGCCGCGCCCTCGGGCGCGAACGCCTCGCCATCGAAGACCTCGAGGCCCTCCTGTCGCCGGCGGCCGCGCCGTTCCTCGAGCCCATGGCCGAGCGAGCCCGCGCCGAAACCGTGCGCCACTTCGGCAATACCGTCTACCTCTTCACGCCCCTCTACATCGCCAACTACTGCGAAAACTACTGCGTCTACTGCGGCTTCAACTGCTTCAATCCCATACGCCGCATGAAGTTGGGCAAGGCGCAGATCGAGCGCGAGATGGAGATCATCGCCAAGTCCGGCATGGAGGAAATCCTCCTGCTCACCGGCGAGAGCCGTTCAGCCAGCGGGGTGGAGTACATCGGCGAGGCCTGCGAGCTCGCCCGCCGCTATTTCCGGCTGGTTGGCCTCGAAGTCTACCCGATGAATACGGACGAATACCGCTATCTGCGTTCGCGCGGCGCCGACTACGTGACCGTATTCCAGGAGACCTACGACCTCGCCCAATATGCCGAGCTGCATCTCCTCGGCCACAAGCGCGTCTGGCCCTATCGCTTCGACGCCCAGGAACGTGCGTTGCTGGGCGGCATGCGTGGGGTCGCCTTTTCTGCGCTGCTGGGCCTTTCCGACTTCCGTCGCGACGCGCTCGCCACTGCCCTCCACGCCTGCTTCATCCAGCGCAAGTACCCGGGCGCGGAGATAAGCCTCTCCTGTCCCCGGCTGCGGCCCATCACGAACCACGAAAACGTCCGTCCGGGCGAGATTGGCGAGCGTGAACTCTGCCAGGTGCTCTGCGCCTATCGTCTGTTCCTGCCCTTCGCCGGCATCACCGTTTCGTCCCGCGAAAGCGCTGCCTTCCGAAACGGCATTGCGAAAATTGTCGCCACCAAGATCTCGGCCGGCGTATCCACTGGCATTGGCGACCATGCCTCCAAGTACGGAGAAGAGACCGCCCCTGCTCCCGAAGGCGACGAGCAGTTCGCAATCAGCGACACCCGCAGCCTCGCCCAGATGGCCGCCGACCTCACCGGGGAAGGCCTCCAGCCCGTGCTCAACGACTACGTCGACGCCTGAGCGTGGAAAACACGAAGTGACGGAAGGTGATTACGCGCAGGTGAAGACAGGGCAGGTCGTGGAAAATGCGGATGAAGGCGAAAAGGTTCAGGATGAATGGGGCGAAAGTGGTGGGGAATACGTGATGGAAAGATGGAAGCAGATGCTGGCGCGCTCTTGCCGTGGGGCGGCGGGGCTGGAGGCCGTGACAAGGGTTTTTCCCATGTGTCTGTCCCCACATGTGCTGGAGCTTATCCGCGGGGGAAGCGAGGCCATCCGGCGGCAGTTCATGCCGGACGTGGCCGAGTTGGAGGAGAGTGGCGACCTGCAGCCAGACCCGTTGGCGGAGGAAAGGCTTTCGCCCGTGCCCAACATTGTGCACAAGTATCCAGACCACTGTCTTTTTCTGGTGTCGGACGCCTGTGCGGCATACTGCCGGTTTTGCACCCGGAAGCGGAAGTTCGGGGCGGGCCGGGGAATTGATCCGACGAAGCTGGAGCCCGGGTTCGCGTACATTGAACGACATGCGGAGATCCGGGACGTGCTGGTGTCTGGGGGAGATCCGCTCCTCCTGGAGGATGGACGGCTGGAGGAGATTCTGAGGCGGTTACGGAAGATTCGGCATCTCGAAATCATTCGGCTGGGGACACGGGTTCCATTTTCGCTTCCGGAGCGGGTCACCCGGAAGCTGGCACGGATGCTGGGGCGCTATCATCCGTTATATGTCAACGTCCACGTGAACCATCCGGACGAACTCGATGCCAAGACGGTCGGGGCGCTGGGGCGGCTGGCCGATGCAGGCATTCCCCTGGGCAGCCAGACGGTGCTACTCAAGGGCGTAAACGATTCGGTGGAGGTGATGCGCACGCTAATGACGAAGCTCTTGGCGGCGCGGATGCGGCCGTACTATCTTTTCCAGAGCGACCTCGTGTTTGGCAACGAGCATTTTCGAACTCCGCTGCGTCAAGGGCTGGAGATCATGCGGGGCTTGCGGTGCTGGATCAGTGGGCTTGGGGTGCCCGCGTTCATCATCGACTTGCCGAATGGCGGGGGCAAGGTGCAGCTGGTGCCGGAAAACCTCGTGCGGCGAGAGGGGCGGCGATGGACCTTCCTCAATTATCGCGGGCAGGAATATGTGTATCCAGACGTCGGGGAAGAAGACGAGGACTGAGCTGGAGGCCCCATCCGCCGCCAACATCGCTCCCCACTCGCTGCCTGGACAGCCCTGCCGCTCTGCCGCATCGGGGTGTGAGCAAAAAGTGTAAGGGTTTCAATGGAGGACGGGCAGAAAATGGCCTTGTTTGTTGAAAAACAGTCGAAAATCGCATGTCTATGAAAATATAGACATATCATTTGGCCTTTCGCGGTTGAGGGAGACGCCTGGGGGCGCGGGCGTCCCGCCCGCGAAAATCCAAAGGATGGCGGGAGAACGGTTTACCAAGGGGGCTTCCCAGGGAACATCGCGGTCGGGCCGCCCGCGCCCCCAGGGCAATCGCCC
>JAFTAH010000121.1 GCA_017458625.1 Kiritimatiellia bacterium | reverse complement strand
TTGGCGGGTTCGCGACGGAAGGCGAGGACCGTGCCGGGGACGACGTCGGCGGTCTTGGCTTCGATTTCCTGCACGTGGGTGGTGCCGGCCACGGTGCAGTCGAGCAGGAAGATCTCCTGCACGAACGGCAAGGGAACGCCCATCTTGTCGAAGGAGGCGACAATTTTCGTCCACTGGTCGGCGGGAATCAGCGCGCCACCGCCGGAAGCGGGGAGGGAGGAGGAGGGGAGAGGGGAGTCTGTCATGGCGTTTCCCAGGTGGCGAGGAGTTCGCGGAGTTCGTTGGCACGGGCCTGCTGGAGCTGGAGGAGGGCGTCAAGTTCCTGACGGCGTTTCAGAAGAGCGGTGGCGTCATCCAGCAAGGCCTTGAAAGTGAAGGGGGGGCTTGCCAGCAGACGCGAGCGTTCGTCTCCCAAAGCGACCAGGCGTTGTTCCAGAAGGGCAATCTGGGCGCGAAGGGTATCCAGCGGATTCTCGTCTGCCGGGAGGTCGTGGAGGGGATGGTCGCCTAACAATTCCTGGGCGAGGTCGGCCACGAGACGCAGCCGGGGCAGGTCGCGATCCTGATAGGCTTCGACGGCCTGGTTCCACAAAGGAGCGGCCTTGGGAGGCAGGGAGGAGTTCACGTCGGGATGGAGACGGCGGGCGAGAGACCGGTAGAGCTTTTTCAGCTCGACCATTTCGGCGGCGGAGAGTAGCGGAGCGGCGAGTTGGCGTTCTGCCAGCTCGTGAGCCTTCTGCATCTCGGCGAGAGTGCGGGCGAATTCCGCGAACTCTGCATCGAGCTTGGCCTCGACCTCGGCCTTGGTGAGCGTGGTGCCGCGATTGGCGGCCTCCTGGTGGAGGGAGATGGCGCGGCGGAGGCGTTGGACGGCAATCTTGGCCTCGTAGAGCGCCATCTCCTTGCCACCAAGCTTCAGCATGTAGTCGGCTTCGAGGAAGCGCTTGGCCGGCCCCTTGAGGTCTGACAGCTCCTCCATGGCCGCGAGCCAGCGCTGGCGGACGGTTTTCAGCGTCTGCTTGGCGTTTTCGTATTCCGCGTTGCCGCCGAGGGCGAAGTTGTCAGGGGCCATGATGCATCTCCGGATGGGGCTCTCTAGCGGGAGAGCTGGAGGGTGAGGGAGAAGTAGTCGTCGAAGGCGAGGAGGGCGCCGGCGGCCAGGAGGTCGTCGGGGGCATGGTGGCGGATGCCGGTGGGCCCCGCGATGCCGATGCAGAA
This sequence comes from Kiritimatiellia bacterium, assembly GCA_017458625.1. Lineage (GTDB taxonomy): Bacteria > Verrucomicrobiota > Kiritimatiellia > CAIQIC01 > Lenti-01 > RGIG3636. The sequence continues at coordinate 11,109 of JAFTAH010000121.1, read as the reverse complement.
GAGGTCGATGGCGTGGGCGGCGGCGACGTCCTGGGGGGTGTCGCCGAAGACCAGGGCGTCGGCGGGGGAGACAGGGGTTTCGGGGTATTTGAGGAGGGCGTCGGCGAGGGCGGCACGGGCGACATCGGCGCGGTCGGGAAAGTGGTCGCCGTAGCCGCCGAAGGTGAAGAGGTCCTCGGGAATGCCGGCGGTCTGGAGCTTGACGCGAGCGCAGCCGGGGGTGTTGCCGGTGAGGAGGCCGAGGTGGACGCCGGCATCCTTGAGGCGGCGGAGGAAGGGGATGGTGCCGGGCAGGAGGGTGGGGGGATGGAGGACAAGGAGAGGCTCGAGGTGCTCGTGGAGGCGTTCGCAGATACGGGCGCGAACGGTGGCGAAGTCGAGGCCGCGGAGACGGGCGAACTGGGCGAGGGCGGAGGCGTCGGTGTTGCCGGCGAAGGAGATGGTCTCGATGCCGGAATCGGTGCCGGCGACTTCGCGGAGGGTCTGGGCGAAGGCGACACGGCCGAGGCCGTGGGTGTCGAGGAGGGTGCCGTCGATGTCGAAGAAGGCGGTGCGGAGGGTCAGGATGGGGGGCGGGAAGTGCATGGCGAGGCGGGGTGGGCTAAGGGCTCGAGGTGGTGGCGGAGAGGCGGACGAGGTGGGGGAGGTCGAGGGCAGACCAGCCGGGCTGGGCGAGGAGCCAGCGGAGGAAGAGGGCGGAGGCGAGGGCGTCGTAGAGGGCGTCGTGCCAGGTGCGGGCGGGAAGGAGGCGGGCGAGGTCGGGGAGGAGGTTGGCGGCGGCGGCGACATCCTGGAGGGCGTAGGAGGAGAGGCCGGGAAGGGCGGCGCGGGCGAGCCGGAGAGTGTCGATCCAGCAGGGGAAGGGGGTGAGGGGGGCGAGGCGGGCGAGGAAGCGGCGTTCGGTGGAGGCGTTATGGGAGACGAGGATGCGAGGAGGCAGGAGCTTGGGGGCGAGGCGAGGCCATTGGTGGGAAAAAGGGAAGGCGGCGGCAAGCTGGTCGCGGACCTCGGCATGGCGGCCGGGGGCGTAGGGGTTGAAGGGGCGGCCGAGGGGAATGTGGAGCCAGGCATCGGTCCAGGCGTCGGGGCCAGGGAAAGCCGGGGCGCGGGGGGCGAACTCGACAAGGCCGATCTGCCAGGGATCGTCGGGGTAGCCGGCGACGGGGCCGGTGGACTCGAAGTCGATGGCGGTGAGGGGGAGAGGGGAGGAGGAGAGAGGCATCAGGAGCGCGGGGGGGGAAGGGCGGCCTTGAAGTCGGCGAGGAGGGAGGCGAAGTCGGCGAAGGCGGAGGCGACGGTGGCGGGATCCTCGAGGTCGACGCCGGCTCGGCGGAGGGCTTCGAGGGGGGGGAGGGAACCACCGGAACGGAGCATGTCGAGGTAGGGTTCGACGGGGGCGCCGGCGCGGATGCGGCGTTCGAGGACAAGGGCGGCGGAGAAGCTGGTGGCGTACTTGTAGACGTAGAAGTCGTAGTAGAAATGGGGGATGCGGGCCCATTCGTAGCGGATGAGGCCGCCGTCGGCAAGGGCGGGGCCGTAGTAGGCGGCGTTGAGGGCGGCGTACTCGGAGGAGATGAAGTCGGCGGTAAGGGGGGTGCCTTCCTCGGCCCAGCGGTGGAGGGAGCGCTCGAACTCGGCGAACATGACCTGGCGGTAGAGGGTGCCCTTGAACTCGTCGACGAGGTGATTGAGGACGTGGAGGCGGAGGGAGGAGGGAGCACCGGCGGGCGGGTCGTCGAGGAGGGAATGGGCGAGGAGGAGCTCGTTGAGGGTGGAGGCAATCTCGGCGAGGAAGATGGGATAGGAGGCGGTGGGGTAAGGCTGCGCGGCATTGGAGAGGGCGGTGTGGACGGAGTGGCCGGCCTCGTGGGCGAGGGTGAAGACGTCGTCGAGGCGGCCGCGGTAGTTGAGCAGGAGGTAGGGGCAGGAGTCGTAGCAGCCGGAGGAGTAGGCACCGGAGGTCTTGCCGCGGTTGCTGGGCCAGTCGATCCAGCGTTCGTCGAAGGCGCGAGCGAGGAGGGCGGCGTAGCCGGGACCGAGGGGGCGGACGGCACGTTCGACCCAGGCGCGGGCGGTGGCGGGGGAAAGACGGGAGGGGGCGTCCTCGGGAGAAACGAGGGGAACGTACATGTCGGCCATGGAGAGGGCCCCGGGGGCTGCGAGGCCGAGGCGGGCGGCGCGAAAGGCGACGTAGTCGTGGAAGGCGGGGAGGGCGGCGCGGGTGGCGTCGATGAGGCCGTGGTAGAGGACGGGAGAGATCTCGTCTGAGAAGAGCGAGGCCTCGAGGGCGGACGGGAAGCGGCGGACGCGGGCGTCGAAGACGTGCTCCTTGACGCAGGTCGAGAGGGTGCTGGCGATGGTGTTGCGGAACTGGCCGTAGGTGCCGAGGAGCTGGGCGAAGGCCGACTGGCGGAGAGCGCGGTCCGGGGACTCGAGCAAGGTGCGGTAGGTGCCCTCGGTCAGCTCGTGGGGGGTCACGGCGGAGTCGGTGGCAGCGGGAAAGCGGAGGTCGGCATCGGTCAGCATGGAGAAGGTCTGCTCGGGGGCGGAGAGCACCTCGGAGGCCTGGGCGAGAAGGGTTTCGGCTTCGGTGGAGAGGACGTGGGGACGGGCGCGGACGAGCTGGCGGAGGCGGCGGGCCCAGGGAGCGAGGTCGGGGCGGGCGGCCCAGGCCTCGAGAGTTTCGGTGGGCAGGGCGGCGAGCTCGGGGGTGATCCAGGCACAACGGGCAGCGGCATCGGTGTAGGCCGTGCGAATGCGGGCCTCAAGACTCTGTCCGGCATCGTCGGCGGTGTCCTGGTCGTGGAGGAGGTGGGCGTAGGTGAAGAGCTTTTCGAGAAGGCGGTCGAGGGTTTCCTCGGCCTGGAAGAGAGCGAGAGCGGCGTCCGGCGACTGGAGCTTGCCCTGGAAGGCGGAGACCGCGTCCGTCAGGGGAGCAATGCGGACGAAGTCGGATTCCCAGGCCTGGGAGGTGGCATACAGCCGGGCAAGGTCCCAGATGGTTTCGGCGGGCACCTCGCGGCGGTCAACCACCTTGTCCATCCATTCGGGAACTGCATAATCCGTTGGCTGAGTATTCATGGGCATGGTCTCCTGGGGCAAAACACGGGAAGTCTAGCACATTCTTAGCGCGGCGGCGACCCCCAAAACGAACTATTGCCCATGAAAACTACGCACACTTCACGCCCGGAAGCAGCGAGAAACCCTGAAACTGCCCAAGGCAAAAACTGACACCGTTGACGCGCTTGTCGAAAACTTCCGCACGCGAAAAGACGGAGGTGCTCCGTCGCGGCCGGCCTTGCAATCCGCCGCCCTTTTGCTATTCTCCCCCGCGTCATGTCCTCTACCCCCCAGAAACCTGTCGGTCTCATCGACTACGGCATGGGCAACCTCGGCTCCGTGCTCAACGCCCTCGGCCGCCTGCACGTGCCCGCCAGGATTGTCGCGACCCCGGACGCCCTCGCCGACTGCTCGGCCCTGATCCTGCCCGGCGTCGGCGCCTTCGGCGACTGCATGGCCAACCTCTCCACCCACGCCTTCGTGGCCCCCCTCCGCGACTGGGTACTGGCCGGACGCCCCCTCCTGGGCATCTGCCTCGGCCTGCAGGTCCTCTGCGAAGGCTCGGAGGAAACCCCTGGTGTCCCGGGCCTGGGCCTGCTGTCGGTGGTCTGCCGCCGCTTCGTTCCGGCCCCGCCCCTGAAGGTGCCGCTCATCGGCTGGAATCCCATCACCTTCCCCGGCGGTGCCGCCCCCACCCATCCCCTCTTCGACGGCATCCCGCCCGCCACCCACTTCTACTTCGTCCATTCCTACTATCTCCCCTCCCCCGACGCCGCCCCCGCCCTGGCCAGCTGCGCCGCCGCGCTTTCCCGCCACACCGTCCCCTATACGGCCGCCATCGCCTTCCGGCGCACCGCCGCCGTCCAGTTCCACCCCGAAAAATCCCAGGCCGCCGGCCTCCGCCTCCTCCAAAACTTCCTATCCTGGAGCACCGTCCCACAATGACATCTGCTCCCTTCGAGCGCTTCCAGAGTAAGCCTTGTCGTTCCCCAGGTAGGGCCCGACCGCCGGGCGGGCCGTTTTCCGCATCCCCCCTCGCTCGACACGAGCGGGCCGCCCGGCGGTCGGCCCCTACCATCGGACTGAGGCGCGTAAGTTGCATGTTTTTCCTATCCGCTTTCTTCGTCCTTCTTTTCACTGCCCTGACGACGGTTGCATCGGACAAATGCTACTCCGTCACCCCAAACGATGACGGCGGCTACACTTTGACCATCTTTCCCGAAAACACCACGGCCACCGCCCCCTACAAACTCCGCTTACTCGGCCCCGGAGTGGGAAAAACCGAACCCAACGGCTTCTATTACCCGGCCATGGCCCTCATCGACAACGACAAAACCGGTGACATCGGCTACGCATGGGTCGATGCCCCGCGGGAACGGATTTACCTCAATTGGTATTGGATCGCCCCCCCGGATTCGCTCGTCCCCTCCAACGTGAACGGCTGCTACGAAATCAGACCGCCGGAAAATGCCCCCGCCGCCGCAAGCGAAGGACAAATCAACGTCACCATCACCGGCGAAGTCGTCTCCCCCGGTGAATACGTCCTTGACCCCGGCGCTACCCTTGGCGACCTCCTGGACCTTGCCGTGATGAATCCCGCCCCCTTTCGGGCCGTCAAAAAACGCATCATCGTCTGCCGCCAAACCGATGGCGAAGACCAGGAAACCTACCACGACTGCCGCACTCCCCAAAGCCCCGGCCGTTCCTTCCCCCTCCAAGACGGAGACACCATCCACGTCGACTGCTGGATGTAACGGACGATGAAACGCAAGCGCCAGGTTTTCGGATGTTGGAGCAAGGGACTGGCCGTCGTCCTTCTTGGCGGGCTTGTCCTTTGGCTGGGAACGCTCGTGGAAAACCGTCCCTCCATGGTATTCCGTCGCGTCATCCAGAATCCGATTCCCAAAAGTGTCCGCGTTTTGGAAACCCGCTGCGACGGGGGCTTCGACGAAGTCTGCTGGCTCCATTTCCTCGCCTCTCCGACCGACCTAGAGCAGATCCTGGCCCGCAAAGGGTTTCAACCGGGCCACGTCAATATCGCCACCGCCTCGGCCCCCTCCTGGTGGAAGACCAACGGAACCGCCTACCACGCATCGGATCGCGTCATGGGCATGTATGTCTCCGCAGACAAAACCGAAGCCTATGCCGTCGTCCTCCACTAAAATGCCCCCCTAAAACCTAACCCCTAAATCCTAAAACCTAACCCTTAAATCCCATGTTCACCATCCTCCCCGCCATCGACATCCGCCACGGCCGCTGCGTCCGCCTCCGCCAAGGGCGCGACGAAGACGCCACCATCTACGCCGACTCCCCCCTCGACCAGGCCCGCGACTGGCTTGCCCAGGGCGCCCAGGCCCTCCACGTCGTCGATCTCGACGGCGCCTTTGCCGGCGCGCCCGCCCACATCCCCCTCCTCCGCGACATCTGCGCCGCCCTCCCCATTCCCGTCGAATGCGGAGGCGGACTGCGCACCGACGCCGACGTCTCCGCCCTTCTCGCCGCCGGCGTCTCCCGCGCCATCCTTGGCACTCGCGCCCTCGAGCACCCTGAGGACCTTGCCGAGCTTGTCGCCCGCCACGGCGCCGCCCGCATCGCCGCCGGCATCGACGCCCGCGACGGCCTCGTCCAGACCCGCGGCTGGACCCATACCTCCTCCGTCCGCGCCACCGACCTCGCCCGCCGCGCGGCCGACGCCGGCGTCTCCGCCATCATCTACACCGACACCGCCACCGACGGCATGCTCTCCGGCCCCAACCTCACCGCCCTAGCCGAGCTGGCCGCCGCCGTGCCTTCCGTCTCCGTCGTCGCCTCCGGCGGCGTCTCCTCCCCCGACGACATCCTGGCCCTCCGCCGCCTCGCCCTCCCCAACCTCCATTCCGCCATCGTCGGCAAGGCCCTCTACGACCGCCGCACCACCCTCCCCGCCCTCCTCGCCGCCGCCTCCTCCGCGCTGTAACCCCGCCCCACTTGTCGCCTCCCCCATAGCAGACAGACGACCGTCGACTGTCGCTTGTCTTCTTCCCCTTCCATTTCCTCCCGTCCCCCCCCTCCTCCGGCCTTCCAAGACGCCTATCTGGCCTTGCCGGCAATCCAGCGGAGGTCGTCCAGGAGCCACTCTGACTCGGCCCCATGCCCGTGGAGCTGCGGCCGGAGGCTCGCCAGCCAGGCCACCTTTTCGGCGTACTTGGGAAGCAGCGCGTCCGGCGCATGGCGGGCGAGCAGGCCCAAGGCGACTCCATAGACGGCTGCCGCGTCGCCCGTGGAACGGTGGATACGGCCCGTCATGGCGTCCAGACTCGTCGCTACGGCAGTGGGCACGTCCAGCCCGAGCTCCAGATGCGCCAGCAGAAACTGGTCCAGCATGGCGCACCGCAGCTCAAAGTAATCGCTCGGAATCGCGCATTCCTCCGGCAAGTCTGCGGAAAATCGCTTGTTTTCCTGCAAATCGTCGGCCTTGCGTCCGGTCTGGTCGTCGCTCATGGATAGGGTTCCCGGTAGAATACTTGCAGAGTGACGTTGGGATAACGGTCAAGGAAGTCGCACATGACCTGGTGGCAGGAGGCGCAGGGGGCCAGCTGCGTATACATGTGGATTCGCCCCGTCGCGTTCGTCGACGGAATCAGGTTCGCCAGCCGCTCCAGAATCTTGAACTCGGTATCGATGTCGCGGAGCCAGGAGTTCACGCCGTCGATCTGGTTGAACTCGTTGACTGCGCACGGGTTGAAGTGATACCGGTCGGCACGTGGCAGATAGCAGAGGAGCCCCTCGGGAAGAACCGTCTCGACGGGCAGGTCGTTGATGCTCTGGATGCTGGAATGCGCCATGAACTCGCGCAAGCCAAGCCCTTCGATGTCGCAGACGCTCCACGCATAGTTGGCGCGGAGGTGGTAGGCCACCGGCAGCAGCTTGCGGCGCGCATCGAGGCGGGTGGTCGCCAACGGAAACTGCCGTTTGCCGAGCTTGTGGATGGACGGCTCGCGCGCCCCGGCCGGCAGCACTCCCGCCACCAACAGCCAGACCGCCAATGCGATCAGGCCCGGAAAAAGTCGCCGTCTCACGGCTGGACCTCGGTCTGCACCTCCAGCGGCGCCGTCTGCCCGGTCGCCGTCAGCTGCTCGATCTTCTGCTCGACCTCAGTCAAGCGCGAAGAGCAGGCCTTGATCAGCGCCTGGCCGCGCTCGTACTTCTTGAGCAGTTCCTCCAGCGGCAGCTTGCCGCTTTCCATCTCGGCGGCTAGCTGTTCGAGCTCCGCCAGATTTTCCTCGAAGGTCTGTTTTTTCTTGTTGTCGGTCATTTTCGGCTCCTTGTGGGGATGGAGTGGGGGCTGTGGGAACAGGCCCGGTTGGATGGAGTGCGGGGACGGAAAGGGTATCGGACACAATCGAATGGACATCGCCGGCGGCAGTCCTGGTCACCAGCCGGGTTCCCGGGGCGACCTGCCCGGGCGAGCGGAGCAGCGTTCCGTCCGCCAGGCGGGTCAGCGTGTAGCCGCGCCGCAGAACGGCTGTCGGGTCGAGTAGCCGCACCGACGCCTCCAGCCGCGTCAAGGTCGCCCGCCATTCGCGCAAGGAGGCCGTAGCCGCCGGCCCGAGGCGACCACCGGCCGCCGTCACGCGGGCCCGCGCCGCCGGCAAGGCTGCCCGCAACGCCACCGGCAGCCGTGCCGCCGTCCGCGCCAGCGCCTCGCGCAACGTTCCCGGCCGCCCCGAGAAGGCCACGGCGATGCGATGCGCCACAAAGTCGAGCACCTGGCGCCGGTCGTCCACCACGCTCGTCGGATGCCGGAACAGCGGCGAGCTGGCCGCCCGCTCCAGCCGCCGCCGACAGGCAAGCGTGGCCTCCGCGAGCGGGGCGCGCAGACGGCGACCAGCGGCCAGCAACGTCTGCTGCAGGTCGGCCAGAGCCGGCAGGACAAGCTCCGCGGCGGCGGTCGGCGTGGCGGCGCGGCGGTCGCTGGTATAGTCGACGAGCGTCGTGTCCGTCTCGTGTCCCACCGCCGTGATGACCGGATGACGAAGCGTCGGCAGCAACCGCGCCAGTGCTTCGTCGTTGAAGCACCACAAGTCCTCCATCGACCCGCCGCCCCGCGCCAGGATGAGCACCTCGACATCCTCCCGCGCGTCGATCCGCCGCAGCGCCTCGATGATGGCTGGAGCCGCCGTGATCCCCTGCATCGGTGCCGGCGACACCAGCAGCGAGAAATATGGATTCCGCCTCCGCAGCGTGGTCACGATGTCCCGCAGCACCGCGCCCGTTGGCGAGGTCACCACGCCAATCCGGCGCGGCAGGAACGGGAGCGCCCGCTTCCGTGCCTCGTCGAAGAGCCCCTCCGCGCGCATCTGTTCCTTAAGCTTCTCCAGCTGGGCCAGTAGCGCGCCCATGCCGGCCGGCTCCACCCGCGTCGCGATCAGCTGCATCCGCCCGCTCTTCTCGAACACCGAAACGCGCCCCGTCACCCGCACCAGATCGCCCATCCGCAGCTGCGTCTTCAGCCCCCGTGCCGCGCTCCCCCTGAACAGCGCCACCGACAGCGTGCCGCTCTCGTCCTTGATGTCGAAATAGTGGTGCCCGCTCTGGCTGACCCCCCGATAGCCCGACACCTCCCCCTCCACCGTCACCTCCGGGAACCGCGACTCCAGCGTATCCCGGATCAGATGCGCCAGCTCATAGACCTTGTAGATGCGCGGCCCCGGCGGCGGACCGGCCACTGCTGACGCGGCCGCCTCCTCGCCGTCGTCTACAAACCACAACTCGTCCTGCGCCGCCATGCCTGCGTCCCTTCCGCCGTCCTACCACGCCACCGGCGCGTCCAGGACCGCCCGCTGCTCCGGCGTGTAGTCCGGCGCCAACAGCTCCAGCCCGCCAATCTTCAGGCGCGACCGCGTCCCCTTCGCCAGGTCCCGCACCAGCATGTCCGACACCATGTACGTCTGCCGCACCCGCGTCACCGACTCCACCTCGAACCGCTTCACTTCCTCCTCCCCGCGCAGCGCCACCCCCTGCACCACCGCCCCGTAGGCCGGCGCCACCCACAGCCGCAGCCGGTTCCAGCCGTCCTCTCCCCCGCCCATCCCCGCCGGCACCTCCAGCTCCACCACCTGGCACGTCCACCGCTTCCGTAGCACCTCCACCCCGACAATTCGCGGCCGCGCCCAGAACAGGAACGAGAACGACAGCTCCATCCAGCACACGTCCGTCCCCCCGACCGGCGCGAACAGGTCCGGCACCGCCGCCGCCGTCCCGGGCGGGCATTCGTAGCGGAATTCCGGCGCGTCGTCCCCTCCTCTCGGCAGCCGGATGCTCATCACGGCCTCCTCCTCCCGCCCGTCCTCCGCCAGTAGCGCATACGTCGCCCGCCGCACCGCCGGATCCTCCACATCCGGCCGATACGTCACGTTCGCCCGCACCTTCCCGAGGGTCCGCCCCGTCCCCGACAGCGCCTTGATCGTCGCCTCCATCGCCAGCGGCACCTGCGGCACCCCGCTCCGCACCCGTTCCATGAGCCTCCACGCCGCCTCCGCATCCCCGATCTCCGCCCGGAGCGCCTCCTCCGAGATTTCCACCTCCTCCGCCTCCGTTTCCTGCTCCATCTCCCCGCCGAAGCACACCCCTGCCCACCACGTTCCTGCCGCCACCACGCCAGCCATCAACCAAAAGCACCACTTTTTCATTGCCCCCTCCTTATACCCCCTTTCCCAGACGCCTGCCAACTCCAATCCGCGCCTCGCGCCTTCTTTCCCTTGCTTTCCGCCCCCCTTCCCGCTACCCTTCCTCCATCCCTCTTGGCTCCTGTCTCGCCCCCATGATCCGTCCCCTTCGCACAACCTTCGCCCTGGCCCTCGTCACCGCCGCCACGGCCGCCTTCATCCTCACCGTCGAACGCGAGGACGACACCCGCCGCGGCTCCCTCACCGCCGCCCGCGCCGCCTTCCACTTCAACCCCGCCCGCGTCCGTGCCGTCCGCATCACCACCCCTGCCGCCGCCCTCGCCGTCGAACGTTCGGGCGACGACGATGCCCACTGGCTCCTCACCGCCCCCATTTCCGCCCGCGCCGACGCTTCCGCCATCGAACGGCTCCTCCTCGCCCTGCGCGACCTCCCCGCCGACAATCTCATCCTCCCGACCGGCGCTCGCAACAATCCTGCCGCCGCCTATGCCCCCTACGGGCTCGACGCCCCTCCCGTTGTCATCGACATCTTCGAGTCCGCCGCCTCCTCACGCGCCCCCTCGGCCGCCACCCCTGCCGCGCCGTCCGAACCCACCCTGACCCTCCATCTCGGCCGCCGCACCCCTCTCGGCGACGGCCTCTACGCCCGCGTCGCCGCCGCCCCCTCCGTCACCCGCCTCTCCCCGGATGTCCTCGACCTCGTCCCTTCCTCCCCGGACGCCCTCCGCTCCCGTTCCCTCCTCCAGGGCGACCCCGCCACCGTCGACCGCATCGACATCCGCGCCCCTTCCGGCTACCTCCAGCTCGCCCGTGCCAAGGGCTCCGGTGCCTGGCGCATCTTCCAGCCGTTCAGCTCCCGCGCCGATGCCGCCGCCGTCGCCGCCCTCCTCGACGCCCTCTTCGCCTCCTCCATCGAGCAGTTCGTCCAGGACAACGCCGCCGACCTCGCCCCCTACGGCCTCGCCGCCGACTCCGCCGTCACCGCCATCCTCAACCTCGCCGACAACTCCGGCTCCCAGGTCCTCTCCCTCGGCGACCCCCTCCCCAACGCCCCCCACCTCGTCTACGCCCGCATCCAGGGCGAATCCTCCATCTACGCCGTCCCCGCCGCCCTCCGCGCGGCCCTCCGCGTCCGCCCCGACGACCTCCGCGACCGCCGCGTCCCCGGCCTCGACGCCCCCTCCGACATCCAGCGCCTCCGCATCGACGCCCCCCCCGCGCCCCCCCTCGAAGCCTTCCGCGACCCCGACGGCCTCTGGTTCCTCGCCTCCCCCCTCCGCGCCCCCGCCAACCCCGACGCCATCGCCGCCCTCCTCGACGCCCTCGCCTCCGTCCGCCTCACCGCCTTCCCCGCCCACGCCCTCTCCCCCGACGCCCCCGA
>JAFTAH010000023.1 GCA_017458625.1 Kiritimatiellia bacterium | reverse complement strand
GCGCGGGCGTCCCGCCCGCGAAAATCCAAAGGATGGCGGGAGAACGGTTTACCAAGGGGGCTTCCCAGGGAACATCGCGGGCGGGCCGCCCGCGCCCCCAGGGCAATCGCCCGTACCTCACACTTTTTGCTCACACCCATGGGCAAGAAGAAGGGGAGGGCGAGGGGGCAAGACAACGAGGGGGCGAGATATCAGATATCTAGGTGTCTAGGGGCGAGGGGAGGAGGATTGGCGCAGGGCTCGGGCCAGCTGGTCGGGGCAGGAGGTGCCATTGCGGCAGCGGATGCCCTCGAGCAAGGCGATGACTTCGGCGACGGGCCGTCCTATCACCAGCTTGGCCACGCCCTGGGTATTGCCGGAACAGCCGCCGATGAAGCGGCAGAACGTGACCCGGCCATCGGTCACTTCGTATTGGATTTCGCGCGAGCAGGTGCCGGTCGTCTGGTAGGTTTGCATGGGGGATGATTCCTTTCGGGGCTAGATGAAGAGGGTGCCGGAGGCCTTGGCGACGGCGGCAAAGGTCGCCACGCCGACGACTTCGTCGACGGGGGCGAGTTCGTCGGCGGAGAACCCCATGAGGTTCATGGCCATCTCGCAGGCGAGGAACTTGACGCCGGCGTCGTGGGCGCTGGCGATGAGGTCGTCGAGGCTGGGGACATGCTGTTTGCGCATGAGGTCCTTCATGAGGCCGCGGCCGAGTCCCATCATGTCGAGCTTGGACAAGGCCAGCTTCTTCGCGCCGCAGGGGAGCATCCAGGCGAACATCTTCGCCAGAAACGTCTTTTTGGTGCGCGGGGCCGGGTTTTTACGGAGGATGGACAGGCCCCAGAAGGTGAAGAAGAGGGACACCTGGGTGCCGGTCGCGGCGAAGCCGTTGGCCAGAATGAGGGCGGCCAGGGCGCGGTCGAGGTCGTTGGAGAAGACGACGATGGCCATCTTGGCCGGCGGGGCGGGAAGAGGGGCGGAAAGACAGGTTGGGGCAGGCGTTGCGGGTCTGGTAGCGGGGCCTTGCGCGGCACCGCCCTTGGTGACGACGGCCTCGATGCCATCGGAAAGGGCGGCGAGCTGGTCGAGTCCGTGGCCATTGGCTTCGGCCCAGCGGCGGAGGTCGCCCTCGAAGGTGGAAGGGGCCAGCAGATGGATGCGGGTTCCATCGGGGACGCCGGAGACGGTCTGGGTGAGTCGCATGACGGGGCCGGGACAGGCGAGGCCGCGGACGTCGAGTTCGACGGGCGCGGTGGCGGAGACGGTGGCGTTGGCAGGTGCGGAGGGCTTCGGGGCCGGGTTCTCCGCAGCCTTGGCGGCGGGACGCCGGACGGGCGGCAGGGTGTGGTGGAAGAGCTTCCAGGCGGTGTAGCCGCCGGAGAGGTTGTGGGCGTCGAAGCCGCGCTGGCGGAGGATGCGCTCGGCGAGGTAGCCGCGCACGCCGACCTGGCAATAGGCGACGACGGGGCGGTCGTGGGGTAGCTCGTCGAGGTGGTCGCGCAGGGTTTCGAGGGGCAGGTTGCGGGCCCCGGGAATGGCGCCAAGGGCATATTCGGCCGGGGTGCGCACGTCCACCACGAACGCGGCGGAGAGGTCCGCGCCCGGGGAGACGGGATCGGTGAGGCCGTCGAGGATGTTCTGGGCGACGAAGCCCGCGAAGTTCACGGGATCCTTGGCGGAGCCGTAGGGCGGGGCGTAGGCGGCCTCGGCTTCGGCCAGACGGGGGGCCGGCCAGCCGGCGGACATGGCGGCGGAGATGAGGTCGATGCGCTTGTCGACGCCCTTGGTGCCGACAATCTGGCATCCGAGGATCGCGCCGTCCGAGGGCGCGAAGAGGAGCTTGAGGGTCATCTGGGCGGCACCGGGGAAGTAGGTGGCGTTCGAGAAAGGATGGATGTAGAGGGCGCGGTGGGGAACGCCCTCGCGGGCGAGGCGCTCCTCGGTGCGGCCCGCCGAGGCCACGGTCAGGCCGCCGACGCGGACCACGCTGGTGCCGTTGCCGCCGCGATAGGTGGCGGGAGCAGCGGGTGCGCGGGCGGCCATGTTGTCGGCGGCGATGCGGCCCTGCTTGTTGGCAGGGCCGGCCAGGGCGATGGCCACGGCGCGGCCCGTGGCGGAGTCGACCACTTCCACGGCGTCGCCGGCTGCGTAGATGGCGGGGTCGGAAGTGCGCATGTGCTCGTCGACCCGGATGTGGCCGCGCGGCCCCAGTTCCAGCCCCGCCGAGGCCGCCAGCGAGCTGGCCGGGGCCACGCCGACGCCCTCGATGGCAAGGTCGCACACGAGCTCGCGCCCGTTGGAGAGGGTGGCGACGAGGCCATCAGGCGTGCGGCGGTAGCGTTCAACGACGCAGCCGAGCTCCAGCACGATGCCGGAGCGGAGGAGCTCGTCCGCCACCAGCGTGCTCATCTCGGGGTCGAGGATGGGCAGGACGTGGCTCTTCTGGACGATGGTCACCTCCAGGCCGCGGTGGGCGAGGTTTTCGGCGGTTTCCACGCCCACGAAGCCGGCGCCGACCACCAGCGCCCGGTGCGCGCCGGAGTCCAGCGAGCGCTCCACGGCATCCATGTCCGCCAGCGTCCAGAGATGATGGACGGTAGGGTCGTCGGCGCCGGGCACGTTCGCCTCGCGCGGCATCGCGCCGGGGGCCAGCAGGAGCGTGTCGTACGGCTCGTCATATTCTCGGCCGGACGCCTCGCGCACGTGGACGGTCTGGCGGTCGCGGTCGATGGCGACGGCCTCGCTGCGGCACCGGAGGTCGATGGCGAACCAGTCGCGGAACTTCTCCGGGGCGGTCACGAGGAGGTTGTCACGTGAACGGATGACGTTGCCCAGGCGGTAGGGCAGGCCGCAGTTGGCGTACGAGGCGGAATCGCCCTTTTCCAGAATGACGATGGAGGCGTTTTCGTCCAGTCGCCGGAGCCGTGCCGCCGCCGATGCCCCCGCCGCCACCCCGCCTACGATCACAAATCTCTTGCCTGTTGTCATGGTGCCCCTCTTATACCCGGTTTCGGCCAGGTGCCGCAATTCCAAACGAGCGGGGGGGCAGGGCTAGATTTCTAGATTTCTAGGATTCTAGCAGGCTAGGATTCTAGTAGGCTAGCAGAGGGGGGAGTGGCGGAAGAGGCTGACGAGCTGGTAGCGGCGGAGGGACTTGCCGTGGGGGCGCCAGTCGATGAGCTGCTGGAGGAAGCGGCGGGTCTGGACGTCGTCGCCCCGGCAGTAGGCGCGGGCGAAATGCTCGAGTATCTCGTCGTCGAAGTTGTAGGTGATGCGCACGAGCGAGCAGAGGGTGTTAGCCCACCGCCAGCGGCGCGGGAGGCGGGGCATGGGGCGGGCGCTGTCGAGGTCGATGAGGCCCATCGGTCCGCGCCCGTCCAGTTCCGCCGGCACGATGAGGTTGCGGGGGAGCAGGTCGCGGTGCTGGAGGCCGGCCTCGTGGAGGTGGCGGGCGATCTGTCCGGCCATCTCCATGTAGCGGGCGACAAGGGGCCGGGCCTCGGGGGCGAACTGGCCGTGCTGCCAGACGCGGTCGAACATCTCGCCCGGCAGTTCCCGGTAGAGGAAGTACTGCCGTCGGACGTGTAGCGGCCAGCCCGCCAGGGCATCGCCAGGTTGGCGTTGTTCGTCGGTCCAGCAGGCGTAGGCGTGGAAGGTCGGGATGCCCGCTCGTTCCACGGCGTCGACCATCCGGAGGGTGCGCAGGAAGCGGTGGCGAAAGCGTAGCCGAAAGGCCTGGCCCACCTGCTTGGTCCAGCAGGCCTGCGGATTGACCCGCGCCTCCTTGAGGATGCAGCAGCCGAGGCCCGGTAGCTCCAGCCGGTAGATGTGGTTTTTGGCGTTGTTGGAAAAGAGGCGCGCGGCATCGGGCGGATTGCGGTAGGTGCCCGACTGCACGAAGGCGGTCACGGCAGCCCGTTCCGCAGCATCCGTGCCCAGGGCGAACGTCACGGTGGCGTCGTCCAACCGCGTGGTCTGGAGCGGAGCGTCCATGGCGTCAGATGCGTCGGCCGAGGCCGGTCGCCCAGGCCTTGAGGCGCGCCAGCCGCCAAGGCCCCGGCGGCGGAGGGGCGAGGGGCCCCGCGTAGGGCTCGCCCAGGCGTAGCACCAGCCGCTGGAACGCGGCCGCCGACACGCCCCACTTCCGCATGAACTGCTGGCGGCCCGGATTGGGCGTGATGCGCCCCAGCGACTTCGACACGAAATGGTACACCCGGGCCCGGCCCACCCCCTTGAAGATGCGCACGCCGGCTGCGTAGAGCTTGGCGGAAAAGTCGGGATCCGAGTACAGCCCCGGCGACAGTTCCGTGCTGTAGCCGCTCACCAGGTCCCAGAGGCGCGTCGGCACCAGGCTGGGCGGACGCGTCGCCCCGGACCAGTCCGCCTTGGCGAAGCCCCGGAAGTCCTGGAGCAGCCGCGCCTCGTCAAAATGCGCCACGTCGCGGCCGTAGTCCTGGGCGGCGATGACGGGCTTCGAGTGGGTCGGATAAGGCTCGATCATGGTCGCTGACAGGTAGAAGGCGTCCGTGCCGAGGGCGTCGATCTCCTCCTTGAGGGCCACATCCCAGCCCGGCAGGAAGACCATGTCGTCGTTGACGTAGAAAATGTAGCGGGCGCGGACGAGTCCCCTGGCCGCGTTTACCGCATGGCAGATGCCGATGTTCTGCGGCGAATGCGTGAAGGCCAGCCCGTGCGCCCGGGCGTAGTCCAGCGTGCCGTCGGTGCCGTCGTTGACGTGCAGGATCACCTGATGGCGGAAGGCCGAATGCCGTTCCAGCGATTCAAGGCACAACTTGAGATAGGGCAGGTTGTTCCAGGTGGGGATGACGAGGCTGAACAGGCAATCCCCGGTCCCGGACACCTCCCGTTCCGGCTGCCAGCTCAATCCAAGGCTCTGTGGGTTTGGCTCCAGCATGATGTACTCCGTGAAAATAGAGTCTACCTGCCGCAAGGGCACAAACAAAGCACATTCTCATCGTGCGCGGCGGCGGTGCGGCGGCGGCAGACAAGAGGTGTGAACGGCTAGAAATCTAGAATTCTAGAAATCTAGAGTTCCAGGGAGGCCAAGGCGGGGCTAGTGTCCTGAATTCAAAATTCCTTGTCCAAACTTGCCCTGATGTTCCCCCACGTCGTTGCCGGATTTCGACGCAGGAAACTGCGCCTTCAATCCGGCGCCTCGTCGGGAAACACCATGCCGTCGTTTGAACAAGT
>JAFTAH010000022.1 GCA_017458625.1 Kiritimatiellia bacterium | reverse complement strand
GCTAGAGCGGTTTTCAAATTACTGTAGCCATTTGGCGGGCGGCTTCCGGAGGTGCGGCTTCCAGCCGCGCAATTAATTTGGGCGCGACAGGATGTCGCACCTCCGAACCTTGCGGCCACACATTTTCGCAAAATGCTCTAGAATTCTCGAATCCTATGGGGGGGGGAGGGCGGGAGTACCGGGTCTGCCGGGCCCTCCTCAAGCGGCACAGCGCGGCCTCGTCGCGCAAACGCCTCAAGCGCCTCCACGGGAAGGCGCTGGCGGCCTCGGAAGAGGCGTCGGCCGCCCTGGCCTACCTGGAGAAGCGGCAAGCCCACCTGAACTCCGGGTGGCCGAGGCGGAACGGCTGCAAAATCGGAACGGCGCATGTGGAAGCGGCGACGCGGATCCTCGTCGCGCGGCGATGCAAACAGGCCGGCATGCACTGGCGCCGGGCAAACGCCGCCTGCGTCTGTGCCCTTCTCGCTCGCCTTCGATCCGCCGCCTGACCATGATGGTGCAACAAAGTAAAATCGCACCCGTTGAGGAGGGGAGAAGGGGCAACAAAAAACCGCACGCGAGGTGCGGTTTTCGGGCGGCCAGGAGGAGCGGGGGAAAACGCTCCGGCTGGCCGGAGGGGAGGGGGCAGGGGCCGAGGCTAGGCCTTGGCGGGAGCGGCTTCCTTGTCCGTATCGGCCTTCTTGGCGGGCTGGTCGGTGCCAACGGTCGGGATGTAGTCGACGAACTCCAGAATGCACATTTCCGAGGAATCGGACATGCGCTTGCCCAGCTTGATGATGCGGGTGTAGCCGCCGAGGCGATCCTTCATGGCCGGGGCCACGGTGTTGAAGAGTTCGCGGACCGCATCCTCCTTCTTGAGGCGGGACAGGGCCAGGCGACGGGCGGCGAGCGTCTGCTTCTTGCCGATGGTGACCATCTTGTCGGCCATGCGGCGGGCATAACGGGCCTTGGGCAGCGTGGTCTTGATACGCTTGGCGAGGATGAGGTTGGAGACGAGGCTGGCGAAAAGGGCCTCGCGCTGGGTCGAGGTGCGACCGAGCTTGACGGTGAGCTTGCGATGACGCATGGGGAATTCTCCTGAGGGGGTTAGTCTTTGTTGTCTTCCTTGAGGGCCGCGAGAATCTCGGGGGAGAAGGTCATGCCGAGGTCGAAGCCGAGATCCTTGAGCTTCTGCTTGATCTCATTGAGGGACTTCTTGCCGAAGTTGCGGAAACGGAGCATCTCGGCCTCGGTCTTCTGGCAGAGTTCGCCGACGGTGGTGATGTTGGCGTTGTTCAGGCAGTTGGCCGCGCGGACGGAGAGCTCGATCTCGTTGACCGAGGTCTTGAGGACGCGCACCTTGTCGGCGAAGTCGGGATCCGGCTGGGCGGCGGCCACCGGCGCGAAGGTGTCGGTAAAGTTGGAGGAGACGAAGATGTCGAAATGGTGCCGAATGATGGCGGCCGCCTGGTTGAGGGCGGCTTCGGGCTCGATGCGGCCGTCGGTCCAGATCTCGAGGATGAGTTTGTCATAGTCGACGCGGGAGGCGTGGCGCATGTCCTGGACATCGAACTTGACGCGGCGAACCGGCGAGAAGAGCGAGTCGATGGGAATGAGGCCGATCTCCTGCTCGGCGGGCTTGTTGCCGTCGGCGGGGACGTAGCCGCGACCGAACTTGATGGTCACCTCGGCCTTGAAGGCGCCATCGTCGGCCAGCGTGCAGATATGCTGGTCGGGATTGACGACCTCGGCGGCCTGGTCGACCTGGATGTCGGCGGCGGTGACTTCGCCCGGGCCCTTGACGTCGATGCGATAGCTCTTGGGCGACGAGGAGTAGAACTTGAACAGGATCTTCTTGAGGTTGAGGATGATCTCGGTGACATCCTCGACGCAGCCCTTGAGGCTGCAGAACTCGTGGTCGGCGCCGGCGATGCGGACGGAGATGATGGAAGCCCCTTCCAGCGAGGAGAGAAGGACGCGGCGCAGCGAGTTGCCGATGGTGCGGCCGAAGCCAGGCTCGAAGGGGCCGGCGGTGAATTCGGCGTAGGTGGGGGTGCGGGTCTGCTCGTTGACCGAGTAGGTTTCCGGCATCTGGAAGGCGTCTAGGCCTTTGCTCATGATTTTGTTCCTTTCCAGTCCCGGGCGTTGGCCGGGGCGTATGGCGGTTGTCTAAATCGGGGAAATCCGCAAACGGTCCGACCGCGTCACGAGAAAAGCCCGTGCGGGGCGGACCGGCGTCAGTAGTCCTAGCCTACTTGGAGTAGAGTTCGACGACGAGCTGCTCGTTGACGACGGGGGCAAGCTCCTCGCGGGTCGGCACGTGGTCGACGGTGGCCTTGAAGGCGCCCTTCTCGACCTGGAGCCAGGCCGGCTGCGTTCCTTCGGCCGCTTCCAGATGGGGCTTGGCGTACTCGCGGGCCTGCTTGACATCGCGAATCGTGACGACATCGCCGCCCTTGCACTTGAAGGACGGGATATTGACCTTGGTATCGTTGACGCGGACATGGCCGTGGCGAACGAACTGGCGGGCGGCGCGGCGGCTCGGGGCGGCTCCCATGCGGTAGACGATGTTGTCGAGGCGCATTTCAAGGGCCTGGAGCAGCACTTCGCCGGTGACGCCGGAAGCGCGCAGGGCCCGTTCGAAGAACAGGCGGAACTGGCCTTCCTGCATGCCGTACATCATGCGCAGACGCTGCTTCTCCTGCAGCTGGACGCCGTAGTCCTTCAGGCGGGGACGGCGGGATCCCTTGCCCTTCTGGCCGTGCTGGCCAGGAATCGCATAGTCCTTCTCGAGGGGGCACTTCGCCATCTTGCAGCGGTCGCCCTTGAGGAACAACTTCATGCCCAAACGGCGGCAACGCTTGCACGCCGGACCAATATACCTACCCATGATGGTAATCCTTCCTTGAAAAGCTGCAGGTTAGGCGCGACGGCGCTTGCGGGGACGGCACCCGTTGTGGGGAACGGGGGTCAAGTCCTTGATGCCCGAGATGACCAGGCCGGCGGCCTGGACGGCGCGGATGGCCGACTCGCGGCCGTTGCCGGGGCCCTGGACGAGAATCTCGACTTCGTGCATGCCGTGGCCGATGGCGACCTTGCAGGCTTCCTGAGCCACCACCGTCCCGGCGTAGGCCGTGGACTTGCGCGAGCCCTTGAAGCCGCAACGGCCGGCGGAGGACCACGCAATCACGTTGCCCTTGAGGTCGGTGACGGAGACGTTCGTGTTGTTGAACGACGCGAGGATATGGACAACGCCGACGGGGATGTTCTTGGCCCCCTTGATCTTGCGGCGTACCGTCGTTCCCTCCTCGGCGGGTGCGGCGGCGGTGGCATCGCCGGCGGCAGGCGCGGCTGCTGCGGCGGGTGCGGGTGCGGCGGCCGGGG
>JAFTAH010000120.1 GCA_017458625.1 Kiritimatiellia bacterium | reverse complement strand
TTCTCCCGCCATCCTTTGGATTTTCGCGGGCGGGACGCCCGCGCCCCCAGGCGTCTCCCTCGACCGCGAAAGGCCAAATGATATGTCTATATTTTCATAGACATGCGATTTTCGACTGTTTTTCAACAAACAAGGCCATTTGCTGCCCGTCCTCCATTGAAACCCTTACACTTTTTGCTCACACCCCCTGGAATCCTGGATTCGCTTGATTTCTTGACGCCGCCCCCGGAAAAAGCTAAGGTTCGCCCGCCATGAAAAAGACAACCACTCGCATTCTTGTCACCCTTGCCGCGACCGCCCTCCTCTCCGGCGTCGCGGCCTTCTCCCTGGCCGGCTGCGGCGGGGCCGGCGACGGCGCCCAGAAGCCCATCCGCCTCACCTATTCCATCTTCTTCCCCCCGACCCACCTCCAGACCCAGACCGCCGTCCGCTGGTGCGAGGAAATCGAGCGGCGCTCCGGCGGCCGTGTCAAGATCACGACCTATCCCGGCGGCTCGCTGACCAAGCCCGAGCAGTGCTGGCAGGGCGTCCTCTCGGGCATCTCCGACCTCGGCATGTCGTGCTTCTCCTACACGCCGGGCCGCTTCCGGCTCCTCGAGGCCCTGGACCTGCCGCTCGGCTGGCCCAACGGCCTCGCCGCCACCCGCATCGCCACGGCCCTCGCCCGCAAGTACGACCCCGAGGAGACGCGCGTCGCCAAGCTCCTCCTCGTCCACGCCCACGGCCCCGGCATCCTGGCCACCCGCGAGCCGGTCCGCACCCTCGACGACCTCCGCAACCGCCGCATCCGGGGCACGGGCCTCTCCGCGCAGATCATCGCCAAGCTGGGCGCCACCCCCGTCGGCATGCCCCAGTCCGACACCTACGATGCCCTCCAGAAAGGCGTCGCGGAAGGCACCTTCTGCCCCGTCGAGACCCTGAAGGGCTGGCGCCAGGCCGAAACCATCCGCTTCGTCACCGACTCCTCCGAGCCCATCGGCTACACCACCGCCATGTTCGTGGCGATGAACCTGAACACCTGGAACAAGCTGCCTCCCGACATCCAGCAGATCTTCCTGGACGTCACCGACGAATTCATCGACGAGCACGGCCGCGCCTGGAACCAGGCCGACCAGGACGGCTGGGAGCTCGTCCGCTCGCTCGGCCGCGAGGTCATCCCGCTCTCCGACGCCGAAAAGACCCGCTGGAAGCAGGCCGCCGCGCCCATCCTCGAGGACTACGTCCGCGCCGCCGAGGCCGAAGGCCTCCCGGGACGCGCCTTCCTCGAGGACGCCCAGCGGATGATCGCCGAGGCCCGCTCCGCCGCCAACCCCGCTCCCGCCGCCGACTAGAAACATGTTTCCATTGTCTGGAAAATCTGAGCGAAAGCACAAGCCCGAAGGGCGCAGTGCGCTCGCGAAGAGTGAACTTTTCCACAGGAAAAGCAACCAGCGGAGCGACAGCGACACAGAGTGGTCCAACTCCCGGAAGCATTGTTCCATTGTCTGGAAAACCGGCCTCTGCGCCACTCCGGCCACAAGATCCGTCCATCACCCTCTGGGCAAGGTGCCGCCATGTCCCGCTGGCTGACCGGCCAATCCGTCACGAGCGGCTTCTTGCGGCGCGTCCTGCTGGCGCTGGCGCTGGTGGGCGCGGCGGCGGTGCTGGCGATGATGCTGGTGACGGTCGCGGACGTCGTGGGCCGCCAGTTCGGTCTGCCGGTTCCCGGAGCCTACGACCTGGTGCAGGTCCTGGGCGCCATCGCCATCCTCTGCGCCCTGCCGCTCACCACGGCCGTCAAGGGGCACATCGCCATCGAGTACTTCTTCCAGAAACTGGCCCGCCCCGGCCGCGCGGCGGTCGATGGCCTCCTCCGGCTCCTGCTCCTGGCCCTCTGGATCGTCCTCGCCGTCCAGTTCGCCCTCAAGGGTGAGCTCTACCGCCAATCCCACGAGCTCACCGCCACCCTCCACATGCCGATGTTCTGGGCCCTCTGGCTGGCTGCCGCCGCGTCCGCCCTGACGGCCTGCGTGACGCTCTGGCACCTGCTCCACCCCGGCCGCCAGATGATGAGGCCCCGGTCATGAGCGAGGTCGTCATCGCCATTCTCGGCATCGTCCTGCTGCTGCTCCTGCTGGTCGGCTCCATGCCGGTCGGCTTCGCCATGACGCTGGTGGGCACCGTGGGCATCGCGCTACTCATCAACCTCCGGGCAGCCCTCGACACCGTGGTCGTGGACTACTACGGCTGCTTCTCCAGCTACGGCCTGACCGTCATCCCCCTCTTCGTGCTGATGGGCCAGGTCGCCTTCCACGCAGGCTTTTCCGGGCAGCTCTTCGACGCGGCGAACGCCTGGGTCGGCCGCCGCCGCGGAGGCCTGGCGATGGCGACGATCGCGGCCTGCGCCGCCTTCGGGGCCATCTGCGGCTCCGGTCCGGCCACCGCCGCGACGATGGCGGCCGTCGCCCTCCCCGAGATGAAGCGTCTCCGCTACGATGCCCCCTTCGCGGCCGGCACCATCGCGGCGGCGGGCTCCATCGGCATGCTCATCCCCCCCTCCGTCGTCTTCATCACCTACGGCATCATGACCGAGCAGTCCATCGGCAAGATCTTCATCGCCGGCATCCTGCCCGGCATCCTGGTGACGGTGCTCTTTGCCCTGCTGGCGAACCTCCAGTGCCACCTCCATCCCGCCTGGGGCCCCGCCGCGCCCGCCCGCTCCTGGGGACAGCGCTTCCGGAGTCTGCTCGGCGTCCTGCCCATCCTGCTGCTGTTCCTGCTCGTCATGGGCGGCATGTTCATCGGCTGGTTCACCCCCACCGAGGCCGCCGCCGTCGGGGCCGCCGGCAGCATCCTGCTCGCCGTCCTGGCCCGCCGCCTCACCTGGCACGCCCTGCTGGCGGCCCTCATGGAGACCCTCCGCACCTCCTGCATGGTGATGGTCATCGTCGCGGGCGCGACGGTCTTCGGCCACTTCCTCCAGCTCACCAACCTGCCCACCTCCCTCGCCACCTCCCTGGCCACGCTTCCCCTGCCCCGCATGGCCATCATGGCCCTCATCCTCCTCTTCTACGTCGTCGCCGGCGCCTTCCTCGACGCCCTAGCGCTCGTCCTCCTCACCATCCCCATCTTCTACCCCGTCGTCCTCAACCTCGGCTTCGACCCGATCTGGTTCGCCGTCCTGATCGTCCTCGTCACCCAGGTCGGCGTCATCACCCCGCCCGTTGGCGTGAACGTCTATGTCGTCAGCGGCATGGACCGTAGTATCCCCCTGCCTTCCGTCTTCCGCGGGGCCCTCCCCTACCTCTGGGCCCTTTTCCTGGCCTGCCTCCTCCTGCTCCTCTTCCCCGCCATCGCCACTTGGCTCCCCAACCTCCTCACCCCCGCCGCACCCCTCCCCGGAGCATTCCCATGACCACTGCCTCTGCCCCCGCCCCCGCCGACAGCGCCCCCGCCCCCTTCCACCACGTCCTCTATTGCACCGACTTCTCCGAAAACGCCGACCGCGCCTTCCCCTACGCCCTCCGCGCCGCCACCCGCAATCCCGGCGCCACCCTCCACCTGCTCCACGTCATCCCGGAGCCCAGCGCCCAGTTCTGGAAAGGCTACATCTACGACCTCGACGAGGACGTCGACGCCATGGCCAGGCGAGAAATCGACCAGAAGCTGGCCGACGCCTACCGCCCCCGCCTCCCCGACGACCTCCCCTTCGTCACCGCCATGCGCATCGGCGAGGCCGCCCAGAAGATCCTCGAATACGCCGCCGAGGCCCACATCGACCTCATCGTCATCGGCCGCCAGGGTGCCGGCGCCGGCACTCGCCTCCTCTTCGGCAACATCACCGGACGCGTCACCCGCCGCGCCCCCTGCCCCGTCCTCGTCGTCCCCTAGAGCGGTTTTCGAAATACTGTAGCCCTTTGGCGAGAGACTTCCGGAGGTGCGGCTTCCAGCCGCGCAAGCAATTGGGGCGCGCCAGGATGTCGCACCCCCGAACCTTGCGGCCACACCTTTTCGCAAACTGCTCTAGCTCGTTCTGCTGCCGCTGTTCCAATGGCATTGGATTGGGCTGGCGGTCGCAGTAAACTGCGACCCCGCTGTGCCCCAGCGCGGGAGCAACTGTCTTTTTGCGTCCGCCCGTTGTAGCAACGGCGTCCCCACCGTAGCCCCGCCCGTCCCCCATCGCCGCAACGGCGAGACGCCGTTGCCACATCCGCCTGCAGGCTTTTCCCCGCCCCATTCGCTTCCTGCTCTCACACTCGTCAGCTTACCAATTTCGCAAACAGCTGGCACCAGTTGGCGAGGAGCTGCGTAGCCAGTTCGGCAGGCGTCTCCTGGCGCAAGGCGGCGAGGCGTGGGAGCAGCTCCGGCAGCGGAGAGGGAGCATCCAGCGGAGCGTCGCTCTCGAGCAGCAGGGCTTCGCGCGGACACCATTGGGCCAGCCGGCGTGGCCGCCGGGCGGTCGGCCGGAGGAGAATCGGCCCCAGCGACAGGTAGATATGCCGTCCGGGGAAGGCGGGCAAGACATCGGGCGCCCCGCCGTAGGCGTGCAGCAGAATGCCGGCGGGATGCGGGGGCAGCGCCCACAATAGTTCGAGGATGCGCGGCCAGGCGTCGCGCCCATGGATGCTCACGGGCAAGCCCAGCTCGTAGGACAGCTCCAGCTGGGCGAGGAAGAGATCACGGCGGCGAGCGGCGGCGGCAGGCGAGGCCTGCTGGCGGTCCAGCGCGCCATCCAGCCCGATTTCGCCGATGCCGAGCGGCCGGGGCGCGGTCCGCAGCGCGGCCTTGAGGCGGTCCAGAACGCCGGGAGCAGCGTCGGCGGCGCAGAACGGGTGGATGCCGATGGAAGCAGTCAGACGCGGCCTTCCGGCAGCGGCCGCCGCGATGACGCCATCCCAGTCTTCCTCCCCGGTGCCGCAAAGATGCGCCTGGGCTAGTGCCGGCGGAAGCGTCGCCACGACAACGGCCGTCCGTGCCTCCGGGAGGTGGCAGTGGGCATCGCACCAGTCCCAGTCCATCATACCCCTTTGGCGCGCGGCGCGACGCGACCGTTCAGTGCGCGAGGTTGAGAATGCGCAGGCAGAGCTCGGGATAGCTCCAGCCGGCAGCGCGAGCCATGTCGGGCAGTAACGAC
The DNA here is from genome assembly GCA_017458625.1 of Kiritimatiellia bacterium. Taxonomy (GTDB): domain Bacteria; phylum Verrucomicrobiota; class Kiritimatiellia; order CAIQIC01; family Lenti-01; genus RGIG3636. The sequence goes on along the minus strand of JAFTAH010000120.1, from coordinate 4,781 downwards.
AGGCTGGTGAGCCCAGGAATGTTGTTAAGCTCGAGCACGTAGGGGATGCCATCGGGGGACAGGCGGATGTCGACGCGTCCCATCCCGGCGCATCCCAGCGCCTCGAACGCCGCCCGCGCAACCTCCTGGCAGCGGGCATAGATGGCTTCCGGCAGCGGCGCGGGCACCAGGTGGAGGGCCCCGCCGGCGTTGGCGGGCGCATACTTGGTCGTGTAGTCGTAGTTGTCGCCGGGCGCCTCGATTTGCAGCACCGGCAGCACGGTGTCGCCGACAATGCCGACGGTCAGCTCGCGCCCCGGGATGAAGGTCTCGACCAACGCCACCGGGTCGAGCGCAAACGCCTTCGCGAGCGCTGGCCCAAGCTGGTCGGCGGCAAAGACGCGGCTCACCCCGACGGACGACCCCTGCCGCACGGGCTTGACGACCACCGGGAGCGGTAATGCCACGGGCTCTTCAGCAGACCGCAGCAGCTGATACGGGGCTGTCGGCACCCCGGCGGCCACAAAGGTCGGCTTGGAACGCGACTTGTCGAAGGCCCGCGCGCTCGCCTCCGCCGAGGAGCCCGTGTGGGGAATGCCGCGACTGCGGAGCTGCCCCTGGACCGTGCCATCCTCGCCAAAGCGGCCGTGCAGCGCGACGAAGCACGCCTGCGTCCCCTCCGGAATCGCATACGAGCAGTCGGGCGCAATCTCCACCTCGTGCACCACCGGCACCCCCGCCTCGCGCAGGGCTGCCGCCACGTTCGCTCCGCTACGCAAGGAGACTTCGCGCTCGCTGGAGGGCCCGCCCATCAGGACGGAAACGGCCGAAAAACGGGAAGAAGGAAGCGGTGCGGTCATGGTGGAATGTCTTTCCTTTCAGTAAAACGTGGCCAACGATGGTTCAGAGTGCGGTGCGTCCCTTGATGGCGCGCCCGAGGGTGACGGGATCGGAGTAGGCGATGGCCGATCCGGCCGGCAACCCCCACGCCAGTCGCGAAATGCGAAGGCGCGGGAAGAGCCGCAGGAGCTCGTAGCGCAGGAAGGAGGCGGTGGCATCGGACTCCACGTCGGCGTTCAGCGCCAGCAACACCTCGGTGACGTTGGCCGCCGCCACCAGTTTCTTCAGCGCGTCGAAGCGCAGGTCGGACAGGCCCTGCCCTCGCATGGGCGACAGCTTGCCCATCAGCGAGAAGTAGCGCCCGTTGAAGGCCCCCGAGCGCTCCAGCAGCGGGATGTCCGCCGGATCCTCCACGATGCACAGCAACGCCGGATTCCTCGTGGACGACGAGCAGAGGGCGCACGGATTCTGTGTCCGCGTCGTCACCGACCCGCAGATGCTGCACGCCGTGAGCTGGGCGCGCGCCTCCGTCAGCGCCGACAGCAGCGGCGCGGCCCGGTCGTCCGGGTGACGCGCAAGATACGTCGCGATGCGTTCGGCACTGCGGCGACCAATCCCCGGCAGCCCCGACAAGGCGTCTGCAAGTGTTCGAAGAGCATCCATGGCGTGAAACCCGGGCCCGGACCGTCCGTTGCCGGCCCGCCCTGACCCCTTCGGGCGACAACCGTCTAGAACCCGAAGCCGGGCGGCAACTGCAGCCCGCCGGTCAGCTTGGCCATGGTCTTGGACGAGGTGTCGCGGGCCTGTTCCTGCGCCGACTTGACCGCCGACAGCACCAGGTCCTCGAGCATCTCGGCATCGCCGGACTTGGCAACATCGGGCGAGATCTTGATGGCGGTGATGTCGCCGGCCCCGGTAATGGTGACGGTGACGGCCCCGCCGCCGGAGCTGGCTTCCAGCGTCTGCCCGACCAGGTCTTCCTGCGCCTTGGCCATGTTCTTCTGGATTTCGGTGGCCTGCTTGAGCATCTTCATGAAGTTGGGCATCGTTGCGTGTGTCCTTTCAGGGTTGAGTCTACAGATTTCGTTCAGTCAAAGGCCAAAAGGTCATGTCGTCGTTTCCCATGAAAATGTCAACATGTTTTCCACTACTTTCCGGGGTCGAGGAGGCGCGCTTCAAAGGCGGAAACGGTCAGTTTGACGGCCGGGTCGTCGGGATCGCCACGCCGGGCATTGGCATCGGGCTTGCGCCGAGGGACATGGAGCTTCGGAGGCGCGGCAGGCGCCGCTGGAGCCTCCGCCACGACCGGGGCCGGGGGCGGCGGGGGTGGTTCGGCCACGACCTCCGCAGGCGGCAGCTCTTCCGGCACGGGCGCTGGCGACGGCGGAGGCGGCTCGGCAGCAGGAGCGAGTGCCGGCTCGGCCGCCTTGGCGGGGGCCACCGGCTTCGTCGCCACGGGCGCGGGCGGGGGCACCGCCGCAACCACGGGCGAAACCGCCGGCGACACCGGCGGCACCACCAGCGCGGCCGTCGCCGGGTCGAGCGCTTCCACGCGCGCCAGGAGGTCGTCGAGCGAAACGTAGGCCGCCGCGCGCGCCGCCTTGACGAGGGCCGTCTCCAGAATCGTCCGGCGGGACAGCGCAAACCGCAGCTGGTCGCTCGCCCCCGCCAGCACATCCATGATGCGTAGCACCTTCTCGGTGTCGGTGGCGGCGGCCTGCGCCTGGAGCGTCTCGAGCTGGGCGGCAGTCAGGTCGAAGGTGTCCGCCAGCCCAGGCGCGTTGAGGTACACCAGCAGATTGCGGAAATGCCCCAGTAGCTCCTTCAGCAGCTGAAGCAGGTCGCGCCCGCCCGTGTCGAAGTCCGCCACCGCCTGCAGGATCGGGGCCGTCTCGTTGCGCAAGATGTGCGCGGCCAGGTCGTAGATGGCCGTCCACGCCACCAGCCCGAACACCTCCAGCACGTCCTGCTCCCCCACCGTCGTGCCACGAAACGAGATGATCTGGTCCAGCGCGGACTCGGCGTCGCGCAGGCCCCCTTCGGCCCCGCGCGCAATCGCCACCAGCGCGTCGGGCGCCACCGACCACCCCTCGGCCTCGCAAATCTCCTTGAGCCGCCCCACGATGTCGTTGATGCCGATGCGCCGCAGGTCGAAGCGCTGGCACCGCGACAGAATCGTGTTCGGCACCTTCTGCACGTCCGTCGTCGCCATCAGGAACTTCACGTGCGCCGGCGGCTCCTCCAGGGTCTTGAGCAACGCGTTGAAGGCCCCCGTCGACAGCATGTGGACTTCGTCGATGATGTAGATCTTGTACGGCCCCCGGACCGGCGCATAGCGGGCGTTGTCGCGCAGCTCCCGCACCTGGTCCACCTTGTTGTTGCTCGCACCGTCGATCTCGATCACGTCCAGCGACGTCCCGGCGGCAATCTCCCGGCACGAGTCGCACTCGCCGCACGGCTCCGCGTTCGGGCCCCGGTTCTGGCAGTTGAGCGCCTTGGCCACCAGCCGGGCCGTCGTCGTCTTGCCGGTGCCACGCGGCCCAACCAGCAGATAGGCGTGCGCCACCCGCCCCGCCAGAATCGCGCGGGACAGCGTGTCGACAACATGCGCCTGGCCAACGACGTCCCCGAACTTCTGGGGACGCCACTTGCGGGCGAGGACTTCGTAGGACATGACGGAAAACCTTTCGCAAAACGCGCCGGGCCAACCCTGCGCGGCCACGGCGCCGCCTACTGTAGCCCAGCCCCACGCCCCCGAAAAGCAGATTTTTTCCGCCACGCGCAATCCCTTTGGGTTGACCGATTTTGGGCTTGACTTTTCAGGCGGGCTTTTGCAAGAAAGAGACATAGTTCGGAAAGGCCATGCCCCCGTTGCAGGGGGCGGGCGTCCCGGCAAGGCCAAACACAAGGAAAAAGCCATGAAAACAGCGACTTTGCGATTCCTTTGGGGAGCGGCGGCGGGACTTTGCCTTGTGGCGGGGGCGGCTTGGGGAATGTGCGCGGGAGATTCGGAGGTGGCCGGGGAATGGATTTTCGAGCCGGTATCGGAGATACCGGGGTGGGCAATCAATTCGGGCACGGACGGGGATGCGGGAAATCTGGGCCTGACGGGCGGGGCGGCGTTTTCGACAAACGTGCCGCCGGTGAATTGTGATTGCGGGCATAGCTTGTTTTTGCCTGGAGCGACTGGCGTCGCGGGGGCGGTGTCCATCAACGATTACGACCCGTTGGCGGGGGCGGAGAAGTTCTCGATTCTGGCGTGGGTGGGCCGCGACAGCGCGGACGGGGCCAACCTTTCGGCGCGCATTTTCAGCGACACGGATTCGACCTCCCTGAGCAACACGACATCGGGCGTCGAGTTCCGTTTTTCCGGAAACGCTGGAAATCTGGCGTTGCGCATCAACGGAACGGAAGTTTCGAGCACGGTCGGCGGCATTGCCCCGACGAACGGCGAATGGCACCACGTCGCCGTGGTCTACGACGGGACGCGGGCGGCCACGAATTACGCGACGCGCAACGTCCATTTCTACGTGGACGGCATCCAGCGGGGCGTGGGGAGCGTGTTGCAGAATGCCGTCGCGGCGACCAACCACGCGCCCGTGGTGGTCGGGAACGCCTCGCCGTCGCGCACGGCGGCGAATCTGCTGGCGGGGAACGTGGACGACGTGTTGGTGGTTCCGGGGTGGGCGCCGGACGCCGTGGGCAACGGCAACGCCAGCGAGGCCATCCAATGTTTCATGAATTCGGCGGACGACATTTTCGAGCCGTCCATTGTCGCCCCGCCGGATGTCGAGGCGGAGGCGGGCGAGTGCCTTTCGCCTGTCGCGGTGGCGCTGGGGACGCCGACTTTCTCGGACGGCTGCCAGGTGGCGTCGGTGACGAACGACGCGCCGGCTACGTTTCCGGTGGGCGTCCATGTGGTGACTTGGACGGTTTTCGACGCGGCCGGAAATCTGGCCACC
>JAFTAH010000119.1 GCA_017458625.1 Kiritimatiellia bacterium | reverse complement strand
GCGGGCGTCCCGCCCGCGAAAATCCAAAGGATGGCGGGAGAACGGTTTACCAAGGGGGCTTCCCAGGGAACATCGCGGGCGGGCCGCCCGCGCCCCCAGGGCAATCGCCCGTACCTCACACTTTTTGCTCACACCCGGCAGGGGGAACGAGGTCCTCCTTGGATCTGGAGAGGGCTACGGGGCGGGCTTGGAGACGGGGCGCATGACGGTCTTGAGCCAGTTGAGGCCGTCGGCGATGGTGGGTTTGTCGATGGTCATGTGGTCGCCGGGATAGGTGGCGGTCTTGATGGGTTTGAAGCCGTTGAGCTTGAGGGAGTCGGCGACGCGCCGGGCCTTGGCCTCCGGGACAAGGTCGTCGGACTCGGCGGTCATGAAGAAGCAGGGGACCTTGAAGGCGCTGGATGGGGGGGAGTAGAGCTGCTTGGCGTCGGAGGTGCGGTCCTCGTTGCATCCGCCGAGGAGGAGGCCGGCCAGGGGATAGCCCTCGTCGGCGAGGAGCGCGGCGATGTAGGCGCTGCGCTTGGCTCCGCCGGAGTAGCCTCCGGCCACGATGGGCCAGCGGCGGGCGGCGGGAATTGCGTCGTAGAGGGCTTGGAGGGCGGCGCGGGCGGTGCGCCAGCGGTAGAGGTGGCGGTCGTGCCTGGGGCCCTGGTCGCCGTCGGCGGCGATTCCGATCCAACCGGGCGCGGAGGGAAATGCCGCGAGGTAGCTGTTGAGGTGGTCGCAGGAGGAGGCGTTCTGGGTCTGGCTGACAAGGAGGATGGCGTAGGGCTTTGCGGGGTCGAAGCCTGAGGGAATGTAGTAGGCGGCGCGGACACCGGTGGCGGGGTCGCCGTCCTTTTCAAGGTCTCGGATGTCGGACTCGCCGAGCGGGAGCTCGACCGTGACGGCCTGACCCGGGGTTAGCGTGGAAAGGGGGCCGGTTGCGGGCGGGAAGGGAACGGCGGCACCAGGGGAAGGCTGCTGAGACCCGAAGCCACCGGTGCGGGGGGGAATGGCCGATGGCCGGGTGTAAGGATTGGCAGCTGGCGTGGCGGCTGCGGTCCCGGCGGAGGAGGGAAGAATGGTGGAGAGATATTGACGGTCGTCGGCGGAGAGCTTGGCCGGAGGAATGCCGAGGGTGCGGCCATCGGGGAGCCGCAGGATGACGAAACGCCCGTCGTAGGACTGGTATGCGGCCTGGATCTGCTGGCCGGAGGCGGAGGTCCAGACGCGGAGGGCCGAATCCTGGGCGGCGGCGGGGATGATGACGCAGGGAAGCCACGGAACGAGGAGCGTCAGGAGGATGAAGGCTGTCAGCTGGCGGAGAATTGCGGATTTCATAGTTTTCCTTTTGGTTTCGGATTTTTTAAGGGCACCAGGGGACAGGCTATTAGTACAGCGGAAAACACTGGGAATTTCGCTTGTTTCCGAGAGTGGCGGTATTGTGGGGGCGGAGTGGGAGCGCATGACGGGCAACGGGAAGAATTGTCCGCAGGCGGCGGGGCAGGGTCAAGCCGAAAGCCAAGTGACAAGTGACAAGATGAGGGTTGAAAGGTTGAGAAGTTGAAAGGTTGAAGGGTTGAATCGATTGCCATCGATTGCTGTCGGCAACAATCGATTG
>JAFTAH010000118.1 GCA_017458625.1 Kiritimatiellia bacterium | reverse complement strand
GCGGGCGTCCCGCCCGCGAAAATCCAAAGGATGGCGGGAGAACGGTTTACCAAGGGGGCTTCCCAGGGAACATCGCGGGCGGGCCGCCCGCGCCCCCAGGGCAATCGCCCGTACCTCACACTTTTTGCTCACACCCGGGAGCGGGGGCGGAAGGGGGAATTTTCCACGCCGTGGAAAACATGGTTCCATTGTGTGGAAAAACCGGCGAAACCGTGTTCCATTGTGTGGAAAAAGTGCCGAAATATGCTTCCATTGGGTGGAAGATTTGGAGGGAGGTCCGTTCTTGGGGGTCGGCCCGCCCGGCGGTCGGAACAGTCCCGGGACAGGCGATTTGGAAGCATCGACCGCATCCGATGTCGTCGGCCACGGATGATTTGGGACTGCTCTAGTGCGGTTTTCAAATTACTGTAGCCATTTGGCGGGCGGCTTCCGGAGGTGCGGCTTCCAGCCGCGCAATGAATTTGGGCGCGACAGGATGTCGCACCTCCGAACCTTGCGGCCACACATTTTCGCAAAATGCTCTAGGGCGGGGAGGCGGCAGGAGGGGCGGGGCGGCGGAGGAAGCGGCGGAGGGTGGAGGCGAGGAGGAGGAGGAGCGAGAGCGAGGAGGCCAGGAAAAGGGCGCGGGGAATGGCCATCGGCCCCAGGGCGGCGGCATGACGGTGGACCAGCCAGAGGTAGAGGCCGGCGCAGGGGACCAGCATCAGCGGGGCGGCAAAATGGCGCTGGGCGGTCTCGAAGTTCAGGAGGAGATAGGCCAGCGCGAGCGGCACCAGGGCAAGGGTCATGGCGTGGAGGAGCGCGATGGCCGTGACGGCATCGGCCGGGGAGAGGCTGCTGAAGGTCATGTGGCGGAGGAGGGACAGGGCGTCGGGGGCACCGGCGTCGGCGAGGTCGGCGAGCGGGCCGTAGAGGATGATCCAGGGCAGGCCGGGCAGTAGCCAGCAGATGCAGGCGACGAGGGCAATCAGCAGGGCGGCGTAGAGGAGGGCGCGGCCGAGGAGGCGTCCGGCGTGCGGGGGGAGGGCGCCGGTGCTGGCGACCTTGGGGAACAAGGCCAGGGCCAGCGGCATCGGCAGGAAGATGGCGGTGCGGGCGATGGTGGCCGCCTTAGCGAAGAGGGCGGAGGCGTCCGTGCCGAAGTAGTGGGCGGAAAGGTTGGCGTCGATGTTCATCATCAGGGCGAAGGCCCCCAGGGCGAGGAAGGCCTGGAGGAGGTAGGGGGCCGCGCCGGTGGCCGGCTTGCGATGATGGGGCCCCAGCGGGGGGAAGTGGTGCGTGGAGACCGCCAACATGCCCAGCAGGAGCACCGCGCAAACCCCCATGGCCTGGGCCACGATGGCCGGCAGGGCCGTGCGCGCCAGGGTGTAGGCGAAGAAGGTCGCGCCGACGAGCCGCGTAAAGCCCCACGCCTGCGGGCTCCAGGCGAGCCAGCCGAAGGCCTGGATGCCCTGGAAGAAGCCGTAGTAGACGTTCATGAGGAGGCTGAGGGCCAGGGTGGCGATGGTGGCGGCGGCCAGGGTCGGGCCCACCCCCTCCCAGAAGGCGGCGATGGGCGTGCGGAAGACAAAGCCCAGCCCCGCGATGACGGCGGCCAGCCCCATCACGCCATGGAGCCAGCGGCGGAAGAAGGGCAGGATCTGGCGGGTGTCGCCGTCGCGTTGGAAGAGTGACAGGTAGTGGGCGATGGTGGTTTGCAGGGCCAGCATGGGGGTGGAGGCGACGAGGACAAGGCCCAGCATGGCGACCAGTGCGGCGTATTCGGCCGGGGGCAGCAGACGTCCCATCACGACATGGTAGGCGGCATTGAAGAACGCGCCGACGAGGTTGGCGGTGATGAGGAGCGTGCCCTGGGCGACCAGATGGTCGGGTTCGCCGCCGTGGCGGCCGTGGCTGTGGCGGATGGCAGAATGGTTGGACATGACAAATCCGGAACGGGGAAGGATGGCAAGCGAAAAACAGCGTCGGTAGTCTAGCGAAACAGGCCCGGATTGCAAGGCGCAAGGCGGTTCGCCAGGTTTTTGCGGCAGGCGGCGCAAAAGGCTTGCGCCGGGGGGGCGTGGGCGGGTAGGGTGGCGGGGCGATGCACAAGTTCTTTCGAAAGATGGCGGGCGTGGCGGTGGGCGTCCTGGTGGCGCTGGGGACCGTGGGCGCGTATGGCGAGCGGCTGGTGGTGAATCTGGTGACGGACGCGGCGACGGCCTGGAAGCCGTTCCTGGAGGCACCCCGGGGGGAGAAGGCCGGGACGGGGGTGCGGTTCCCGCTACCCTTCGCGGGCAAGGCCGATCGTGCGGCATGGGATCGCGAGCTGGGGGGGCAGATGGACCTTTCGGCGGTGTCGGGGTTTGCCCTCGACTTCCTGTGCATGGAGCCGTCGTCGATGCGGCATCTGGGGCTGTATTTCCGCAGCGGAGAGGGGTGGTACGTGTGCAATCGGCCGCTGGAACGGGCGGGGGAGCAGCGGCTGGTGTTCCATCGGTCGGACTTTTCCACAGAAGGGAAGCCGGCGGGGTGGGGGAAGGTGTCGGCGGTGCGGATTTCGGCCTGGCGCGGCGATCTGGGACGCAAGACGGAGATGGTGGTGCATCGGCTGAGCGCGCTGGACGGGGGGCTGGTGTTGATTCAGGGCACCGGCTCGTGCAAGGACGCGGCGGAAAAGGGCGTGGCGCGGACGGCGGCGGTGCGGGTGTCGAAGCTGCTGCTGGAGGCGGGGGTGGGGCATCGCTTCGTGACGGACGAGGAGGCGGCCGGGGTGCTGTCGCGGGCGGACGTGCGGGCGGCGCTGCTGCCGTACAATCCGCATCCGGCAGCGGCGGAAAAGAAGGCGTTGCTGGCCTTTCTGGGACGCGGCGGGCGCTTGGGCGTGTTCTACGGGGCGGACGCGGACCTTGCGCGGGCGATGGGGTTCACGCTGGGGGCATGGAAGCGGGAGGAACGCCCCGAACAGTGGCGGTCGATGCGTTTTCTGGCGCCGATGGCCGGGATGCCGTCGGTCGTGGCCCAGCACTCGACGAGCCTCATGCCGGCCTTTGCCACCGGGGCCGGGGCGCGGACCGAGGCGGTCTGGTGTGATGCCCGGGGCGTGGCCAGCTCGATGCCGGCCATCGTCACCTCGTCGAAAGGCTTCTGGATGGCCCATGTGCTGCTGGGGGACGACCTGACGCGCAAGCGGGACATGCTGGTCACGCTGTGCGGCGACCTTGATGCGCGCGTCTGGGAGGATGCGGCGCGCCATGCGGCCCGGACGGCCGGGTCGTTTCCCCCCTACTACTCGCTGAACGGCGCGCTGGACTGCATCTGGGACACCTTGCAGACGGCGGAGCTGGATCCGGCGGCGCCGCCGGGCGTGGCGATGGCCAAGGTGCTGTTCCAGCGGGCGGAAGGGCTGTCGAAGCCGATCGGGGCGGCGCTGGAGGCCGGTCGCTTCAGGGAGGCATGGCTGGAAGCCACTTCGCAGCGGCGGCTGCTCATGCGGGTGGACGCGATGCTGCAAGGGCCGCGTCCGGGCGAGTTCGCGGGCATCTGGGACCACGACGGGATGGGCTGGGTTCCGGGCGACTGGCGGGCGACCACCCGGCAGCTGGCGGCGCTGGGAATCACGGCCGTCTTTGCGAACATGGCGTGGGGCGGGTGCGCCCATTTTCCGTCCAAGGTGGTGCCAACGTCGGATACGTTCCGGCTCTACGGCGACCAGCTGGCAGCGGCGCGGGCGGCGACGACGGCCGATGGGCTCCAGCTCCACGCCTGGGTGGTGCTCTGGAAACTGGACGGGGCGCCGGCCGAGTTCGTCGCGAAGATGCGAAAGGAAAAGCGGCTGCTGCTCGACGCGGACGGCAAGGAGACGGGGTGGCTCGACCCGCATGACCTCCGCAACCGACAACTAATGAAGGACCTCATCGGGGAAATCGCGCAGAGCTATCCGAAGCTGGACGGCATCCATCTCGACTATGTGCGGCTGCCCGGGGCGCGGGCGGGGATCACGGCGGCGGCGCGGGAGCGGTTCGAGGCCGCCACGGGGAAAAAAGTGGCCAAGTGGCCTGCGGACGTGCTGGGGAGCGGTCCGCGGGCGGCGGAATGGCGCATCTGGCGGACGCGCGACATCACCCGGTTCGTCGAGGACGTGCGGGCGCGGCTGCGGCGCGTGGCCCCGGGGATGAAGTTGTCGGCGGCGGTCTATGGCACCACGGACGCGTCCGATGGCGGGTCGATTGCCCAGTACTGGCCGCCGTGGCTGGAGAACGGTCTGGTGGACTTCGTGACGCCCATGAACTATACGGAGTCTGAGCCCGAATTCGAGAAGCTGCTGCGCCGCCAGACCGCCCTCAAGAACGCCAAGGGGCGCATCTATCCGGGCATTGGGGCGAATGCCATCGAGTCGCGCCTCGACGCCACGCAGGTCGCGCGGCAGATTCTGCTGGCACGGCGCTATGGCTGTCCGGGATTCGTCCTCTTCTCGCTGGGGGCGACGACGCGCGACGAGATTCTGCCCGCCTTGCACCTCGGTCTGCTGTCGAAGCCGCGCTGAAGGGGGGGGGGAGAGGAGGCTGGGGGGGGGACTAGGATTCTAGCTTTTCTAGGGTTCTAGAATTCTAGGTTTTCTAGACAAGTAGATGGTCTGGCTGTGCTAGAAGCCGATGCGGAGGAGGGGGAGGAAGGGGACGGAGGAGTCCTCGGCCACGTTCACGAGGCCGGCCTGGATGCCGTGGAGGACGCGAACCCGGTTGATGGCGCCGAACTGGATGCCGTAGAGGGTGTCCGCCTTGGGGAAGAAGCCCATCTGGATGCCCTTGTACTCGCCGTCGACGTAGTTGAACGGGGCGAAGGTGACGCCGGTGTAGGCGTCGGCAGTGTGGTAGATGGCCAGGACCGCGCCGGCGCCCTGCCCTTCGATGAAGTTGAAGAGGTTGAACTGGAAGGCGGCCGTGCGGTTCGCCTTGCCGGCCAGGCCAAAGTCGAGGCCGTAGACGGCATCGTTTTCGGAAAAGGCGAAGTTGAGGCGGAGGGGGGCGATGCTGTTTTCGGCGGGGGCGAGCTGCATGTTCGGGCCGCCGACCCCGAACTGGAAGGGGGACCATTCGCCCTGGGGCTTGGGCGCGGCCCAGACGGTTCCGGCGACAAACAGGGCGGAAAGTAGCGGAATCAGGCACTTTTTCATTTTCTTCTCCTGTGGGCGAGAGGGCGGGGGGGGGCTTAGTCGAGCAGTTTCTTCAGCGTTTCGGCGGCGAGCTTGGGATTGGCCTTGCCGCGGGAGGCCTTCATGACCTGGCCGACGAGGAACATGAGGGCGGCCTGCTTGCCGGCCCGGTAGTCGGCGACGGACTTGGGGTTGCCCTCGATGGCCGTCTTGGCGAAACCCTCCAGGGCGCCGGTGTCGGAGACCTGGGCGAGGCCCTTCTCCTTGACGATGGCGTCCGGGTCGCCGCCCTGCTCGAAGAGAATCTGGAAGACCTCCTTGGCGGCGGGCTGGTTGATGGTCTTGGCGTCGAGGAGCTTGATGAGGGCGGCCAGGGCGTGGGGGGTGAGGGGGGTGTCGGCGAGGGTCTGGTCGGACTCGGAGAGGGCGCGGAGCACTTCGCCCATGGTCCAGTTCGAGGCGGCCTTGGGATTATCGCACTCCTTGGCGACGGCCTCGAAGAAGTCGGCGGTGGCGCGGCTGGCGGTCAGGACGCCGGCGTCGTAGTCGGGCAGGCCGTAGTCCTGGACGAAGCGGGCGCGGCGGGCGGCGGGGAGTTCGGGCAGCTCGGCGCGCCACTGCTCGACCAGCTCCGGGGCGAGGCGGACGGGCGGGAGGTCGGGTTCGGGGAAGTAGCGGTAGTCGTGGGCATATTCCTTCGAGCGCATGGGCAGGGTGACGCCTTCGGCGTCGTCCCAGCGGCGGGTCTCCTGCTTGACGCTGTCGCCGGCGTCGAGGAGGGCGATCTGGCGGGCGAGCTCGTATTCGAGGGCGCGGTGGATGCCGCGGAAGGTGTTCATGTTCTTGATTTCGGTGCGGGTTCCGAGGCGGTCGGCGCCGGCGGGGCGGACGGAGGAGTTGACGTCGGCGCGCATGTGGCCCATTTCGAGGTTGCAGTCGGAGATCTGGGCGTAGAGGAGCATTTCCTTGAGGGCGGTGAGGAAGGCGAGGGCCTCGTCGGGGGAGGCCATGTCGGGTTCCGTGACAAGCTCCATGAGGGGGGTGCTGGCGCGGTTGTAGTCGACCTCGCTGGAGTGTTCCAGGTGGGTGATCTTGGCGGCGTCCTCCTCCAGGTGGATATGGTTGACGCGGATGGTCTTGGGGCCGTCGGGGGTCTGGATGGTCACGCCGCCGCCGATGCAGAGCGGGAGGGTCTGCTGCGTGATCTGGAAGTCCTTGGGCATGTCGGGGTAGAAGTAGTTCTTGCGGTCGAAGGCGGAGACGAGGGAGATCTGGGAGCCGATCATGAGGCCGGTCTGGACGGTCTTGCGGATGGCCTCGCGGTTCATGGTGGGGAGGGCGCCGGGGAGGCCGAGGCAGACGGGGCAGGTATGGGAGTTGGGGTCGTCGCCCTCGCGGTGGGCGGGGCAGGCGCAGAACATCTTGGTCCGCGTCTTCAGCTGCACATGCACTTCGAGTCCGATACTTGCCAAATAGGTACTTGTCATCTTGCTACTCCGTGGAGGAAAACCATACCCCGTTGGCCTGGCGGGGACAAGCGCGGAAAACGCGGGGCGTTTCTGCGGCCTGGCATCGGCGCGGCGGGGGAGGGGGGAGGGGTCAGGCGCCGAGGCGGGCGCGGAGGAGGGCGACGGTCTCGTCGGGGACGTTGAGGCCGCCGAAACCGGAGCCGAGCTCGAGGTTGCTGCCGGGCTTGCCGTGGTAGTCGGAGCCGCCCGTCGGGACGAGGGTGTGCTTGTGGGCGAGGTCGAGATAGGCCTGGCACTGGTCGAAGGAATGCTCGCTGTAGTAGCATTCCATGCCGGCGAGGCCCTGGGCGGCAAGGGCGCCGAGCAGCGCGTCCAGCTCCGGCAGTTCCAGGTGGAGGGTGAAGGGATGGGCGAGGACGGCGACGCCGCCGGCGCCCCGGATGAGCGCGATGGCCTTCTCGGCGGTGAGACGGTCGCGTTCGACGTAGGCGGCCTTGCCCGTGCCCAGGAAGCGGTCGAAGGCGTCGTTCCAGTCCTTGGCGATGCCCTTATCGACGAGGGTCAGCGCGATGTGGGGGCGGCCCATGACGCCATCGGCGCCGACACGGGCGGCGACCTCGTCCCAGGTGACGGCATAGCCCAGCGCCTGGAGTTTCTCGACAATCTTATGGTTGCGGACGTCCCGGCCGTTGCGGACCCAGTCCATGGCCTCGTTCAGGGGCTGGTTGTCGGGGTCCATCCAGTAGCCGAGCATGTGCATGACGCCCTTGTCGCAATCCACGCTGAGCTCCGTGCCGGGGATCAGCTCGATGGCCTTGCCCTGTCCGGCAGCCATGAGGGCGGGGACGCCGGCGGTGGTGTCGTGGTCGGTGAGGGCGAGGGCCGTGAGGTGTTTTTCCAGGGCCATGTCCACGAGTTCGGCGGGCGTCTTGAGGCCGTCGGAAAAGGTCGAATGGCAATGCAGGTCAATCATTTCTACCTCCTGGGGTCAGAAAAGGGGGGGCTGGCCATGTGGCGGCCCAAGCGTTTCCAGTTTTCCCGTGGCGGTTCGGTTGTGCTGGATATGGATAACGAAACCATGGGGCTCGGGCCGCGCGGAGCGCGGGCCCTCGGGACATGGGGAAAAACGGGGAGTTTTACCGCTTTTGGTAGGGGGCGCGCTCCGCGCGGCACGGCCGCCAAGAATGCTACTGAACGCTGAGCAGCACGAGAGTCGCACGGGCGGTGGCAGGCGGTCGCCGTAACTGCGAGCCTCCCGCTGTGCGCCATCGCGGGAGGGACGCAAGTCATGGTGTCCGTTTGATGGGGCAACCTTTGCATGGAACGGGTCTAGCGGGCGGTGGCGTCGGCGGCGAGGCACTGTTGCCAGAGGCCGGGGAGGGCGGTCAGGGGGAGCATGTTGTCCTTGTCGCTGAGGGCGGCGGGGGGATTGGGATGGGTTTCCCAGAAGAGGGCGTCGATGCCGGTGGCGGCGGCGGCGCGCGAGAGGTAGGGGGCCCACTTGCCGTCGCCGCCGGTGCCGCCTTCGCGGCCGCCGGGAAGCTGGACGCTATGGGTGGCGTCGAAGACGACGGGATAGCCGAACTGCCGCATGATGAGCAGGCTGCGCATGTCCGCGACCAGGTTGCCATAGCCGAAGCTGGCGCCGCGTTCGGTCAGGAGGATGCGCCGGTTGCCGGCGGACTCGACCTTGCCGATGACGTGGCGGATGTCCCAGGGCGAGAGGAACTGGCCCTTCTTGATGTTGACGACGCGGCCGGTCTCGGCGAGGGCCACCACGAGGTCCGTCTGGCGGCACAGGAAGGCGGGCAGCTGGAGGATGTCGGCGACCTGGGCGGCGGGGGCGGCATCCTCGGGGCGGTGGACGTCGGTGAGGACGGGAATGCCCCATTTTGCCTTGACTTCGGCGAGCCATTCGAGGCCCTTGGCGAGGCCGGGGCCGCGGAAGGCCGAGGCGCTGGTGCGGTTGGCCTTGTCGTAGGACGCCTTGAAGACGAAGGGGACGTGGGCGCGGGCGGCCCACTTGGCCAGCCATTCGGCGGTTTCCAGCACGAGCGAACGGCTTTCCATGGCGCAGGGGCCGGCGATGAGGGCGAGGGGCGCGGAGCCCCCGAAGGCGACGTTGCCGGCCCGGACCTTGGCGACGCGGGCCTTGCCGAAGGGGTTCTTCTTCGCGGCGGCCATGTCTACACCTCCGCCAGCGGGGTGGCCAGATGGGTCTTCACGTAGTCCGCCACGCCGTCCTCCAGGCTGGCGAACTCGTGCGCGTAGCCATGGGCGCGGGCCTTGGACATGTCGGCCTCGGTGAAGTACTGGTACTTGGCGCGGAGGCTTTCGGGCATCTCGATGTACTCGATGTTGACGGGGCGTCCCATGGCCGCGAAGACCGCCTTGGCGAGGTCGTTCCAGCTTCGCGCGTGGCCGGTCCCGCAGTTGAAGATGCCGTTGAAGTCCGGGTGGTCGCCCGCGTAGAGCATCATGTCCACGGCGTTCTTGACGTAGACGAAGTCGCGCACCTGCTCGCCGTCGCCGTAGTCCGGGCGATAGCTCTTGAAGAGCCGCACCTTGCCCGTGCGCTGGATCTGGCCATAGGCCTTGTGGATGACCGACCGCATGTCGCCCTTGTAGTCCTCGAAGGGGCCGTAGACGTTGAAGAACTTGAGGCCGCAGATGTCCTTGAGGTAGCCCTTCCGGAGCGCCCACAGGTCGAACATGTGCTTGCTCATGCCGTACATGTTGAGGGGGCGGAGGGTGTCCAGGGTGGACTCGTCGTCGCGGTAGCCCTGGGCGCCGTCGCCGTAGGTGGCCGCGCTGGAGGCGTAGACCATGCGGGCCCCGAACTCCGTGCAGGCCTTCCAGATGCCTTGGGTATAGGCGTAGTTGTTCGCGTAGAGGTAGTCCGCGTCCGTCTCGGTGGTCGCGCTGCAGGCCCCCAGGTGGTAGATGGTCTTGACGCAGGCGCCGCCTTCCGCCAGCCAGTCGGCGAGTTCGTCGCGCTGCAGATACTCCGCGAAGCGCAGCCCGCGCAGGTTCTTCCAGTGCTCGTCCTGGCCCAGCGCATCCACCGCGACAATCCGCTCGACGCCGCGCCGGTTGAGTTCCGCCACCAGGTTCCGGCCGATGAAGCCGGCCGCGCCCGTGACGACGACCATGTCCTTTTCCATGAAAGCCTCCATGAAGATTGCGTTTCCGTTGACCCGCGCATCCTACCCCTTCCGCCCCCCGTTCGCCACACAATTCTCCCCGTGGACGCGATTTTCGGGGGGTGGGGCGCACCTGCCGCCTGGGCGTCCCCGTCTCCCGCGCCCGGGGTAGGAAGGAGGGACCATGCCGCCCTGTCCATTTCATATTGGAACTTCCCTTTCGCGGGGGTGTGAGCAAAAAGTGTAAGGGTTTCAATGGAGGACGGGCAGAAAATGGCCTTGTTTGTTGAAAACAGTCGAAAATCGCATGTCTATGAAAATATAGACATATCATTTGGCCTTTCGCGGTCGAGGGAGACGCCTGGGG
>JAFTAH010000117.1 GCA_017458625.1 Kiritimatiellia bacterium | reverse complement strand
TTATACGTATTGCTTGATTGGTGTCAACAGTATAATTTCAATTTACATGGGTACGTTTATGCACCTATGGTTCCCCTTCTAACTCCTTGGCATTCCAAGACTTCCGCCCCAATTCCCGCCTCCTACCCCACGGAACTTCGGGCTAGGAGTCTAGAAGTCTAGGATTCTAGATATCTGATATCTAGGAAAGCCAGAGGAGGCGCGGGGTGGAAGGCTAGGCGAGCATGCGGGCGGCTTCCATGGCCTCGTCGAGGGTGGGGTAGAGCTTGACGAGCTTGGAGAGGCCGAGCAGGACGATGGTCTTGGTGATGTACTTGTTGAGGCCCGCGATGCCGAGGAAGGAGAGGTTCTGCATGGACATGCGCTGGAACCGTCCCAGGAGCGCCAGGCCCTTGGAGTTCACGTAGGTCAGCTTGGCGCAGTCGAGCACCACGCGGGTCCGGGGCTGGGACACCAGGGGTTCCAGGAAGTTCTTGAAGGATTCGTGGGTCATCGAGTCCAGTGGCCCGGCCACGTGCACCACCTGGATTCCGTCCACCTGCTCCAACGTTGTCGTGATTTGGGATTCGGCCATCGTCTGTTCTCCTTGAGCAATACGGCCTGCATTATAGTCCCCGGTGGCGTTGCCCGCAAGGACGGAACACAAAAAGTTCGCGTGAGCATGGGGGACTCCTTACCCTGGGTTGCAAGGCGGGAACCTGCCGAAGTCTCCACGGAGGCTTCAGGACGCTAGCTCCCTATGGTGTCTCGATGTAGGAAGGGAGACGTGGCATGCATCACGCGAACGGCTTCATCCTAGCACTCGCCCTTTTCCCGTGCAAGTCCCCGAACGGCGTGGCGGGAGGATTTTTTCTCCGGGGCGGGGGCGCTGGCAGCGGGGACAGGGCGAAGCGAGGCGGCCTTACGCGCGCAGGGCCTGCTCGAGGTCGGCGATGATGTCGCCGGGGTCCTCGATGCCGACGGAGAGGCGGATGAGGTTGACGGGGATGCCGGCGGCGGCGAGCTGCTCCTCGGTGAGCTGGCGATGGGTGTGGCTGGCGGGGTGGAGGATGCAGCTGCGGGCATCGGCGACGTGGGTGGCGATGGAGACGAACTTGAGCGCATCCATGAAGCGGATGGCACGTGCGCGGTCGCCCTTGAGGCCGAAGGCGATGACGCCGGAGGAGCCGTGCGGGAGGTATTTGCGGGCCTTTTCGTGCTGGGGGTCGCCGGGGAGGTCGGGGTAGTGGATCCAGTCGGTCTCGGGGCGGTCGCGGAGCCATTCGGCGACGGCCCGGGCATTGGCGCAGTGGCGGGGGACGCGGACGTGGAGGCTTTCGAGGCCGAGGTTGAGGAGGAAGCTGTTGAAGGGGGAGGGGATGGAGCCGAAGTCGCGCATGAGCTGGGCGACGCACTTGGTGACGAAGGCGGCCTTGCCGAAGCGTTCGGCGTAGACGATGCCGTGGTAGGACTCGTCGGGGGCGCAGAGGCCGGGGAACTTGTAGGCGTGGGCGAGCCAGTCGAAGTTGCCGCTGTCGACGATGGCGCCGCCGACCTGGGCGGCGTGGCCGTCCATGTACTTGGTGGTGGAGTGGGTGACGATGTCGCAGCCCCATTCGATGGGGCGGCAGTTGACGGGGGTGGGGAAGGTGTTGTCGAGGACCAGCGGGACGCCGTGGCGGTGGGCGGCGGCGGCCCAGCGCTCGAGGTCGAGCACGTCGAGGGACGGATTCGAGAGGGTTTCGCCGAAGAGGGCCTTGGTGTTGGGGCGGAAGGCGGCATCGAGGGTGGCGTCGTCGGCGTCCGGCGAGACGAGCGTGAAGTCGATGCCCATGCGCTTCATGGTGACGGTGAAGAGGTTGAGCGTGCCGCCGTAGAGGGCGGAGGAGGAGACGACGTGGTCGCCGCAGCCGGCCAGGTTGAAGATGGCGAAGAAGTTGGCGGCCTGGCCGCTGCTGGTGAGGAGGCCGGCGGCCCCGCCCTCGAGGGCGACGATCTTGCTGGCGACGGAATCGTTGGTGGGATTCTGGAGGCGGGTGTAGAAGTATCCCTCGGCCTGGAGGTCGAACAGGGCCCCCATGGCGTCGCTGGAGGCATACTTCCAGGTGGTGGACTGGATGATGGGCAGCTGGCGCGATTCGCCGTTGCGCGGCTGCCATCCGCCCTGCACGCAAAGGGTTCCGATGTCGTAGTTGGCCGTGGTCTTGCTGGAATCGCTCATGATGGTCCTTTCGTCGGCGGGGTCTGCTGGCCGCGCGCCGGAGGAAACGATACGCCAGCGCGCGCGCTTGTGCAATTCGTTTTCCGGCGCGGGCAATTGTCCGCAGAGGGGGGGCGAGGATTCTGTTTTTTTTCCTGAAGGCCTGAATATTTCTAGAAATTGCTAGGATTTTGACGAAACTGACACAGCCGCTTTGCAGTGCAGGGGTGGGCGAGAACGGATGGGATGGGCGGGAATCCGTGCTTGAGTCGGGGGCGGGGGGGGCGTAGAGTGCCGGAGTTTCGAGGTGGCGTACACGATGAATGACGACTTGAACGAATTCCTGGAGGGCTGGGCCTTCGATCCGGAGCTGCCCTCCGCGCGCAGGATCACGACGGCGGACGGCCGGGTGATGGTGCAGCTGCGCGTCGACATGGGGCTTTTGCAGATGGAGCCGGAGGGGCGGCCCGACGGCGCGCGGCCGCATGGGGCCGAGTCCGCGCTGGCGTATTACCAGCAGCTCGAGCGCGACGGCAAGATGCCGGAGACGCTTTCGCGCGAGATCTGCGCGGAGCTGTTGCGGGAGGCGATGCAGTTTTGTGCGCGGGCGCAGGCCTACCAGGCGCTGGAGGACTGGCCGCGGCTCTACGACGACTGCGAGCATGTGCTGGACCTCATCGACCTGATCAGCGACCTCGCGGAGAACGACGAGGACGCGTGGCATGCCGATCAGCTCTATCCGGGGGTGCGCCTTTCCCATGCCATCGCGGCGGCGACCATCGCCCGCGATGCGGCGCGGCTTTCGCGCGCCCGCACCATTGTCGAGCAGGCGATTGCCGACATCGAGCGGTTCTATCGCGAGGTGCGCGAGGATGTGGGGGGCGACGACCCCTCCATCGGCTCGCCTGCCGATGCCTATGACGCGGCCCCGCCGCCGCCGGAGATTCAGTCGCTGCAGCTGATGCTGGACGAGCTCGAGGAGGAGCGGCCGAAGACGCGCGAGGAGAATCTCCGGAAGGCCCTGGAGCGGGCGCTGGCCAAGGAGGACTACGAGCGGGCGGCCGCCATCCGCGACCAGCTGAACGCGCTGCGGGCGCCGCCGTCGCCGCGCACCTCCACCTCCCCGGGCAAGGGCAAGGCGCGCAAGCCGTCGCCGCCTACGGACACCGGCGGCAGTCCATGAGCTTGCCGGCGCGCAACCGTCGTCCGCGCCGTTTTCCTTGCGTTCGGCTGTCGGCTGCGAAGGGTGGGGGAGGGGCCTCCCGTGGCGGGGGCGCGGACTTCTGCTGGCGGGGACTCTGCCTGCTCGTGCTGGGGGCGGTCGCAGGGCTTGCTTCCTTCGCGGAAGCGAGGGAATTGCTGGCCCCGCCGCCGGGCCTGGCGAGGGGAGGAGAGGCGCTGGCGGCCGCCGCACCGCAGGTTCCCGTACGCCTGCCCGGCCAGCGCCAGCCGTTCGCGGGGTGCCTCATCAAGTCGCTGAGCGTGCGCTTCGACGAAGAGATGCATGCCCACCGCTGGGCCGCGATCTATGCCCAGGCGGACGAGGCGGCCCTGGCGCCGGTGGCGTGTGCGCGGCCGGCCACGCCCGGAGGCAAGGGGTCGGCAGTGAGCCGTGCGGTGCATCTCGCCTTCACCGATGTCGAGACGGGCGAGCGCTGGGCGGCCGTGCCCGACCGGATGGCCCGGTCCGGAGGCATGTTCTCGATTCTGCGCGGGGGCGACGCCGTGCGCTTCTACGCGGGTACGTTGCACTCCACGAACGACGCCGAGCTGCTCGAATGGCACGTCCTCAGCGACGACTCCTCGGGGGATGCGCGCGTCTACCACATGCAGATTTCCGCGCCGCTGGGCACGCCGCGCCGGCTCCGGGCGCACTTCTGGCTGGGCGACCACGCGCTGGCCGAGCTCCGGACCGCCGCACCCGCGCCCTGGATCGAGGCCGAGGGCATACCCCTCTGGCTCGATCTGTCCGAGCCGCGCCGCTGCCGCCTGCTGGTCGCGCCCGGCGGCACGCCTGTCGGCTACGAGTTCGACCTGGGGGTGACGCCGGCCACTGGCAACTTCCCGGCCGTCGCGGCCTTTGCGGTGACGGCGGCCACCCGGCTGGCTGCAGCCGATGCCGCCCCGCCCTCCAGCCTCCATGCCGCGCCTGACCGCCTGCCCTTGCCCGAAGCCCTTGGCGCGGGCGACTGGTCGGGGGTGATGGCCTTCCGCCCATGTCTCGGGACGCCGGGCGCCGGTGCCGAGGCGGAGGGCGCCGGGGAGGACTCCGATGCCGCCTTCCTCGCCGCGCTCACGGCGAGCGCCGAGGTCGCCGACCTTGCCGTCTCCGAATGGGCCACCAGCGCCTTCCAGTGCCTGGTGCTACCGCCGGATGGCCGCCCCGTGGCCCGTCTTGACGCGCGGACATGCTGGGTGAATCCCGACCCCGACCTGCCGACCATCCTCTCCCTCGGCCCCAACCGTGCGCAGACCGTCCTCTACGCGGTCCAGGGCACGCAGCCGCCGCCCGCCGCAGTGCTGCTGGACCTGTCGGGCCTGGCCGCCGCGCCGCTCGACACCCGCGAGCGTGCGATCTACCTCTGCGATTTCCCGCTGGTCTGGGCGAATCCCGCCGATTCCGCCAGTCCCCTGGGCGTCCGGCTAGGTGACGCGGCGGCCGAGTTCGCGGCCAGCCTGGCGTGCCAGCTCCACCGCCTGGGCATTCCGCTTCTCGTCTACGCGCAGGCCGACGACGAGCTAGCCCCCTACCTCTTCTACCACGCCGATGCGCTCGTCGTGCCTGCGGGCGAGGCGGCCGCCGCCGCGCCTCTGGCCGCCGGTCGCCCCGTCCTGCCGCTCCCCGCCGCCCTCGCCTGGTGGCCCGCCCGATGAAAACAGGTTTCCATTCCATGGAAAAAGTGCCGAAACACGTTTCCATTGTCTGGAAAAAGTGGTAAAACATGTTTCCATTGTCTGGAACCCCCCGGAAAGTCCCCTGCCATGAACTCCTTCCAGCCCGTACTTGGCCGCATTCTTGACGGCTCCGAAACCCTGGCCCGCGAGGCCGCCCGGCGACTGGCCGACCAGCCAGTCGACTGGAACCGCATGGACGAAGCGGTGCCGCTGGCGCTGCCTCGTCGGCAGAACACCATTGACCACGCCGAGACCGTTCAGGGGCGCGGCACGTTCTTCGGGCGGTCCGTCCGCACGCTGACGCTGTGTCCGACCGACATGGAAGGCTGGTGGTTCGAACGCACCGACCTGCCCGGCTCGCTGCCGGTCCGGTGCTCCGTCCGGAACGTCTGGACGACGGGTTCGGTGGTGAGCAACATCGTGCTCCGCTCGGGCTCTCCTCACAACTACATCCGCATGGCCGAGCACATGATCGCCCTCCGCATGGGGCTTGGCGTTGACAATCTGCTCATCCGGCTCGACTCGGGCGATCCGCCGCTGTTCGCGCACGGCTCGGGCGACCTCGTGGATGCGCTGAACCGCGCAGGGCGGCGCTCCGTCGACCGCCTGGCCCCCTACGTGACCGTGCGCGAGCCGGTGACCATCGTGAGTCCGCGCGGCGGCTTCCTGACGCTCCTGCCCGCCGATCCGGCGGCCCCGCAGCTGGCCCTGGACGTGGCCATCGACTTCCCGACGGCGATTGGCCGCCAGCGCATCCGCTTTCCCGTCTCGCCGGAGATCTTCGCGTACGGGGCGAGCGCGCGGACCAACACCTCCGCGAGCAAGATCCTGTGGTGCAAGACGATCGGGCTGTTGTTCAGCGACATCCGGAACCTGGGCTACTCCTTCGAGAACCTGCTGGTCGCCGGGCGCCGTCGCTACTGGAACGAGGCCACGCACGTCCACGAGGGCAAGTCGCTCGAGGCCTGCTGGCACCGGGCGGTGCTCGACCTGCTGGCGGCCATCGCGCTCATCGACGACGGGCTGTTCGTCGGCACCATCGTCTCCTACAAGTCCGGGCACGGGCTG
The DNA here is from genome assembly GCA_017458625.1 of Kiritimatiellia bacterium. Lineage (GTDB taxonomy): Bacteria > Verrucomicrobiota > Kiritimatiellia > CAIQIC01 > Lenti-01 > RGIG3636. Next base: position 6,468 of record JAFTAH010000117.1, on the reverse strand, counting down.
GACGTCGAGCTGATGCGGCTGCTCTACCGGCACTCGCTGCTGGCACCGCTGCCGCCCGCGCCGCGAAGGTAGGGCGGCCCTTCGGGGCGACGGGCGACACGCGACCTGCGACTTGCGGGGGGAGGGGCGCGCTCCGGCGCGTCCGGGGGCCACTTCTCTGCTGCCTTCCGGATGCAAGGAATGGCGGCCCTCCCGCCGAGGGCAAAATGTGCAAAAAGCCCTTGTTTTGACGTAAAATCACAGCGAATTCGAGGGGCCGGGGCGGGCGACTTGCGACTTGCCACTTGCCACTTCCGGGGGGGGAGGCGGAAGGCGCGCATGCGGTCGAATGCGGTGGGCCCGGGGGACGAGGTGCGCCCACGCCGCGCGAGATTGCGCGCGGTTCAGACGGAGGGGGCGGCGGCGCTGTTGGTGGCGGCGGCACGGCGGGCGAGCACGCGCATCTCGTGATACCACGTGGGGGCCGTCGCAAGGGTCGTCAGGACGTCGCTGAGGGGCATGGCGAGCCAGATGCCCAGGACGGGGTCCTCGGGGAACAGATAGGGGAGCAGGAAGGCGCACGGGATGAGGCAGAACACCTGCCGGAGCAGCGAAAGCACGATGGCGGTGGCCGGACGGCCGATGCTCTGGAAGTAGGTGGTGGCCAGGACGTTGATGCCGATGATCCAGACGCAGCAGTTGCCGACGCTGATGGCGCGGGCGCCATGCTCGACGAGGAGCGGGTCGCTGCGCGCGAAGCACCACGCCAGCGGATGGGCCAGCAGCACCTGGGCCACGGAAATGCCGACGCATAGGGCCGAGGTCAGCCAGAAGCCGAGGCGGAGGATGGCGCGGATGCGGTCGTAGGCCTTGGCGCCCCAGTTGTAGCCGAGAATGGGGGCGAGGCCCTGCTGGATGCCCATCAGGGGCGTGAAGAAGATGTTGCCGGAGACGAGCCAGATGCTGAAGGCGGCGATCTGCGAGGTGACGAGACGGGGAGTGGGGCTCCAGAGGGCGAAGGCGCGGTTCATCGCGAAGGTGACGCAGCTGAGGGAGACCTCCATCAGGAAGGGGGCCATGCCGATGGCGAGGACGCGCGGGGCGAGGTCGGCGTAGAGGCGGAGGCGGCAGGCGCGGATGCGGAGGACGGGGCCTTCGCGGAAGTAGTAGGAGAGGGCGTCGAGGCAGGAGAGCACCATGGCGAGGTTGGTGGCCCAGGCGGCACCGGCGACGCCCAGATGGCAGCCGAAGATGAGGATGGGGTCGAGCACCAGGTTGGCCACGCAGCCAATCACCATGCAGCGCATCGAACGCACGGGGGCGCCTTCGGCGCGGATGGTGCCGCTGAGGCCGAAGGCGAGGTGCTGGGTGAGCATGAACGGGAGGACGAGCCCGCAGTAGAGGCGGCCGAGCCGGACGGACTCCGGCGTCATCTTGTCGGCGCCCATGAGGGCGAAGGCGGGGTCGAGGACGAGGAAGTAGAGGACGAAGGGGGCGAGGAGGCCGAACAGGAGCTTGAGGGCGACCATCTGGCCCAGGGTGCGTTCGGCCTCGCGGTAGGCCTTGCGTCCGAGCTGGATGGAGATCTCCGTGGAGGAGCCGACGCCGATGAGGGGGCCGACGGCGCCCACGACCAGCATGACGGGGAAGGTCAGCGCCAGACCGGCGATGGCATCGGCGCCGCAGCCCTGGCCGATGTAGATGCGGTCGACGACGTTGTAGAGCATGTTCAGCGACATCGACACGATGGCCGGCCACGAGAAACTCAGCAACAACGGCACAAGGGACCCCTCGCGCAAGGCCGTGAGACGGTTGGGAGGGGAGGGGGCCATGGCGAGCTTCCCCTAGGGGGCGGGGGGCTGGGCCGCGGGAGCAGGCCAGGGACGGACCTCCCAGACGAGCCGCACGCCAAACCGTGCGGCCACGGCCGCCTGCAAGCGCGCGGCGAGGTCCCGGACATCGGCGGCGGTGGCGCCGGGCCCGGCCATGAGGATGTTGGCGTGGTGGGCGAAGACGTAGGCACCGCCCTCGCGCATGGACTTGGCCCCGACGGCGTCGAGTAGCGCGCCGGCGGGCTGTCGGCGGCCGCCGGGCGTGGCGGGCGGCAGATTGCGGAAGAAGCTGCCGGCGGTGCCGGGCAGGCCGGGGCCGAGGGCGGGATGCTTTTCGTGGCGCAGGGCCAGAATCTCGGCGCGGCGGGCCTGGGCGGCGGGGCGGTCCACCCGGGAAGCCGGGGCGCGTAGCCAGACGCGCGTCACGACGGCCTTCATGCGCTGCAGGAGGCTGGTCCGATAGCCATAGGCCAGGGCCTCGCGCGGCCAGGTTTCGGGGCGTCCGTCCGGTCGCACGACTTCGACCTGCTCGACAAAGTCGCCCAGTTGCACGCCGAAGGCGCCCGCATTGCCGCAGATCGCGCCGCCCAGAGTGCCCGGGATGCCCGAAAGGTCGGCCCAGGCGGTGTCCATGGCGCCGGCGTCGAGGCCACAGGCGACGGCCTCGTCCAGCCTGGTCCCCGCATCGCACAGCAGCCCGCCTCCCGGCAAAAGCTCGATGGGCGACGCGCCCGGAAGGAGGTGGAGCACACCGCCGGGCACGCCTTCGTCGGCAGCGAGGACGTTCGAGCCGCCGCCCAGCACGTGCCAGGGCAGGTGGCGGTCATGCCAATCGCGCAACACCTCCGCGACGGCGGCCGTCGAGGCGGCCTCGCGCCACTCGTCGCAGGGGCCGCCCAGCCCGAAGGTCGTATGGTCGGCCAGGCGTGATGGCGTCGCCGCTGGAGGCTGGAAGTCCGTCGTCATGTCGAAATTGAACGTTCGTACGTCAAAAAATCGTGGCATTTTGGCCCTGCGAAGGCAAGCCCAAAATGTTTCCTAGCGTTTCCAGAGCGGTTCCATGAACAGCATCGCCCGCCGGACGCAATGCATTGCGTCCCTCCCGCGCTGGGGCACCGCGGGAGGGACGCGGTTTACTGCGACCGCCAGCCTGTGCCTGTGCGCAACCGAAACGGCTACAGAAAAATTAGAACCGCTCTAGAATTCCAGGATTCTAGGGTTCTAGGGGAGGGGGCGCAAAAAAGAGCGCCCCTTGCAGGGCGCTCCGTGTTCGCTGGAAAGCGAATTACTTGCGCAGCTTGCGGCGGAGAACCATCGCCAGGGCGCCGAGGCCGAGCAGGCTCATCGTCGCGGGCTCGGGAACCGAGGTCGGCTCGGCAATCTTCGTGAACTTCGCGGCGAAGTTGCCACTGCCAGCCTGACCCTCAGTCGCGCCGTAGTTGCCGTAGCCGGCATTGTCGCCGCTGAAGTAGACATACAGCTTGTATTCCTTGTTGTCTTCGAGACCAGCAAGGCTAATCTGGTTTTGCACAGGAGAGTCCCAGTTGCCCGTTCCACCGGTCACCCACTGGCTCTTCGAGTCATAGTCGTAATTGCTTTCCCAATTCAGCTCAATGTCGTTCCAGCCCATTTCGGTCGTGCCATCGACAAAGCTGTAGTGCATGACCACAGACTGGTTATCCGCCTTGAACGTCTTGGCCTGGGCACCAAGCGTCAGGGAGTAGAGAGACCCGAGATCAACAGGATTGTCTTCAGGCCCGAAGCCCGTCCAATTCTGCTCGCCATTGGCATAGGCGAGAAAATACATGTCAAAGATATGCTGAGCCATTGCTCCGCTCGCGACCATGGCGGCGACCGCCAAAACAATCAGTTTCTTCATTTTTTCGTTCTTTCTTTGGTTTTTAGTTGATTTTGTTAGCTAACGCGCATCTACGAGGGAAACCACTCCCATCGCGAACGCACGGGCGAATCCTAGCGCGCGAGGTGGGGGGGTGCAACCCTTTTTTTGGGAGGGCGCATTTTTTTCCGGGGGGCTTGTTGTCTAGAAAGGGTGGGGCTGGGGGTGGGTGGGGGCGGTTTGGGCTTGCGGGGGGAGCGGCGGCGTGCGATGCTTGGGGTGTTGTCTTTTTTCCAGTCCCCCAACCCCAGGAGTTTTCCATGGTTCCTCAATGGATTATCGAGAAGAAGCGCGACGGGCATGTCCTGAGCGAGACGGAGATTCGCGACTTCATCAACGGCTACACCGACGGTTCCATCCCCGACTACCAGATGGCGGCGATGGCGATGGCCATCTACCTGAAGGGCATGACGCCGGAGGAGGTGGCGGTGCTGACGGATGCGATGATGCACACGGGGACCATCGTCGACACGTCGTCCGTGGGGCTACCCACCGTGGACAAGCATTCGACGGGCGGCATCGGCGACAAGGTGTCGATCATCCTCGCCCCGCTGGCGGCGTGCGCGGGGCTGGGCGTGCCGATGATCTCGGGCCGCGGGCTGGGCATCACGGGCGGGACGCTGGACAAGCTGGAGTCGATTCCGGGCTTCAACGTGAATCTGAGCGAGGCGCAGTTCGTGGAGACGATCCGGAAGTGCGGGTTCTCGATGATCGGGCAGACGGGGGAGATCGCGCCGGCGGACAAGAAGCTGTACGCGCTGCGGGACGTGACGGGGACGGTGGCGTCGATTCCGCTCATCACCGCGTCGATCATGTGCAAGAAGATGGCGGAGGGCATCGACAACCTGGTGCTGGACGTCAAGGTGGGGTCGGGGGCGTTCATGAAGACGCTGGAGGACGCGACGGCGCTGGCGCATTCGATGGTGCGCGTCGGCAAGGCGATGGGCAAGGGCATCGTCGCCTGCATCACGGACATGAACCAGCCGCTGGGGCGGACGGCGGGCAATGCACTGGAGATCATCGAGTCGATGGAATGCCTCCAGGGACAGCATGGGGACGGCGACCTGATGCAGGTGACGCTGGCGCTGACGGCGGAAATGCTGCTGCTGGCGCACAAGGCCGACTCGCGCGAGGCCGCGTTGCGCACGCTGAAGGACATCATCGCGTCCGGGGCCGCGTTCGCCAAGTTCAAGGAGATGGCGGCGCTGCAAGGGGCCGACGTGACGGCGCTGGACGACCTGTCGAAGCTGCCGCATGCGCGCATCGTCCATCCCTTCCCCGCGCCCAAGGCGGGCTACGTCTCGGCCGTCAGCGCCGACGCCATCGGGCGGGCCGTCCTCGTGCTGGGTGGCGGTCGCCAGAAGACCGACGACGTCATCGACCATGCGGTCGGCACCTCGGGGCTCGTCAAGATTGGCGAGCGGGTCGAGGCCGGACAGCCGCTGGTGGTGCTGCACGCCAACGACGAGGACAAGCTGGCGCAGGCCCTCGGGTTCGTGCGCGACGGCATCGAGCTGGCCGACGCCCCCGTGGCCGCGCCGACGCTCTTCCATTCCACCATCACCGACTAGGGCGGCGGTCGCGCCGTCCGCTACGAGCGAGGTCGTATGCCTTCCCTGTTTCAGCGCCCGCTGTTTCTCGAGCCCGTCTACAAGGACTATATCTGGGGCGGCGAGCGGCTGGTCACCGACTTCCATCGGCGGCTGCTGCCGGGGCGCTATGCGGAGAGCTGGGAGATTGCCGACCATCCCGACGGCTGCACGCGGCTGGTGGGGGGGGGCGGGGACGGGCAGAGCCTGTCCGAGGTGCTGGCGGGCCATGCCGAGGAGCTGCTCGGCGCGGGCCATGCCGGCCAGACGCGCTTCCCGCTGATGGTCAAGGTGATCGACGCGAAGGAGACGCTGTCGGTGCAGGTCCACCCGGACGACACGACGGCCCCGCTGGTGGGGGGCGAGGCCAAGACCGAGATGTGGATCGTGCTGGCCGCCACGCCGGACGCGCATATCTATTCCGGGTTCCACCCGGGCGTCACCGAGGCCGACTTCCGGGAGGCGCTGGCGCGGAAGACGATTCCCAGCCTGTTGCAGCGCTATCCGGCACGGCCGGGCATGGTGTTCTATACGCCGGGCGGGCGCGTCCATGCCATCGGGGCCGGGTGTCTGCTGCTCGAGGTGCAGCAGGACGCCAACACCACCTACCGGCTCTATGACTGGGACCGGCTCGGCGCGGACGGCAAGCCGCGGCCCCTCCACATCGACAAGGCGATGCAGGTGATCCACTGGGACGACACGGCGTCGCCCGTCGCCCCCATCCAGCCCGAGCTCCCGCTGGTGCCGGGGGCCGTGTGCCGGCAACTCCTCGACAGCCCCTACTTCCATGTCGAGGAATGGCGTCTCGATGGCGAGGCCGAGCTGTCTCTTGCCGGCGATTCCTTCCACATTCTCTTTCCCACCGACGGGCCCATCCGTCTCAAGGTGCCCGGGGAACCCGCGTATATCCTCTCGCGGGCCCGGACGTGCCTGTTGCCGGCCGCCTGCCGGAAGTTCTCGCTGCGGCCCGCCGCGGCGGGCGCGGGGGCGGCGGAGACCGAGTCCCGGCGCGTGCTGGTGGTGCGCGAGGGGCGCTAGAGCATTTTGCGAAAATGTGTGGCCACAAGGTTCGGAGGTGCGACATCCTGTCGCGCCCAAATTAATTGCGCGGCTGGAAGCCGCACCTCCGGAAGCCGCCCGCCAAATGGCTACAGTAATTTGAAAACCGCTC
>JAFTAH010000021.1 GCA_017458625.1 Kiritimatiellia bacterium | reverse complement strand
GCGCGGGCGTCCCGCCCGCGAAAATCCAAAGGATGGCGGGAGAACGGTTTACCAAGGGGGCTTCCCAGGGAACATCGCGGGCGGGCCGCCCGCGCCCCCAGGGCAATCGCCCGTACCTCACACTTTTTGCTCACACCCGGAGAGGCGCCGCATCTGCGTTGTCTGCAAAAGAGGAAGCACCTGGGGTGCGTGGAGTCGCATTTGGTCCCGTTGACCCTTCAGCCTGAAAAGAGCAGTTGGAAGATCACACAGAGGCACAGAGCCACAGAGAAGACAAGGGCATCAACAGAACAACCACGACAGTGGTTTCACCTTTTTGGTGAAGGGAAGCCCACTTGTTTTGACGCAAAGAACGCAAAAACACAAAGAAAAAGGGGGGGGGAATGGGCCACAGGGGAAATCCCATCCGCTCTGTTTAGGTTCAGTTTCCTGCGCCTTGCCAGGAAGGCCTTCCCGGCAGGTCCCGACCGCCCGCGCTATTTGCGGAGGATGGAGACGGAGGCCTGGCCCTGGGTCTGAAGGGCGGACCCATCGCGGGCAACGATGGTGAGGACGTGGAGGCCGTGCGGCAGGAACGAGAGGTCGACAGAGTAGTCGACGGCATAGCGACGCGCCGTGCCCAGATGGAATTGGATGGCGGCGGTCTGGAGGGACGTGGGGCCGCCAGGGGTGGCCGAGCCCGGGAGCGTGCGGGCGCCGGAGAGGATGCGGGCGCCGATGTAGGGGGCCTGGCCGAGTCCCTTCTGGACCTCAATGGAGATGGGTAGCGGTTCCGTGCCGTCCGTGGAGAGGGTGAGGAGGTCGCCGGAGCTGGAGACCTGGAGGCGGTTGGAGGAAGCGGTCCGCAACGTGAAGGCAAACGCCTGGACGGCGGCTTCGAGGTCTTCGCCGCGGCCGACGGTGTGGCGGAAGGTCTGGTCGCCGACGGTGAGGAGGATCTCGTTGCCGGCGGGCGACATGGGGCGTGCCATGGGGGTGAAGTGGATGCCATCGACATAGAGGTCGAGGTAGGCCGCGGGCAGGCCCCTGGGATGGGCCTGGACGTCCAGGTGGAGTGCCAGGGGCGGGGCGTCGGGCACGCCGGTGTTCTGGGGCGGATAGGTGATGCGGACGGCGGGCGGCGCGGCGTAGGGCGCGCAGAGCGGATCGCCGGCAAACAGCCCCTGGTAGGGATTGGCGACCGACATCGCCAGCGCCTCGGCCAGCGTGAAGCCGCGCGCCACATAGGAGGCCAGCCGGGCGTGCGGGAACTTGACGGTGAAGTTGCAGGGTTCCGAGACCGTTCCGTAGGAGGCCGTCGCCCCCCGGTCGAACCAGTCCCAGACGCCGGCTTGATGGAGGCAGGGGTCTGGCAGTTGGCCTCCGCAACTCGTCAGGTGTTCGCAGATGGCCCCCGGCACGAACGTGGGCGCCACGGTCTTGTCCTGCCAGTTGGAGGGGAAGTACGCCTGCCCCAGGCTGCACGAGGCCAGGGGGAGGGGAGGGGAGAGCGGCGCTTGGGACGAGACCAGGATGCGCTCGGGCGGCACGCCCAGCAGGCGGAGCTGTGCGGCGGCGGCGGCGAACTGGGGCGTCCGGACGGCGCGGTCGCGGTCGCCGGAGGAGGCCAGCGCGAAGGCGGCTTCCGGGGCTTGTGCGTGGCCCGAGACGGCGCGGTCCACGACGGCCTTGGCCGCGTCCAGCGTGCGCGCGGAAAGGACGAAGGCGAGGGGAGAGCCGAGCGGCGAGTAGCCGGCGGTGGCGCTGAAGGCGCGGTCCGCTTCGTAGTAGGCAGAACGCGAGTCGGGTGCGATGACACATGGGCCTTTGGCTTCGGGCGGCCGCGCCTTGTAGCCGTAGAAGAAGGCGGAGGACAAGGAGTTGTCGTTGTTGACACGCGTCGGGCCCCGCCAGCAGAAGACGACCAGCTGGATTTGGCCCCGGAGCCGGTGCCGCTCGATGTGCTTTTCGATGGGGGCCCGGACGTAGCGCTCGAAGGCCTCCAGGGAGATGTTCTGGCCGACGACGCGGGGGAGCTCGACCTCGCAACGGTGGGAGGCGGGAGGGATGCCATGTTTTTCCAGATAGTACGCCCCCAGTGCGCGGGATTCGCGGTCGGCCGTGTTCACCACCACCAGCGTCTGCAGCGGACCGATGTCGGCAACGGCACGTCTGCCCGGCCACAAGCCCAGTGCCAGGATTCCGACGAAGACGAGCAAGGCAAACCGTTTCATGGGCAAGGCGGCGGGAGGGAGGGCTAGAGGGGTTTGCCGGCGGGGGCGGAGTCGTCCCAGTTGCGGGGCTTCTCGGTGGAGATGGAGGCGATCTTCTTGGTGGTCATCTGGTTGCCGCGGGTGTGGGCGGAACGGACGGCGATCTTGGTGGGGTCGAAGACCTGCTGGTGGATCTGCTGGCCCTTGCGGGGGGCGTACTTGACGTAGAGGGCGGCGGGGGAGGTGTCGGAGAAGAAGAGGATCTCGGCGGGGGGTGGGGCGCACTGGTAGTCCTTGTTGAGGATCACGCCGCCGAAGGTGAAGCGCTTGAGGTGGACGATCTGGTCGGCGACGTAGACGAGGGTCATGACGCGGTCGCGGTCGTAGAGGCCGACGTAGACGACGCCCTGGTCGACGAAGAGCTTCTCGGGGGGCGGGATGACGCGGTAGGCGCCGGTCTTCCAGACGATGACGACGCGGTCGTACTCGGAGCAGGAGAAGAGGGGCTTGTCGGCGTCGACGTCGCCGTAGCCGACGTAGCCCTTCTCGGGGTCGTGGCGGATGGCGTAGGACTTGGTGGCGATGGCGCGGACCTGGACGGTCTCGAAGCTCTGGAGCTTGGTGCGGCGGGGGTAGAGGTCGCCGTAGTCGCGGAGGAGGTTCCTGAGGTAGCCGATGGCGTAGGCGGTGACGTTGGCGAGGTGCTTGAGGACGGCGTCGTAGTCGGCGAGGAGGTCGTCCTCCTCCTTCCTGGACTTGTTGAGGTCGTAGAGGGAGATGCGGCGGATGGGGATGGCGAGGAGCATGTCGATGTCGTCGGCGGTGATGTCGCGGCGGAGCTGGTCGCGGTAGGGCTCGAGGCCGTTGAAGACGGCCTGCTTGACCTCGAGGGCGGTCTTGCAGGACTCGATGCGCTTGTAGATGCGGTGGATGATGAAGAGGCGGACGAGGGAGGCCTTCTGGAGGGCTTCGTCGATGCGGCCGCGTTCGAGTTCGAGCTCGCGGTGGAGGAGGTCGACGAGGCGGGCGGTGTTGTGGCGGAGGATGTCGTGGACGGAGAGCTCGACGGGGCGGCGGTCGCGGATGACGATGGGGCGGAGGGAGATGGAGGACTCGCAGAGGGTGAAGGCGTAGAGGGCCTTGAGGGTCTTGTCGATGGAGGCGGAGGAGGGGATGGCGAGCTCGATCTCGACGTTCTTGGCGGTGTAGTCGCGGATGGCCTTGATCTGGAGGCGGCCCTTCTTGGCGGCGTCCTCGATGGAGGCGATGAGGGCCTCGGTGGTGACGGCGTAGGGGAGTTCGCGGATGACGAGGGTGGCCTCGTCCTTCTGCTCGATGACGGCGCGGATGCGGACCTTGCCGCGGCCCTCGTCGTAGTCGCGGGCGTCGAGGAGGCCGCCGGTCTGGAAGTCGGGGAAGATCTCGAAGGGCTTCTTGCGGAGGATGGCGATCTGGGCCTTGAGGAGCTCGGCGAAGTTGTGGGGGAGGATGCGGGTGGAGAGGCCGACGGCGATGCCCTCGGTACCGAGCATGAGGAGGAGGGGGATCTTGGCGGGGAGGGTGACGGGCTCCTTGTTGCGGCCGTCGTAGGAGGGGATGAACTCGGTGAGGTCCTCGTTGAAGACCTGGGTGGCGGCGAGGTCGGTGAGGCGGCATTCGATGTAGCGGGGGGCGGCGGCGGGGTCGCCGGTGTGGATGTTGCCGAAGTTGCCCTGGCCCTCGATGAGGAAGCCGCGGTTGACGAGGGTGACGAGGGCGTCGCCGATGGAGGCGTCGCCATGGGGGTGGTAGGCCATGGTCTGGCCGACGACGTTGGCGACCTTGATGAAGCGGCCGTCGTCCATCTGGCGGAGGGCGTGGAGGATGCGGCGCTGGACGGGCTTGAGGCCGTCGTCGAGCTCGGGGATGGCGCGGTCGCGGATGACGTAGGCGGCGTACTGGAGGAAGTTCGTGTCCATCATCCGGTGCACGGGGCCCTCGCCGCCGTGGGTGGCGTCGATGACCGGGGCGAGGCCGGTGGGGGAGGAGGCGGCGGAGGAGGCGGAGGCGGACGAACTCTTTCGGGCCACGGCGGAGGCGGTGGGGGAGAAGTCGCCGGCGGCCTCGGCGGCGGCGCGGGCGGCGGCATCGAGGCGGGCGGCATCGGCGTCGGTGAAGCCATCGGCGGAGGGGCCGGAAGCCTTGGGGGGCGTTGCTCTGCCGGGCGTCTTGCGGGGCTTGGGATTGCCGCTGGCGTCAAAGTCGAAGAGGGAGGGCTGGTCGTAGTCCGTCATGGGAGGGGGAGCGGGTTAAAAAGAGAGTTGAAGGGTTGAAGCGTTGAAAAGTTGAGCGGTTGAAGGGGTGAAAGGGTGTCGATGGCCGTCGATGGTGGGCGAAGAGCAGAGGGGGAGAAGCGGGGTTATGCGTGCCAGGCGGCGATGGCGGCGGCGAGGCGGGGGTTGAGGAGCGCCTTGGCCTGGTTGAGGATGTAGAGGTGGATGCCGGGAGCGCCTTCGTGGACGAGAGTGGCGATCTGGTCGACGATCCAGCGGATACCGGCGTCGGCGGCCTCCTCAGGGGTGGTGGCGGCCTGGAGGGCGACGGCAAGGGGGGCGGGGATGACCGAGTTCGAGAACTGGACACAGCGCATGGCCTGCTTGTAGGAGACGATGGGCATGAGGCCGGGGATGATGGGGGCCAGGATGCCGGCGGCGACGGCGCGGTCGCGGAAGCGCAAGAAGGCGTCGGTGTCGAGGAACATCTGCGTGTTGACGAAGTCGGCCCCGGCGTCGACCTTTTCCTTGAGGTGGCGGAGGTCGTCCTCGGGGGAGGTGGCCTCGGGATGGACCTCGGGATAGCCGGCGACGCCGCAGCAGATGTCGGGGTGGCGGTCCTTGACGAGGCGGACGAGCTCGATGGCGTGGGCGAAGCCGCCCGGGACGGGGCGGAAGGCGCCTTCCTCGCGTGGGGGATCGCCGCGCAGGGCCATGATGTTGCGGATGCCGGCGGCGTAGAGCTGGTCGACGTGGGCGGCGAGCTCGTCGGCGGTCGCGCCGACGCAGGTGAGGTGGGCCACGACGGGGGTGAAGTCCAGGCGGACCAGCAGCTGGAGCGCGTCGAAGGAGAAGGTGCGGGCCGAGCCGCCAGCCCCGTAGGTGCAGGTCACGAAGTCCGGCGCGACGGGGCGCATGCGCTCGATGGCGGCCCCGAGAATGCCGAAGTCGAGGGCCGACCTGGGAGGGTAGAACTCCAGCGAGAGGGTAGGCCGGCCGGAGCTGGCAAGGATTTCTTTGACTGGGGTCATGTTCATGGCGCCGCGCACTATACCCCCTTGGAGCGGTTGTGGGGAGGAAAAAACGCCAGCCAGGGGCGCACAGGGGCGGAAACGGGCCACCGAAAACGCGGGAAGCGGGGTTTCGAGAATGTCGAGATGCTCGAAAATGTCGAGATTGACGAAAAAGGCGAGGGCGGGGACGCCCGCGCCACGGGGGGCGGGCAAAAAGGGAAAATGCGCAAAAAAGCCTGATTTTGACGAAAAATCACGCGAATTTGGCGGCGAAATCTGGGTGGCAAGGGAGGGGGCGCAGGGGGCGGGGAGGGCGCGCTACAGGACGGCGGGAGCGACGTTGGCGGCGAGGACGAGGGCCTGGAGGGCGGAGACGGTGGCGGCGAGGTCGGAGGGGGATTCGTCATGCCAGTAGCCGTCGCCGGCCGGGGAGACGCGCTGTTCGGTGACGAGGAGATGGATGAGGGCCTTGCGCCAGTCGAGGGGCGGTTCGCCTTCGCGCAGGAAGACCCATTCTTCGCCGATGTGGTCGAGGGCCAGGGCGAGGGCGGCGGCGGCCTGGTAGCGGGGGGGGGCGTCGGGGGGGAGGGCCCAGTCGCCGAGGAGGCCCATGAGGGGCCAGGCATCGGCGATGGAGGAGGGGATGCCATTGGTCCAGTAGGCGGCGGGGTCGGGGAGCGGGGTGTCGGGGGCGGGCTGGTCGGCCAGCCAGCGGGAGGTGAGGTCGAAGGCGTGGTCGAGTTCGTGGGAGAGGGAGATGGCGACCTGGCCGCGTTCGGGGAAGCGGAGGACAATGGGCTCGGCAGCAGCCGCCAAGGGCCGGGCGGCGAGCAGAAGCAGCAGAGGCAGGTGGAGCAGAAAACGCGGGCGCATGGCAGGGGGACTAGTGTCCTGAATGCAAAATTCCTTGTCCAAACTTGCCCTGATGTTCCCCCACGTCGTTGCCGGATTTCGACGCAGGAAACTGCGCCTTCAATCCGGCGCCTCGTCGGGAAACACCATGCCGTCGTTTGAACAAGATTTTTATCATCCAGGACCCTAGGGATGGCGGAGGGTGAGGGTGAGGTTGGTGGTGGCGGCGGGGGGGAGGTCGAGAGTGAAGGCGTAGAGGCCCGGCCGGAGGCGTTCGGCGGGGACGGAGGCGCTGTCGAGGCGCCAGCGGCGGGCGAGGTCGACGGGTTCGACGAGCCGGACGCGGCGGGGACGGTCGGCGGGGTTGGCGAGCGTCAGGGTATGGGTCTGGGAGGGAGGGTCGCCGGGGAGGGGCGAGGCGACGGGGCGGAGCCGGGTGACGTGGACGGGGGGAGGAAGGCCGGGGGCGTCGGCATCGATGGCAAAGCGCACAACCGGGGCATCGGGGAAGGCACCCGGCGTGGTGGCGGACAGGATGGCGGGGGACGCGGGGGGCAGGTCGAGCCGAACGCGGGCGGCGGCGGGGAGGAGCGGAATCTGGTTGGAGATGGCGGGGGGCAGCTCGAGCTCGACGAGGAGACGGGCCGGGAGGCCGTCGGCAGGGGTGGGCCAGGGGGCGCTACGTCCGTCGAACTCGTAGACCAGGCGGGCGGGAAGATCCGCGAACCGGAAGAGCTCGTGGGCGATTGCGGCGGAGGCCGGGATTTCGGGCGGAGCAGGCACCTCAAGCGGCAGCCATGGGACGGGCGGCGGCGGGGGGCGGTGGCGCCAGGGGGCGGAGAGGGGGACGGATTCGTCGACGATGGCGGGAAGGCGGTCGGGGCGTGCGGGGCGGAGCGGCTGGAGCTGGGCGAGGACCATTTCGCGGGGGCGAAGGGCGATGGGGAAGGCGTTGGTGAGATGGAGGGTGGCGGAAAGGGCGGCGCGGAAGGGAGGCTGGCCGCCATCGGTTTCGGTTGCGGGCGCGGGGTGGAGGTCGAGGTCGTAGTGGAGGGAGAAGGCGAGGTGCCGGGTCTGCCAGAGGAGACTGGCCGGGGCGGAGGCGTCCGTGTCGGGGCGCAGGCGGACGGGATCCCAGCGGGTGAGCCGGTCGGCGAGGGGGGGCGGGGGAGGGGGGGGGACGGCGGAGAACTGGCGAATCCAGGTTCCGGCGGGGGTCAGGGTGAGGGCGCAGTCGAGGGAGGGGGGTGCGGCCGGCGGCGCGGCGGCGGCGGGCACGGCCGGCAGGACGAGGAAGGCGAAAAGGGAAAGAGCCGAAAAGGCGCGGCGGGAGGCGTGGCAGGGATTATTCACGCCGAGCCGCCAAGCCACAGGGACGAAGGGAAAGAAGCAGCGGGGAAATCGAGGCTTTCGAGGAGGTCGAGTCTGCCGAGACGGGGCGCGAAGGGCTTCCAGACAATGGAACCCTGTTTCCGGGGTTTTTCCATGGAATGGAACCATGTTTCTGCCATTTTTCCAGAGAATGGAAACGTGTTTCTACTCCCAGGCGTGGGGCTGTCCGGTGGTGGAGAGGACGGAAATCCAGAGGTCGCCCTCGGGGTTGACCTTCTTGCGGCTGGAGATGGCGGCGGCGATGGGGACGTGGACGTAGACGGCGTGCCAGTCGCCGATGATGAGGTCGGTCTTGCCGGCCATGGCGGCGTGGACGGCGTTGCGGGCGAAGCCGTCGCAGAGGCGGGCGTCCTGGGAGTTGGCGGGGACGGAGCGGATGATGTAGGAGGGGTCGATGTACTTGAGGTTGACATCGGTCTGGCGGGAGGCGAAGTACTCCTTGATGCGGTCGCGGAGGAAGATGCCGATGTCGGCCTTCTTGCGGTTGCCGGACTTGTCGGTGCCGTCGACGGCGGGGAGGAGGTCCTGGCCGGCGCCTTCGGCGACGACGACGAGGGCGTGGTGGCGCTCGGTCATGCGGTTGTGGAGGGCGGCGAGGAAGCCGCGGGGGCCGTCGAGGTGGAGCGGAATCTCGGGGATGAGGACGAAGTTGACCTCCTGGGAGGCGACGGCGGCTCCGGCGGCGATGAAGCCGGAGTCGCGGCCCATGAGCTTGACGCCCCCGATGCCGTTGGGGGCGCCGCGGGCCTCGCAGTGGGCGCCGTCGAGGATGGCGCGGGCGGTCTCGATGGCGGTGTAGTAGCCGAAGGTCTGGCGGACGAACTGGATGTCGTTGTCGATGGTCTTGGGCACGCCGACGACTGCGATGGGGAGGCCGCGCTTGAGAACTTCCTGCGCAATCTCGTGGGTGCCGTGCTGGGTGCCGTCGCCGCCGATGCAGATGAGGATCTGGATGTCGCGGGACTCGAGCCAGTCGACGATCTCGCCGACGTCCTGCTTGCCGCGGGAGGAGGCGAGGATGGAGCCGCCGTCGCGGTTGATGTGCTCGACCATCTCGGGGGTGAGGGCGATGGGGGGCGTGCCCTTGAAGGTGAGGCCGGAGAAGCCGTAGCGGATGCCGAGGACCTCGCGGACGCCGTAGCGGAAGTGGAGCTCGAGGTAGACGCTGCGGATGACGTTGTTGAGGCCGGGGCAGAGGCCGCCGCAGGTGACGATGGCGGCGCGGGTGCGGCGGGGGTCGAAGAAGAGCTTTTCGCGGGGGCCGGCCTTCTCGAAGGTGACGGGGTCGGGGGCGTCGCCGGGCTCGAGGATGACCTGGTGGCGGACGCGGATGTCGTCGGAGACGAAGTTGGCGATGTTGTCGCCCTTGATGGTGTCGAAGTTGAGCGGCGAGGGGTAGGTGCAGGGGCCGAGGGTGGAGATGGTGGTGTCGAGGTTGTCGAGGTTGGCGGGTGTGTTCATGTCGGAGGTCTCCAGGGGGACGCGCCGGAGGAGGTGCGTACCAACAGCCTTTTACCACAGACGGCGGGGAGGGGGAAGCGGAGAATGTGGCGAAAACGCGACTTGCCAATCGGAGCGAAGCCGCCTAGACTGCTCGCGCATTTGAACAAGGACTTTCCCATGGCCTACGATTCCACTCCCGACATCTATCTCATGAAGCGCCAGAAGACGCGGGCGGGCTGTCTGACCGCCCTCATCGTGACGGCGGTGGCCGCCGCCATCGTCGGCATCGGCTTTGCCATCCACGCGGGCTGTTCGCGGGAGGCGGGGGACGATGCCGAGCCGGTGGTGTTGCCGGAAGGGGCCGTCGAGGCGCCGCTGGCGCCCGTCGAACTACCTGCCACGACCGGGGAGGTGGCGGAGGGAGCGGAGGCCGGAGAGGAGGCTGCGGTGGCACCTGCCGCCGGGGTGCCTGGGACCCCGGCGACACCTGGGACTCCCGAGGGGGAGGTGAGTCCGGCGAGCGGGACCACGGTTGCTGGCGAAACGGGGAGCCAGGGCGGCGTGCAGGTGCCGGTGGCGGCTCCGCCGGCCACGCCTGCGGTCCAGCCGGAACCGCTGCCGGCTACGCCGGAGGCCGCCGCGGAGGCCCTCGCCACCGCCAAGCGGCTGCGCGACGAAGGCGACCTTGCCGCCGCCCGCACCTCCGCGCTCGCGGCCCTTGCCGCCGCTCCCGGCGACCCCGCGACGGAGCAGCTGCTCAACGAAATTGACATTCCGCTGCTGGCCTCGCGGCGGCCCATGCCCGAAAAGGTCGAGTATGCCATCCGCAACGGCGACTACCTGGGCAAGATCGCGGCCAAGTTCAACACGCCGGTCGCGCTCATCTCCATTGCCAACGACATCAGCGATCCGACGCGCATCCGCGTGGGCCAGGAGCTGCTGCTGTTCGATGGCAATGCGCATCGGTTCGCGGTGGCCGTCAGCAAGTCGCGCAACGACCTCGTGCTGACGCTCGACGGGGCGTTCTTCAAGCGCTATCGCGTGGCCACCGGGCGGGGCGGGAAGACGCCGGTCGGCACCTTCAAGATCATCGACAAGATCGAGCACCCCGCCTGGCATGTGGCAGGCCGCACGCCCATTCCCTACGGCGATCCGGACAACCTGCTCGGCACGCACTGGCTGGCCCTCGACATCCCCGGCTATGGGCTCCACGGCACGTGGGATCCGGCGTCGATCGGGTCCCAGGCGTCGGACGGCTGCGTGCGCCTGCTCAACGACGACATCCAGGAGCTCTACACCATTTTGCCCAAGGGCACCGTTGTCACCATCACCGACTAGCCGACCGACCATCCCGCAAGCCCTCCTTTCCCCCTGCCGCCATGTCTGTTCTTCTCTCCTTTGAAAAGCCCCTGGCCGAACTCCAGGCCCGCCTCGACGAAGCCCTGGCCGCCGCCCGTGCCATCGGGCTCCAGACCTCGCCCGAGGCCGACGAAATCCGCAACCGCCTGGCCGCCGAGCGGCAGCGCGTGTTCTCGGCGCTGAGTCCGTGGCAGAAGGTGCAGCTGGCGCGGCATCCGGGGCGGCCCTACACGCGCGACTACATCGAGGCGTTCATCGACGACTTCACCGAGCTCCACGGCGACCGGCACTTTGCCGACGACCCGGCCATCGTGGGCGGGGTGGGCTGGCTCGACGGCCGTCCGCTCGTGGTCATCGGCACGCAGAAGGGGCGCGACACCGCGAGCAATCTCGCCTGCAACTTCGGGTGCCCGTTCCCGGAGGGCTATCGCAAGGCCCTGCGCCTCATGCAGCTGGCGGCCAAGTTTCGGCTGCCCATCCTGACCTTCATCGACACGCCCGGGGCCTTTCCCGGCATCCAGGGCGAGGAGCGGCATGTCGCCGAGGCTATCGCGGTCAACCTCCGCGAGATGTTCACGCTGCCCGTGCCCGTGGTCTCCGTGGTCATTGGCGAAGGCGGGTCCGGCGGGGCGCTGGGCATCGGCGTGGCCAACCGCATTCTGGTGATGGAATACGCCTACTACTCGGTGATCTCGCCCGAAGGGTGCGCCGCCATCCTGTGGAAGGATCGCTCGGCTGCCCCGCGCGCCGCCGCCGCCCTGAAGCTCACGAGTTCCGACCTGCTGGCGCTGGGCATCGCGGATGCGGTCGTGCCCGAGCCGCCCGGCGCGGCCCATGTCGATCCGGCGGCCGCCGCCAAGCTCCTCCATGCCGCTGTCACGATGCAGTTCCAGCAGCTCGACGCCATGAGCGAGGTCGAGCTGATTGGCCAGCGCTACGAGAAGTTCCGCGCCCTGGGCATCTACGATGCCACGCCGCCCGAGCCGGTGTCGCCGCCGCCGCTCAAGGCCTAGCGGAGTCTTGCGCAAAGGGGTAGGGTCTGGGCGCACGCGAAAGGAACGGAAGACAGGGAAAGGCAGGACGGCAGATGGCGTATCCGATTGAAAAGAAGCTGGTGGTGGCCGTTTCGTCGACGGTGTTGTTCGATCTGTCGAAAGACCATGACATCTATCTGAACGAGGGACTGGCGGCGTTCCGGGCGTACGAGCGGGCGCATCGGAACGACATTCCGGGACCGGGGGTCGGGTTCCCGTTCATCCGGCGGCTGCTGGGACTGAATCGGCTGGCGGCGGACGGGGAGCATCCGGTGGAGGTCGTCATCCTGTCGCGGTACCATGCGGACGACGGGGTGCGGGTCATGGAGGCGGTCCGGAAACACGGGCTCGACATCAGCCGGGCGTTCTTCATGGCGGGACGGAAGCCGTATCCGTTCATGCGGTCGGTGAACGCGTCGTTGTATCTTTCGACGAATGCCAAGCAGGTGCGGGAGGCGGTGGCGGCCGGCTATCCGGCGGGGCATGTGCTGCCGAGCCAGGCCGAGGACGATCCCGGAGACGAGCAACTGCGGCTGGGCTTCGACTTCGACGGGATTCTGGCCGACGACGAGGCCGAGACGGTGTACAAGGAGACGCACGACCTGGCCAAGTTCCAGCTGCACGAGGCCGCGCTACGCAACATCCCGCTGGGGGCAGGGCCGCTGACGCCCCTTCTGCAGCGGCTGGCCCACTTGCAGGAGCTCGACATGGCACACGCGGATGCCGACCCGGAACATCGGCGGCTGTTGCGGGTGTCCATCGTGACGGCACGATCCGCCCCGGCGCACGAGAGGCTCGTGACGACGCTCAAGGCGTGGGGGATGGAGGCCGACGAGGTCTTTTTGCTGGGCGGCATCGAGAAGAAGCGGGTGCTCGACATCCTCAAGCCGCACCTTTTCTTCGACGACCAGCTGACCCATCTGGAGCCCGCCGCCGCCTCGACACCGTGTGCGCATATCCCGTTCGGCATCGCCAACGAACCCGGGGCCGACGGGGACGGCCTGGACGCCGACGAAGGTTCCGGCCCGGCCCAAAGGCCGGGATAATAAGGGATAGGCCATGGGCCTCTAGACCTCTAGAGCATTTTGCGAAAATGTGTGGCCGCAAGGTTCGGAGGTGCGACATCCTGTCGCGCCCAAATGAATTGCGCGGCTGGAAGCCGCACCTCCGGAAGCCGCCCGCCAAATGGCTACAGTAATCTGAAAACCGCTCTAGACATCG
>JAFTAH010000116.1 GCA_017458625.1 Kiritimatiellia bacterium | reverse complement strand
GCCAGGGGGGAGGAGGTGGCGGCGTGGTGGGCGCGGAGGAGGCGGAGAAGGGTGGCTTCTTCGGGAGTGCCCGGGAGGATGGAGTGGAGGTCGACGGAGTCGAGGTTGCAGCGGAGGTCGAAGTCGCCGTCGAGGTCGAGGACAAAGGCTTCGCCGCCCGTCATGCCGGCGCCGAAGTTGATGCCGGTCGGGCCCAGGATCAGGGCTTCGCCGCCCGTCATGTATTCGAGGGCGTGGTCGCCCACGCCTTCGGCGACGAGGGTGGCGCCGGAGTTGCGGACGCCGAAGCGTTCGCCGGCGCGGCCGCTGATGAAAACGGAGCCGGTGGTGGCGCCGTAGGCGACGACGTTGCCGGCGATGGTGTTGTCTTCGGGGGCGAAGGTGGCGCCGGGCGGCGGGGCGACGGTGATGGTGCCGCCGGAGAGAGATTTGCCCAGGTAGTCGTTGGCGGCGCCGCGGAGGTTGAAGGTGACGCCGTGCGCAAGGAATGCGCCGAAGGATTGGCCGGCGGTTCCGGTGAAGTCGATGGCGAGGGTGCCGTCGGGGAGGCCGTCGGGGCCGAAGCGGGAGGCGATTTCGCCAGCGAGGGAGGCGCCGATGGAGCGGTGGGAGTTGGTGATGGGGCGGGCGAGGCGGAGGGGCAGGGGCTTTGCCCCCGAACCCCCGTTCGCGGGCGAGCCGCCCGCGCCCCCAGAGGGGAAGATGGCGGGGAGGAGGGAGAGGGGGTCGAGGGTGGGGGACCAAACGGGGGCAAGGGACGGGGGCGGGGCTCCCGCGCCCCCGTTCGCGGGCGAGCCGCCCGCGCCCCCAGAGAGGAGGGCGGTGAAGTCGAAGGGGGAGTTCTCGGGGGGGAGGAGGAGGTCGGTGCGGCCGCGGGCGGCGGCGAGGGAGGGGAGTCCGAGGGAGGCGAGAATTTCGCGGACTTCCTGGGCGAGGAAGCGGAAGTAGGTCTGGAGGTGTTCGGGTTTGCCGGCGAATTTGGCGCGGAGGGCCGGATTCTGGGTGGCGATGCCGACGGGGCAGGCGTTGAGGTTGCAGTGGCGGCACTGGACGCAGCCGAGGGAGACGAGCATGGAGGTGCCGAAGGCGAATTCGTCGGCGCCGAGGAGGGCGGCGATGACGATGTCGCGGCCGGTGCGGAGCTGTCCGTCGACTTGCAGGCGGACGCGGGAGCGGAGGTCGTTGAGGAGGAGGGTTTGGTGGGCTTCGGCGAGGCCGGGTTCCCAGGGGGCGCCGGCGTGCTTTTGGGAGGACAGGGGGGCGGCGCCGGTGCCGCCGTCGAAGCCGGAGATGATGACGGTGTCGGCGTGGGCCTTGGCGACGCCCGCGGCGACGGTGCCGACGCCCGCTTCGGAGACGAGTTTGACGGAGACGCGGGCGGTCGGGTTGACGCATTTGAGGTCGTGGACGAGTTGGGCGAGGTCTTCGATGGAGTAGATGTCGTGGTGCGGGGGCGGGGAGATGAGGGAGGTGCCGGGGCGGGCGTGGCGGAGGCGTCCGACGAGGGCGTCGACTTTGTGGCCGGGGAGGTGTCCGCCTTCGCCGGGTTTGGCGCCCTGGGCGAGCTTGATCTGGAGGTCGCGGGCGGAGCGGAGGTAGGCCGCGGTGACGCCAAAGCGCGCGGAGGCGACTTGCTTGACGGCGGAGTTTTTGTCGGTGCCGTAGCGGGCCGGGTCTTCGCCGCCTTCGCCGGAATTGGACATGCAGCCGAGGCCGTTCAGGGCCAGGGCGATGGTTTCGTGGGCTTCGGGGGAGAGGGAGCCCATGGACATGGCGCCGCCGAAGAAGCGGGGGAGGATGGATTCGACGGGTTCGACGGCGGAGAGGGGGAGGGGGGTGGGGGTGGCAAGGGACGGGGGCTCGGCCCCCGCGCCTCCGACCGCGGGCGAGCCGCCCGCGCCCCCAGGGGGGAAGGAGAGGAGGGAGCGGAGGGTGATGCGGGAGGAGTCGACGGAGGCGGTGTATTGCTTGAAGAGGGCGAAGTCTTGGGTGCGGATGGCTTGGTAGATGCGGGCGTTGCGGTAGGAGCGGAGGGTGGAGATGCCCATCTTGG
>JAFTAH010000020.1 GCA_017458625.1 Kiritimatiellia bacterium | reverse complement strand
GTCCCCTCCGCCAGCCCTCCCCTCCGACCCCGTCGCCCTCGCCGACCACCTCTTCCGCGCCGCCCGTCTCCGCCACGCCTCCGACATCCACCTCGACCCCGGCCCTGACGACGCCCTCGTCCGCTTCCGCGTCGACGGCATTCTCGAGCCCTACTGTCCCGTCCCCGCCCCCCTCCTCCCCCCGCTCGTCTCCCGCATCAAGGTCCTCGCCGGCATGGACATCGCCGAGCGCCGTGCCCCCCAGGACGGCGCCTTCGTCCTCCCCGCCCTCCCCAGCGACCCCGCCTCCGCCACCGACGTCCGCGTCGCCTCCCTCCCCGTCCGCCACGGCGAACGCCTCACCCTCCGCCTCCTCGCCGCCGACCGCCAGAACCTCACCCTCCACTCCCTCGGCATGTCCCCCGCCCACCTGGCCACCATCGAGCGCCTCCTCCAGACCCCCCACGGCCTCTTCCTCCTCACCGGCCCCACCGGATCCGGCAAGACCACCACCCTCTACGCCGTCATCCGCCGCCTCCTCCAGCTCCACCCCTGCAACATCCTCACCGTCGAGGATCCCATCGAGTACGAGATTCCCGGCGTCGCCCAGGCCGAGGTCGACTCCTCCGACAAGGTCTCCTTCGCCAAGGCCCTCCGCTCCCTCCTCCGCCACGACCCCGACGTCATCATGATTGGCGAGATCCGCGACCCCGAATCCCTCGACACCGCCGTCAAGGCCTCCCTCACCGGCCACCTCGTCCTCTCCACCCTCCACACCAACGACGCCCCGGGCACCATCTCCCGCCTCCTCGACATGGGCCTCGAGCCCCATCTTGCCGCCGCCACCCTCCGCATCGCCATCGCCCAGCGCCTCGTCCCCCGCCTCTGCCCCGCCTGCCACGAGCCCTACGCCCTTTCCGAGGAGGAAGCCCTCCTCCTCGGCCACCCCGAGCTTGCCGGCAAGACCGCCTACCGCCCCGCCGGATGCCTCCGCTGCGCCGGCCGCGGCACCCTTGGCCGCACCGCCCTCTTCGAGTTCTTCGTCCCCACCCCCGCCGACGCCGCCCTCGTCGCCCAGGCCGCCCCTCCCGACGCCCTCGCCCGCCAGCTCGCCTCCGAAGGCCATCGCCCCCTCTCCGCCGATGCCATCGACAAGATCCTCTCCGGCCTCGTCCCCGCCTCCGCCGCCCTCCGCGCCCTCTAGCCTCCTGCCGTTCCGTCGCCCGTCGCCCTCCCGCAAGTCGCATGTCGCAAGTCGCAAGTCGAAAACTTCCTCCTGCAACCCTTCAACCTTTCAACTTCTCCCTCCCCGCTCCTCCCTCCGGCCCTTTTGTGGTGAAATAGATGACCGCCCTTGACCTCGAACTCGGCCTCCGCCAGCTCTCCTCCATGCTCCGCGCCGGCCTCCCCCTCCTCCCGGCCCTCCGCACCGCCGCCGAGCAGGCCCGCAACCGCCGCTCCGCCCGCCTCTGGACCGCCCTCGCCGACCGCATCGAGACCGGCCTCTCCCTCTCCGAGGCGGCCGCCACCCTCTCCGCCTTCGACCCTTACACGGCCGCCCTCGTCCACGTCGGCGAAACCTCCGGCGACCTCGACGCCTCCCTCGCCCGGGCCGCCGACCATCTCGCCCAGGCCCGCGCCGCCCGCATCCTCCTCCTCAACGCCCTCATCTACCCCGTCCTGGTCCTCCTCCTCACCGCCGGCGTCGTCACCTTCATGCTCGTCAAGGTCATCCCCGAGATCGAGGACTTCCTGCTCCAGAGCGCCACCGCCCTGCCCCCCGTCACCCAGCTGCTCCTCGACCTCACCCACGGCCTCCGCCACTACGCCCCGCCGGTCCTCCTGGCCCTCCTGGTCCTGCTCGTCGCCGTCCTCCTCCTCCGCCTCCTGCCGGGCCCCCGCGCCTTCCTCGACGCCTTTGCCCTCCGTCTCCCTCTCCTTGGACGCCTCCTCCGCCTCTCCGCCACCGCCAACATCGCCCGCGGCCTCGCCATCCTCCTCGACTCCGGCATTTCCCTCCTCGACGCCCTCTCCGCCGCCGCCCTCCTCCTCTCCAACCGCCACCTCCGCAATCGCGTCCTAGCCGCCCGCCTGGACGTCCTGGCCGGCGCCCCCCTGGCCTCCGCCCTGGCCGCCGCCCCCGAATTCAGCCCCATGCTCCCCCGCATGGCGGCCATCGGCGAGACCACCGGCACCCTTTCCGCCGCCATGGCCGAGACCGCCACCTTCCACGAGACCCTCCTCCAGACCTCCGTCCGCCGCGCCTCCGCCCTCGTCGAGCCCGTCCTCATCCTCATTGTCGGCCTCATCGTCGGCTTCGTCTACACCGCCTTCTTCATGGCCCTCTTCTCCATCGCCTCCACCCCGGGCTGACCCCCACGCCTCGCCCTCCGCCCCACCCCCCTCCCGGGAGGGACGCGCCCCCTCGCGTCCGCCCCTTCTGCTCCCGCAGCCTGCTCAAGACAACTTCCAGGAATGTTGTGAGTTTACGGAAAACATTAGGAAATTGACGAAACTGACTCAGCGCGCGGGGAGATGGAAAGGGCGGAACTCGACGATGCCGACGATGCCGACGGCGGGAGGGCTAGAGCGGTTTCAAAAATGCCGTGGTCGTTTTCGGTGGCCGACCGCCGGGCGGCCCGTTCCGGAGGTGGGGCTTCCAGCCGCGCAATTAATTTGGCGCGACAGGATGTCGCACCTCCCATTCTTGTGGCTACATTTTTTCTGAAACTGCTC
Source organism: Kiritimatiellia bacterium (assembly GCA_017458625.1). Classification (GTDB taxonomy): domain Bacteria; phylum Verrucomicrobiota; class Kiritimatiellia; order CAIQIC01; family Lenti-01; genus RGIG3636. Next base: position 18,464 of record JAFTAH010000020.1, on the reverse strand, counting down.
TAGGGGGGGAGAGGATGGTGAAGGAGGAGGTGGCGGCGGGGCCGGAGGGGTGGAGGACGACGAGACGGTGGGGGCCAGGGGTCGGTGTCCAGAGGAGGGGGGACGGGGCATGGGCCAGGAAGTGGTCGTCGAGGAACCAGTAGAAGGGGCCGGGGAGGGTCGCGGAGACCGTCAGGGGGATGCGGGGGTCGAGGGCGGGCGACGGTGGCGGCAGGAGCAGGGTGGCGTTGGAGACGGGGTGGAGGATGGAAAGCGGAGGGGAGGTGGCGGTGGAGCCGTCGGTAGCGGCAGGGGCGTCCGCCGGGGCGGCGTTCGTGCCGGCGGCGGGGCCGGCGGGGGCGGAGGGGCCGGCGGGGCGGTGGAGGGGACAGGGGAGGTGGGGGGTGCGGTGGCGGATGGCGAGGTCGGTGGCATGGGGCGGCGGGCAGTAGGGGGTGGCCAGGAAGCCGGTCAGGGGGCAGTAGGTGCGGGTTTCAACGTCGGGGGGACGCGGGAAGGCGGGGGCGCGGTTGTCGGGGTAGAGCTGGCGGAAGATGGCCCAGGCGAGCGGGGTGGCGGCGGTGCGGCCGACCAGCAGCGGGGAGGGGGCGCCGGAGGGGTGGCCAATCCATACGGCGACGACGTATTCTGGGTTCCAGGCGAGGGCCCAGGCGTCGCGGAGGCCGGCGGAGGTGCCGGTCTTCCAGGCGACGGTGGGGAGCGGAACGTCGGCGGCGTGGCCGGTGGCATCGAAGGAACGGTCTGGGCCCGAGAGGATGTCGCTGACGAGGTAGGCGGCGGCCGGGGAAAACGCGGCGGGGGCGGCTGGGGCCGTGACCAGAGCCGGGGCCGGGAAGGGGGTGGCGGCGGCAGGCGGGGCGGCGGGATGGGCGAGGGCGAGGTAGGCGGTGGCCAGGGAGAGGGGGGAGAAGGCCGGGGCGCCCAGGGCCAGGGCCAGGCCGTAGTGGGAGGGGGGATGGGGAATGGGAAGGTGCAGAGAGGTGGCGAGGAAGCGGTGGAAGGTGGGGAGTCCGAGGCGCTGGAGGAGACGGACGGCGGGGAGGTTGAGGGACTGGACGAGGGCTTCGCGGCAGCTGACGGGGGGGGAGGTCAGGCGGGAGTAGTTCTGCGGGGTGAAATCGGGGTAGGCGAGGGGGGCGTCGGAGAGGAGGCTGGCGGGGGCGGCGAGGCCGCGGTCAAAGGCCAGGGCGTAGAGGAAGGGCTTGAGCGTGGAGCCGACGGCGCGGGGCGCGAGACAGGCGTTGACCTGGCCGGCGTTGGGGGAGGCGTAGTCGGGGGCGCCGACCATCGCCAGGATGGCGCCGTTGGTGGCGGAAAGGACGAGGACCGCGCCGGAGAGGGAGGGGTCGGAGGCCAGGGGCGGCGAGGCCAGATGGGCGCGGAGGGCGTTTTCGCAGAGGCGCTGGACGGGCAGGGACAGGGTGGTCCGGACGGGGGCGGCGGGGGCGGAGGCGCCACCGGGCGGGGTGGCGGCGAGGAGGTGGACGATGTAGTCGCAGAAGTGGGGGGCAAGGGAGGGGAGCGGGGGCGTGGTGCGGAGGTGGAGGTCGGCGGAGGCGGCGGCGGTGGCGGCGTCCGGAGTGACGTAGCCGCAGGTGGCCATGCGGTCGAGGACGTAGGCGCGGCGGAGGAGGGCGCGGTCGGGGCGGCGGTCGGGGCGGGAGCGGGAGGGGGACTGGGGGAGGCCGGCGAGGAGGGCCGCCTCGGGGAGGGTCAGGGCGGCGGGGGTGGTGGCGAAGTAGCGGTCGGCGGCGGCGTCGATGCCGATGAGGTTGCCGCCAAAGGGGGCCAGGCGGAGGTAGGCGGTCAGGATGTCGGTCTTGGAGTGGCGGAGTTCGAGCTGGGTGGCCTGGAAGGCTTCGCGGAGCTTGACGGGAAGGGTGCGCGGGGAAGGGTTCAGGAGGCGGATGACCTGGGTGGAGAGGGTCGAGGCGCCGGAGAGGCGGTGGCCGGCCAGGAGGTTCTGGAAGAGGGCGCGGAGGATCGCCAGGGGGTCGATGCCGCGGTGGCGGAGGAAGCGGGCGTCCTCGACCGCCATCAGGGCCTGGCAGACGAGGTCGTTGGTGGAGGCGACGTAGAGGGGGCGGTAGTCGTAGGTGTCCGGGGGCAGGACGAGGCGGAGGGGGGTGCCGTCGGCGGCCAGGATGGCGCGGGTGGCGGGGCGCGGGGGCGGGAGCTCGGGGTAGGGAAAGGGCAGGAGCCAGGCTAGGAGGAACCAGAGCAGGACGAGGAGGGGCGGGGTCAGGAGCAGCAGGAGGAGGAGACGGAGGAGCCGGCGGCGGCGGGGGGGGCGGGGGGCGAAAGGAGGCGCGCCGGGGGCGACAATATGCAAAAATGCCAATGTTTTACGAAAAATCACAGCGAATTGGGAGCGCGGGAAGGAGGAGGGGAAGGGCCAATGATTTACGTAAGGACCACGGCGTCTGCTAGTCGGTGGCGGGGGGGATGATGATCTCCTGGCCGGGGGTCACGTCGGTGTTCGGGGCGAGGTGGTTGGCGCGGCGGATGTCGTCGGCGGAGATGCCAAAGAGTTGGGCCAGGAGGTCGATGGTATCGCCGGGGTTGACCTGGTAGAAGAGGGAGTCCTCGTAGGGGGCGGGGTCGTCACCGGGCGGCGTCGCCGGGGGAGGAGTCGGGGGGATGGAGGGGGCTGGGGAGGCGTCTGCGGCGGCGTCCTTGCGGGCGACGGGGGCGGGGACGACGGTGATGGCGAGGGGGTCGGGCGGGGTGTCGGCGGCAAGGCCGGGGGCGTACATGGCGGAGACGGCGGCGGGCGGGAGGACGTAGGTGCCGGGGATGGTGGCGCGGAGGGTCACGACGTAGCTGACGGGGGCGTTGCCCCAGAGGTGGCCGGTGAAGACGAGGAGGCGGTCGTCGCGGACTTCGCGGTGGATTTCGGGTCCGGCGGGGACGGGGGGCTTGTAGGCGACGCGCTGGGAGGTGGAGAGTGTCGGGTTCTCGATTTCCCAGCCGGCGGGCAGCAGGGCGGAGAGGACGAGCTGGTCGAGGACGGCGTCCTGCGCGCGAGCGGCGGGCGTCGGGGCGACGACCAGGGTCTGGAGGAAGATGGTGCCGGCGGGAAGCGGCGGGTCGGTGGCCGGGTCGTAGGGGGTGCCGTCGGCGAGGGCGAAGGTGCGGGCGAGGGTGAAGAGCGCGTTGCTGTGGGCCGGCGGCGGGGCGACGGGGACGCCTTCGAAGGCAATCATGGCATAGGCGGGGGCTGAGGTGGAGGCGTTGTGGAGGCGGAGGCCGTCGGCGGGGGCGTCCTCGGGCGCGAGTTCGAGCAGGTGGTCGGAGGACAGGGCGCGGGCCGGGGCGGACGCATCGCCCGGCAGGGTGCAGTCGAGGGCCAGGGGGGCGGCCGGGGGCAGCGGGCGCAGGGCGTGATAGGCGGCGATGGCGCGGAGAGCCATGGCGTTGTCCTGGGTGGTCGGCCAGGCGCCGGAGGGGAGGCGGGCGGCGTCGAGGACGTGGAGGAGGTCGGCGACCTGCGGGGCATCGGGATCGAGGCGAATCCAGGCGAGCAGGAGCAGGGCGGCATCGCGCACGGGGGTGAAGAACGGGCGGGAGGCGTCGCGCGGCGCCAGCGGCGCGGGGAGGTCGGTCTGGCGGAGGACGTCCAGGGCGGCGGCGGGGTCGCCGGCATCGAGGAGCGTCAGGGCGAGGTCGGCGCGGGCGGAGAGGTCGAGGTCGGGGAGGGCCTGGACGAGGCGGGCGTTCCAGGCGGCGTGGGGCTGTCCGGCGGCGGCCAGGACGCGGGCGTGGGCGACGCGGGCGGCGATGGCGTCGGGGAGGTCGCGGGAGCCGGGGCGGCCAATCGGGAGGGGGCGTTCGAGCTGGGCGCGGACCCAGACGAGGGCGTTGCCGAGGGGGTCGGCGGGGACGGCATAGCCGGCCTCGCGGGCGTCGAGGAGGAACTGGATGGCGTAGAGGGAGGCGCCGGTGTCGACGTCATGGGCGAACGGCCAAAGGGCGAAGGCGCCGCTGGCGCGCTGCATGGAGAGGATGCGGGAGATGGCGTGGTTGACCACGGCGTCGGGGTCGGCGGGGGCGTGGGGGGCGGGCGGGAGGCCGTCGAGGAAGGCGGCCGACGAGAGGTAGGGGTAGGCGCCGGAGGCGGTCTGCTCGAGGCAGCCGTAGGGGTAGGTGTCGAGGTAGTCGAGGGCGGAGAGGAGGGAGAGGGAGGGGGCCGGGGAGGCGAGGACGGTGGCGTAGAGGGAGGAGGCGTGGAAGCCGCCGGGGGCCGGGATGGCGGCGTCCGCGCCAGGCGGCACGACGACGTTGGTGACCATCGCGGACAGCGCATAGGGCGGCCGGACGGGAAGCTCGATGGTGTCGGCATAGGTTTCGGGAACGGACGGGGCGCCGGCTTCCGTCAAGGCGGCGGACGCGGGCACGGACGTGGCGGTAAGGGTGAGCAGCGCCTTGCCGGTGGCATTGGCCGCCTGCAAGGGGACGTGGAGGTTGGTGCTGGCGAGGGGCGGCAGGCGGATGGCGGGAGGGAGTTCGGGGACGGAGAGGGGGTCGGCGGCGGTGGCGAGGAGGGTCACGTCGCAGGGGCAGTCGCGGGAGGTGTTGTGGAGCGTGACCGGGCAGGAGGCCGCGTCGCCGGGGGCCAGGAAGCGGGGCACGGCGGGCTGGACCACGACAGTGCGGGAGACGGGAAGGTTGGTGGCGGCGGCGCCGATGAGGCCGGGGGTGTAGGCGACGGCCATGAGGCGCAGCTCGCCGGCGAATTCGGGCAGGTCGAGCGCGAAGGTGGCGGTGCCGTCGGGGCCGAGGGGAACGGGCCCGGCCGCGAGGGCCAGGGGCTTGTAGCGGCGGGAGGAGACGGGCGTCAGGCGCTTGCGGAGGGCGAAGAGGGCGCCGTCGCCGCCGGGGACGGCCTGGGAGAGGGTGTCGCTCTCGGCCTCGGGCATGAGGTCGCCGTAGGGGTCGGAGACGGAGAGCTGCCAGCAGCAGGGGGCCAGCAGGATGGCGAGGGGATCAGGCGTCTTGAAGGCGGTCAGCATGCAGATGCCCTCGTCCACGGCGAACAGGGAGACCAGGCAGTTGGTGGGAACGGAGGGAAGGGCGGCGGCGGGCGCGGGCGCGGCCTGGTTTTGCGCAATTTCCGAAGGGTTTTCCGAAACTGACCCAGCTTCCGCAGGGGCGTTTTTGCTGGCCGGCAGAGCTTCCGTCTCGCGGACGGGATCAGCTGCGGGAGCGGCGGCAGGCGTGGCGGGGAAGGTGGCACGGACGGTCACGGCGAGCGGGGCGGCCGGGCGCGCCCGGGCCGGGGCTTCGATGGCGAGGTCGATGCGGTGCTCCTCGTGGCTGATGGGCAGCATGACGAGCCCGGTGGCGCGGTGGGGCGACCAGATGGATTCGTAGACGGCCGGGCGCACGAGCACCAGGGAGATGTAGGCGTTGGGGAGGCCGGGGATGTCGGGGACGGGCACGTCGAGGGTGGCCGTGGTGGCGGGCAGGTCGAGGACACGGGAGTAGAGGACGTGGTCGGTCTCGACGGTGAGCAGGGCGTGGCCGGCGAAGGGGGCCTCGACGTGGACGCGGGCGGTGGAGCCGGGAGCGTAGGCGTCGTTTTCCAGGCGGAGGCGCAGCTTGCCGGGCTTTTCGCGGGCCCAGGCGCCCCAGGCAGGGTCGGCGCTGCCGGCGTAGAGCGGGAGGGTGGTGGCGGCGCCGGAGGCCGGGTCGCGGGCGGTCAGCAGGTACTCGCCCGGATTGTCGACGGCGAAGGCCCAGGTGACGGGATGGGCGGGGTCGGCGGCGCTTGCGGGCAGGGCCAGGGTGGTCTCGGCGATGGTGTCGAAGGCCTTGGTGGTCACCCAGTCGTAGCTGCCGTTGGACAGGCGGCGGAGGGCCGTGGTGTAGAGGACGCGCTGCAGGACGAGGACCAGGGCGTCGGGGGCGTCCTCGGCGGCGGGGTCGAGCGGGGTGGCGTCCGGGCGCAGGGCGACGACGGCGACGCGGGCGGTGACGGCGGGGCGGAGGGAGCCCTCCCAGGTGGGGCGGAGGCCGATGTAGAAGGGGTAGGGATCCACCATCGCGGAGACGGCGGCGGTGGCGGCGCGGCCGGAGTTCTCGACGACCGTGGCGGCCAGCGTGGCGCGGAGGCGGGCGGGCGGACGCCAGGAGCGGTCGAGGGACACCTCGAAGCGCCCCTTGCCGTCGGCGTCGAGGAAGCCCTTGCCCACGTCGCGGGACATGTCACCGATGAAGCGAGTGTCGTCGCCGAAGACCCAGCCCTCGGCGGCGTACGGGGCTGGCCGGAAGGGCGCCTGCTCGAAGAGCACCTGGGCGCTGGCGGAAAGGCCGGCCGCCGGGGCGCCGAAGAGATACTCTGCGGCGATGTCGAAGTGCAGGAGGTCGCGGCCAATGCGCACCGCAGGGGCCGAGGGGGTGGCCGTCACGCGGATTTGCGGCGGGAGGAAGTCCTCCAGGGAGACTTCGGTGCTACCCAGCTCCCCCGCGCTTTCGGGGAGCTGGAGGGCGACGTAGTAGCGTCCGGTCCGGAAGTAGTCGGGCAGCTCGAAGTCGGCGGCGGCGGCGCCCAGGTCGTCGAGGAGGACCGTCTTGTCCAGCACCCACTTGCCGTCGGGGTCCATGACGTGCCAGCGGACGGGGAAGGGCTCGGCCGGTGCCTCGAGGGCCGCGGTGCGGACGAGGGCGCGGACGCGGAGCGTGTCGCCGGGGCGGTAGATGCCGCGGTCGGACCAGACGGCGGCGCGGAGGTCGTCGGGGCCATCGAGGAAGCTCTTGCCGGAATAGACGTCCTCGGAATAGCTGACGCGCTGCTTGCGCAGGGGGAGGTAGGCGAGGTCGCCGGTTTCGGGGTCGGTGGCGGTGACGAGGACGGGATACTGCGAATTGGGGCCCCTGGGGTCGTCGGGATGCCAGGCCAGGCGGGCCAGGCCGTCGGCGTCGGTGACCGCGCGCGCCAGCACCTGGCGGGCGTTGCTCCAGAGCGTCACCGAGAGACCGGCGGACGAGGTGGCGTGGCGCAGCGAGTTCACCCAGGCGAGCACCGTCGCGTCATCCGCCGCCATGCGGGCGTGGATGGCGAGGTCCGACACCACCAGCAGCCGCCCGCATTCGTCGCCGGCGAAGCTGGGGTTGTCGACGGCCCCCTTCTCGCCGCGGATTATCAGGTAATAGGCGCCACGAAGCGCGTTGGTGCCGGCCAGCGCGCGCAGGTCGAGGCTGGCCCGGCGGCGGTAGGCGTCAAGGCCCGCGCCCGGAACTCCGGCGGCGACGGGCGGGGGTAGCGGGAGATTCGTCGTGACGGGCGGTTCCAGCAGGTTGTCGTTGACCTGTTCACCCCGGAAGTAGTCGTGCGAGTGGCCATCGATGGCGAGCTCCGCCAGCGTGCTTTCGTAGATGGGGTGCAGGATGGCCTTGACGCGGTCTACGTGGACGCCGGCGACGGGAACTTGCATCGCTCCTTCCGGCGACAGCACATGCCCAGACGTCACGATTTCCACGCCTTCGTCCATCTCGGGAATCTGGATGCGCCGCACGATGTCCTCCGGCAGCGACCGGTGCGAATGCGCGGCGGGCAGTCCCTTGGCAAAGGTCACCTTGTAGACCTCGCCCGGCACGAACTTGCCGCGCAGCGTGGCCGAATAGCGCCAGGAAATGACGTCGTTGTCCACCCACCACTCCGTTTCCGGCTCCACCTTCACGAACTCGTGGAGGCGCGACGTGTCCGGCTTGCTGTCGAAGTCCAGCTGCAGATAGGGGTCCTCCATGAACGGCGACGAGGCGTCCATGCCGCGGAACAACAACGTATCCTTCAGGCGCAGCGTCCCAGTCTCCTCGTCCTCCGACGGCTCCATCGCCGCCGCCAGCTCCGCCGCCCCGGGGTCGTCCTGGGCCACGTCGGGCGCATTGCCGGAGGCATCCGGGGCCACGCCGGGCTCGATGCGGTAGAACAGCCGGGTGCTCGGAACGGGTTTCGTCGAGACCACCACCGAGCCCGACGCTTCCAGTCCGGTCAGCGACCAGTCCAGCTCCAGCTCCTTGCCGTCGTCGGGAATCGCCGTGAGGTGCAGGCGGGGGGCCAGCGACGCCCGGTCCGGCATGGCGTTGAAGCGCAGCCGCAGGACGACCTCCCGGTTCTCCGTGTAGTCCACCTGCGACACCTCGCGCAGCTTGAGCCGCCGATGGATGGGCTGCGGAGGACGGGACTTGCCGTCCGTCTCGGCGGAGAGGGCGGATGGCTGCTCCGGCGCGGCGGGCGGAGTCGCCTGCGCCCGGGCCTGCGCCGCCAGGCGCCATGCCCAGGCCGCTTCGCCGATGCCCACCAGCAGGAGCAGCAGCGCCAGCAGCCAGATCCAGCCCCTGCCGCCTGCCTTCCTGGAAGCGGCCGCGGCCGATGCGCCGGAAGCAGGGGCCTGCGGGGCCGCCTCCCGGGCGTCGTGGCCATACGACTCCGGCGGATCCAGGGTGGTCAGCGCCCGTTCGGCATCCGCCACCGAGGCGTCCGGCCCCAGCTGCTCCTCCAGCTGCTCCCGGAGGCCGACCCGCACCTCCCGGCGTTCACTTTCCGTGCGCCCTTCCGCCGCCATCCGGCCATCCACCTCGGCCAGAAAACTCTCCACAACCTGTTCCACATCCATGTGCCACCGCGCCATCGTCAGCTCCTCTTTCTGATAAAAAAGCCTTGAAAACTGTTCCTTGCGTCATTACGCCCAAAATGCCCGTTCGTCCCCCATGCGCGGAATCCGTCCCCCGCCAGACGGGCCGCGCGGTTGCCCCTCGTCGTCGCGGACGGGCGGCAGCGTGTCCGGCGAGGCGTTCCGCAGCCGTTCCAGTCCCTTTTCCAGTGTTGGCCAGTAGGCCTCCATCTCCGCCAGCCGCATCCGGCCCTTTTCCGTCATGAGGAAATACCTGCGCGGCGGACCGGCTTCCCCCTTGACCACCCGGCAGGTCAAGTAGCCTTCCTCCCGCAGCCGGGCGAGGATGGGGTACACCGTGCTCTCCCCGGCGGCCAGCTCCCGGTTCTCCTTCAGGGCCCGGACCACCTCGTAGCCGTAGGTCTCGCCTCGGGCCAGCACCAGGAGCACCCCATACTCCACCACGCCCTTTCGCAACTGTGTGATCCAACTCTCAATCATTCCGGTCTCGCTACTTCGGATTAGGTAATACGCAATCCGTAGTACCACTGCGGCGCCGCTCTGTCAACCCCAAATCCCAAAAAAGTGATATTTGCGAATTTTCTAGCAATCTCACGAAAAATCACAACTGATTCCCGGCCAGGATCACGCGCGAGGCGGCTCCATTTACCTCCCCAAACTGGTGTGAGTTCACGTCAAAACAACTCTTTTCACCCATTGTTCGCCAGGCAGGCGACGGCGAGGTCGCCGTCGCCACGAGGGGGTGCGGTTCCGTGGCGATGGCGACCTCGCCATCGCCCGCCTCCGCCCCGGGCCGGCGAGCCGGAGGGCGGCGCTACTCGTTGGTCATGCGGGAAAGGAACGCCTTGGTGCGGTTCTGCAGCGGGGCGTCGAAGAGCTGGCGGGAAGGGGCATCCTCGATGATGAGGCCGCCATCGATGAACAGGGTGCGGTCGGAGACATCGCGGGCGAAGGCCATTTCGTGGGTGACGATGACCATGGTCATGTGGACGGCGGCGAGGGCGCGGATGACCCTGAGGATTTCGCCGGTGAGCTCGGGATCGAGCGCGGAGGTGGGTTCGTCGAAGAAGAGGATGTCGGGGTCGAGGGCCAGGGCGCGGGCGATGGAGACGCGTTGCTGCTGGCCGCCGGAGAGCTCGCAGGGATAGGCGTTGGCTTTTTGCGCCAGGCCCATCTTTTCGAGGAGTCCCATGGCGGTGGCGCGGGCCTCGGCGGAGGTGCGCCGAAGGACGTGGATTTGCGCCTCGGTGATGTTGCGGAGGACGGAAAAATGGGGGAAGAGGTTGAAATTCTGGAAGACGAGCCCCATGCGCAGGCAGATGCGGCGGAGGGCCTTTTTTTCGGCGTAGACGCCATCGCGGACCATGGCGTCGCCGCCGATGAGGATGGTGCCGCCCGACACGGTTTCCAGATGCGTGACGCAACGCAGCAGGGTGGACTTGCCGCCGCCGGAGGGGCCGATGATGGTCAGCACGTCGCCCTTGTACACGCTGAAGGAGATGTCGCGCAGCACCATGGATTCGCCAAACGATTTGGAGAGGTGGCGTACGTCGATGAGGGGCGCGGAGGCCGGGAGGGTGGCAAGTTCGTCCGTCATGGCTAGCGGTAGTAGTCCAGTTTCTTCTCGATGCGGATGAAGGCCCAGGAGACGACCCAGTTGAGGATGAAATAGATGATGCCGGCGGCGATCAGCGGCATCACGGACACGTTGGAGGAGGCGCTCTTCTTCGCCAGGGTGAAGACTTCCAGGACGCCGAGCACCTGGGCGAGGGCGGTGTCCTTCACGAGGGTGATGACCTCGTTGGCCGAGGCGGGGATGACGCGCTTGACGACCTGGGGCAGGACGATGCGGAAGAACACCTGCGGCCGGGTGAAGCCGAGCACCTGTCCGGCCTCGTACTGCCCCTTGGGAATGGACTCGATGCCACCCCGGAAGATTTCGGAGAAATACGCCGCATAGTTGATGACAAAGGCGAAGACGGCGGCGGTGAAGCGGTCAGGCGTCTGCAACGGGGTGGACAGGAGGCCGAGCTTGACCAGATAGACGGAAAGGTAGTACGGCGCGAAAAAGACGAAGATCAGCTGGAGCATCAGCGGCGTGCCGCGGATCACTAGCAGATAGACATTGACGAGCTGCCGCAGCGGCCAGAACTTCGACATGCGGCCCAGCGCGATGGGAATCGACAGCGGGATGGACAGCACCAGCGTCCAGCAGAAGAGCTGGAGCGTCACCCCCGTGCCTTCCAGCAGCTGCGGAAGCCAGGGCGCGTGGAGGAAGGTGGCAAGCCAGTCCATGAAACGTTCAGCGAAGAACGAACAAACCCGACATGGCCCCGCCGACCAGCTTGACAGCGGCCGGCGGGGGCGCAACGACGATTCTACTTGATGACGGAGAGGTCCTTGGCGAACCACTTGGCGTCGATTTCGGCGACCTTGCCTTCGGCGGCGAGGGCCTTGAGGGCGTCCCAGACCTGGTCGCGCAGGGCGGTGTTGTCCTTGCGGAAGGCGATGCCGTACTCCTCGGGGGCCAGATGCTCGCCGAGCATCGCAAAGGCCTTGCCGGAGACGGGAATCTGGTAGGCGGCGACGATTTCGTCCATGACGATGGCGTCAATGGCGCCGGACTCCAGCTGCATGAAGGCGTTGAGGTAATTGTCGATCAGCACCAGCTCCTGCAGCGAAGCCTTGAATGCCTCGTTCTTGTTCACGCACTCCTCGCCGGAGGAACCGGTCTGCGTGCCCACCTTCTTGCCGGCGAGGTCGGCCAGCGACGCGATGCCACTGTCGGCGCGGACGACGGCCACCTGCGCATTGCCAAGATAGGCCGGGGTGCAGCACATTTTCTCCTTGCGCTCATCCGTCAGCGTGAAGCCGTTCCAGATGCAGGTGATGGTGCCCGAGTCCAGCTCCATTTCCTTGGCGTCCCAGTCGATGGGCTGCGCCTGGAACACCCATCCCAGCCGCTCGCAGACGGCCTTGGCGAGATCGATGTCGTAGCCGACGATGGCGCCGGCATCGTCGCGGAAGCCCATCGGCGGGAAGGAGTCGTCGAGGCCGAGCACGAAGGTGAACGGGGCGGCGTCGGCCAGATTGTCGGCGGCGGCCTCGGCGGCCTGGTCGGCCGACTGCTGCCTGGAGCAGGCCATCATCGCGAGCGCCGTAGCGGCGGCAACGAGGAACAAGAACGATTTCTTCATGGGGGAATCCGTGGATTGGGGGTGAATGGTTGCAAGGTCGCCCGCCTTGGACGACGTGGCCATCAGCATACCAGTCTCCCGTTTTCCGCGCAAGACCCGACCTCGGGCTTGCAATGGCGCACGTTTTCGGCTAAAACCCCGGACGTCACTCATGAGCAACGAACCGACAACTGCTTCCCCCCCGACGGAGACTCCGGCTGCGGAGTCCGCGCCCGCAGTCGAGCCGACCCCGGCCGTGACCGAGGATTCCCCGGCGCCCCGTCCCCAGAATGACGCAGGAACGGTCGCCGCGTTGCGCCAGGCGCTCTTCGCGCTTTCGCCCCTGCGCCGGAAGCAGGCCGCGATGCTGGCGGCGGCGGCCAAGCTGCCCAAGAACGGCAAGGTGCTTCTGCTGTTGCCGGACGAAGGCGTGGCGCTGGACTTCCAGCGGCTCGTGGCCGAGGCCGATCCCCCGTCCGCCGAGAGCCACCAGTGGGCGTGCGTGGCCTTTTCCGAGGTCCAGCGCGAATTCCTGCGGGCCGCAGGCGTGTCCGGGGCCGATGCCGCCCCACTCGTGCAGCTGCCGGCCATCCCGGCCGCGGAGGGAGAGCTGGACTCCCTGGTCGTCTCCGAATGCCTGGAATATGTCGACACCCCGAGCGCCTTCATGAAGGAGCTGCACCGCGTCCTGAAGCCCAAGACGCAGTTCGTGCTGCATGTCCGGCGGCGCCGCTCGTCGCTGGTGGAGTGGCTGCGCCGCATGGCCGGACTGGTCGACGCCTCGCGCCCCGAGGTGCATGACGGCTTCACGCCAACGGAGCTGTTCGACGCCCTCAAGGACGGCTTCGACATCGAGGAGCGCATGGCCTACGGGCGGTTCTTCACGGAACTGGCGACGGTGTTGGCCGAGCTGTTTTCGGGCGTGCTGCCGCAGTCGACGGAGCCGCAGGCCCGCCAGGTTTCGGCCTTGCAGCGGGCGCGCATCGCGTTCATCTGCTTCACGCCGCTGTTCTGGGTGTCCCGGTTGCTGGACGCGATCCTGTTCTTCCTGCCGTCGCATCACCTGGTCATCCGCGCCAAGCGCCGCATGCTCTGGGCCTCCCGGATTCCGCCCCGGATGCGCGACGGGCGGACGCTGGCCGAAGTCGTGCTCACGGGCCGCATCGGCACCGCCGTCGGCAAGTAGCGCGGGACAATGGGGCCGGGCCGGGGAAGGTGCCCCCATGAGGCGCGCGGATGCGCAAAAACGCGGAAGCTACTAGGATTCTAGAATTCTAGAGCAGTTTCAAGAATTCCGTGGTCGTTTTCGGTAGCGCACCCAGCTCGGACAGCCGCTGCTCGACCTTGAGCGACCTGCCGGGCGGGCCGAGCCTCAGGGATTAGAGCATTTTGCGAAACTGTGTGGCCGCAAGGTTCGGAGGTGCGACATCCTGTCGCGCCCAAATGAATTGCGCGGCTGGAAGCCGCACCTCCGGAAGCCGCCCGCCAAATGGCTACAGTAATCTGAAAACCGCTCCAGGGAAGACAATTCCAGCAACTGCCTTGGCACACGGGCCGCCCGGCGGTCGTCCCCTACCAGGCCTGCAGGGCGTTTGCATCTATTCCGGAATTGCTCTTGAGCGCGGTTGCAAACAACTCAGATGCACCCCAGGGAACAGGAGGGCGAAAATGGAGATTGCGGGGAGGAGAGGGGCAAGGTAGGATTGCCAAGCACACGGCAGGAATTGCCAAGAGATACACAATCCAGGAGAAGATGATGAGCAAGAAGGAATCGGGCGGCAAGGAGAAAAAGGGGATGAACAAGGGGCTGAAGGCCTTGCTATGGGTGATTGGCATCATCGTGGTGCTGGCGGTCGTGGTGGAGCTGTGGCTGGGGAGCCTCATCAAGTGGAGCGTGAACAATGTCGCGCCGAAGCTGCTGGGCGTGCCGACCAGCGTGGAAACGGTGCGGCTTGCCCCCCTGCGCGGCAAGGTGTTCCTGGAGAATCTGCATGTGGGCAATCCGGAAGGCTTCCACACGGACGGCATCTTCGACCTGGCCAAGATGGTCGTGGACCTGGACATGAAGTCGCTGCTTTCGGACTCCATCGTGATCAAGGAGATCACGATTGGCGGCATGGAGGTGACCTACGAGCAGGGGCTACTGCATAGCAACGTCGGGACGCTGCTCGACAATCTTTCCGGCGACCAGGAGAAGGAAGCCGAGGAAGAGGTGGAGGAGAAGCCGGAAGAGGAAGCGGCGGAAGGCGGCAAGAAGGTCGTCATCAAGAAGTTTTCGCTGGCCGACAGCAAGGTGCGCGTGGCGGCGACGGGCATGATGGGCCTGGGTCTGCCGATTCCGCTGCCGAGCATGGAGCTGGAGGACATCGGTGCCAAGACGGGCGGGGCGACGGTGAAGGATGTCATCATCGAGCTGCTAAAGGATGTGGGCGGCCTGGTGACCGGCGCCATTACCGGCGTGGGCGGGGCCGTGGTGGATGGCGCGGCGGCGGTCGGCGGAGTCGTGGCGGACGGCGCCACGGCGGTGGGCGGCGCGGTCGCCGATGGTGCCAAGGCACTGGGCGGGGCGGTCGCCGGGCTGTTCGGTGACGACGAAGAGGCCGAGGAAAAGGCCGAGGAAAAGGCCGAAGAGCCGGCGGCCGAGGCGGAAAAGACATCCATCGAGGAAGGTGCCGAGGCCGTCAATTCGGCGCTTGCCGATGGGGCGGCGGCGGTCAGTGGCGCGGTCACGGACGGGGCCAAGGCGCTCAGCGGCGCGATTGGCGGGCTGTTTGGCGGCGGCGACGCGGCCGAGGAGAAGGCCGAGGAAGCGACAGACGCAGCCGCCGAGGAAAAGGCCGAAGAGTCGGCGGCCGAGGCGGAAAAGACATCCATCGAGGAAGGTGCCGAGGCCGTCAATTCGGCGCTTGCTGATGGGGCGGCGGCGGTCAGCGACGCGGTCACGGACGGAGCCAAGGCGCTCAGCGGCGCGATTGGCGGGCTGTTCGGCGGCGGCGACGCGGCCGAGGAGAAGGCTGAGGAAGCGGCAGATGCAGCCGCCGAGGAAAAGGCCGAGGAGCCGGCGGCCGAGGCGGAAAAGACGTCCATCGAGGAAGGTGCCGAGGCCGTCAATTCGGCGATTGCTGATGGGGCGGCGGCGGTCAGCGGCGCGGTCACGGACGGGGCCAAGGCGCTCAGTGGCGCGATTGGCGGGCTGTTCGGGGGGAAGGCGGCCGAGGAAGCGGCAGACGTAGCCGCCGAATAAGGACGGAGAATGCCAGCCAGGCGGTGGTTCGCACGCCAGATGAACCGCTATTAGAGCGAGATGCAGGGGCCCGGAACGAAACGCGAAGGGCCCCCGCTTCATGTTGAACGAAGACAGACCAGCAGGGGCAGGTACGGAATGAAACAGATGCGCAAGTGGACGGACGGTGGAATCAAGACGGGCCGCAGAGGCCCGGAAGGGCTGTTGAAGCAGCTGGGGCGCGTGCGGCAGAATGGCACGGAACTGCTGGAGTTTCTGGTCGAACAGGTCGGAAAAGGGGTGTCGCGGCGGGCGGTGAAGGGACTGCTGGACGACCGCCTCGTATTCGTCAACGGGCGGCGCATCTGGATGGCGAAGCATTTGTTGCAGACGCGCGACGTGGTGGAGGTGCATGTGGATGGGTTGCGACGGCTTCAGCCGTCGCCTGCTGCGGGAAAGGGACGGACTGCGCGGAACGGCGGGAAGGGGGAGCCGACCACTCGCGCCACCGCCGGCAAGGCCGTGAAGATTCGTATTCTGGCGGAGGGGGATGGCTGGCTGGTGGTGGACAAGCCGCCGAGAATGCTTACGGTGGGGGAGAAGTCGCTGGAAATGCGGCTGAAAGAGCAGCTGGGGGAAGCTGGGGAAGGCGTCCGGGCGGTGCATCGGCTGGACCGCGACACGAGCGGATGCGTCCTCTTCGCCAAGACGGCCGAGGCACGCGCGGAACTGATCAAGGAGTTTGCGGCCGGGCAGGTGCGGAAGGTGTATCACGCATTGGTGGCCGGCATCCCGGAAGAGCGCCAGACGGAGGTGCGCAAACTGATCGACGGACTGCCGGCGGTGAGTCACGTGCGGGTGCTGTCGGCGCGGCGCGGCAGCCGTCGCGACGAGGAGGGCGCGGCGGCGCATGTGGCGGTGGCCATCGAGACGGGCCGCACGCACCAGATCCGCATCCATCTGCGGCAGCTGGGGTGCCCTGTGCTGGGCGACAAGGAGCATTTCCTGGAGGTCTCGGAGAGGTTCCGGGGCGTGGGACGGCAGATGCTGCATGCGTACGGGCTACGGTTCCGCTGGCATGGCCAGGGGGTGGCCGTCACGGCCCCCCTGCCACGCGATTTCCGGGAGCTGATGCGGGCGCTGGGACTGACCTAGGAACTGAGGGCTACGAGACGAGAGGAGAGGCACGATGAGCAGGACGGGCGCAGAAACAACGGGGAAACGGCGGCGGAGCGGATGGGCGAGGCTGGGGCGCGTATTGCTGTACATGCTGGGGCTGGTGGTTTTCCTGGGTGTGACGGCGGTGGTCACGCTGGACATCGCCTTGAACCGTCCCAAGGTGCGGACGGCCGTCGAGGGCTGGCTGCATCGCACGACGGGCGTGGAAGCGGGCTATGAGCGGCTGGCGGTGAAGCTGTGGCCGGTGGCCATCGTGGCGAAGGGACTGCATGCCGAAGATACGGCGTGGGGGGTCGAGGTGGACGATGTCGAGGTGCGGATGCGCGTCTTCCGCAAGGAAATCGAGGAGATTGTCGTGCGCGGGGTGCGGGCCTGGGGGCAGGAGCAGCAGATGGCGGAGACCCCCGCCGAGAAGCAGCCGCCGACCGAAGGCAAGCCGTCCGGCGAGGGGGAGGAGGGCGCCGGGAAACAGCCTGGCGGCATTGCCTGGGGCAAGGGATTCGTCCTGCGGCGCATCCGGCTGGAGGACTGCAATGTCGAGTGGCGCGATGCGCAGGGGAAGACGCTCTATGCGCTGAAGAAGGTGGCGGGCGATTTTGTCGGGGTGGGAGTCGACCGTCCCGTCGCCGGCAAGCTGGGCGGCCCCGTGCCGGGCGGCGGGGAATGGTGGATCAATCTCGCGGCGGGGGCTATTGCCGAGACGGAGGGCGACCTGATGGGCTGGCCGCTCGAAATAGCCCTGGGCGTCGAGACCGCCGACTTGCCGACGACCGCCGCGCAGTGGGGCGGCAAGAAGGCCGAGGAGCTGGTCCGTCGCGCCTTGATACCGGTCCAGACGGGCACCCCAGGCGGCGACGGCGGCCGACAGGGCGTCGGGTGGTCGCTGAGCGCCATGGTCGTGGGCACCGCCCACAACGGTTTTTCGGTCACGGCAGATGTTGTCGGCACGCAGCCGGGCAAGTCCCCGATCTGGAAAGTGGCGCTGAAGGGCGTCGAGAACCTGGCCGAGGGCTTTTCGGGAAGCATCGAGATTCCCGCCGCACAGTGGGATGGCAACCACTTTTCGGCCAGCATGGGCACGATTGCCGTGCATCCCGACGGAACCGCCCTGGCCAAGGACATTGCCGCTTCCCTTTGCGGCGGGACCATGAGGGTCGCCTCCGTGGAGGTGCAGCAGACGGCCCAGGCCGGCGAGCTGCTGTTTGCCATCGGCGGCATGCAGGGGGTCGGCATCGAGATTGCCGAGATGTTGCGCTTTGCCAACGTGCCCGATGGGGGGTTGGACATCGGGGGGCGCCTCTACTTTAGCGGCGAGGCCAGCGTAAAACTGGGGGGGACGGGGACGGACGGAGAGGCCGCGACGGGAACGGCGGTGGCAGAGTCGCTCAAGGGCCATCTCCAAGGCAAGGTGCAGGGGCTGCACACGGGAGTGGGCGAGGGGCCGCTGGTGGGGCGGGTGCTGGACATTCTCCAGGTGGCGGGCGGCACGGTGCTCAAGCCCGTGCTGCCCGGGCTGGGGGCGGCGGCGGAGGAATGGCACAAAAAGTTGGACAAAAGCGGCGGCACGGTGTCCTACGAGGTGGCCGAGGCCGAGCTGACGGCGGCGGGGAACGGCACCGTGGAGGTCGCCCATGCCAAGCTGGGCATCGGCGGCTACTGGCTGGAACTGGCGGGGCGCGTGGGGCTAGTGGAGCAAACCCTCGACTTGACCGGGCGCTGGACCGCGACGGGCGAAGAGGCCTTGCGTCTGGTCGGGGGCGACCCCGACAAGCTGGCATGGCTGCCGGGCGGCGACAATGCCTCCATCTACATTCCCCTGACGGTCACGGGGCCCTTTGCCAAGCTGGAGGTGCGGCCGGACTATTCCGCGATTCTCGACCATTGGCGTTCCTCCGACGCGGTGCAAACCAAGGTCGAGAAGGAAATCTCGCGCGGCCTCGAGCATCTCCACACCAAGGACCGCGAAAACGTCGAGATGGGCCTTTCCATCCTCCAGGGGCTTTTGGGGAAATAGGGGAACCGTTGCGCTGGACAGAGAGAAGCAACTGTCTTGGCAACCGGGCCGCGCGGAGCGCGGGGTGGAAGACAAGCAACCTGGCAAACTAGAGCCCTAGTCTACTGAATTGCAAATAACTTTACCGTTCTGGTCCCCTTCGGTGGCGCAAGGGGGAACCAAGGGGTGCGGCGGAAGGCCCAATGCGCGTCTTGCCGGGTTGATTTTGCGCAGGATGTCCAGCCCTTCGGCGTGCC
>JAFTAH010000115.1 GCA_017458625.1 Kiritimatiellia bacterium | reverse complement strand
TCGGCCTGACCCTGCCCCCGCAGCCCCCGCCCCGCATCTCGCCCGCGCAAGTCTCTCAAACGACGATGTAGTGGAGACCTATGGGCAAAATCCTAAGAAATACCCCTATTTTACCCTCGAACGTGGAAAGTCGGGCTAGCCACTTTCCTTCTGGTTCTTGCCGGTCTTCGTTTCCTCCGATTCCCGCGCGGCTTTCTCCCCGCAAGCTTGGCGGCACTCCTCGTCGGGGCGCAGGTCTTCATCTGTTGTGCCACCCTCGTGGCCCCAGACGATTCCATCCGAGTTCCATGGAGCATCGACACCCCCTCCTTCATGTTCCGCATCGCCCAGGCCTTGCACTCCTTTCCCTGGCTTGAACCCTATATCCCCTTCTGGAACGCCGGTCTGACGGATCGCGTGCTGGTTTCCACGACGGCCTATCGCTATGCCCAGGTCACCGCTCCCCTCTTTGCCCTGCATCCCTCCGCCCCCCACCTCCTCTTCTTCCCGTCCATCCTTGCCGCCTTTGTCTTCCTGGTGCCCTGGCTACACCTCTGGGCCTTCCGCACGGCTCGCCTCTCCTGGACCACCTCCTTGCTCGGCTCCATCCTGTCCATCGCCCCCAATTCCGCCCTGTGCTTCTACATCTCCGTGGGGGGCAACGTGGGATTTGCGCTGTCGGCCTCCATGGCATGCCCGGCCATGTTGTTCCTGTTCGGTCTTTCCGACACGTCTCATCCCCCATCGCTTCTTGCCGCTGGCGGCCTTGTCGTCACCACGGCCATCATGCTGTCGTGGTTTCCCCTGGCGTTGCCGTTTGCGTTCATGACGGCCCTTGCCCTCTGGGATCTGCATCAAGCCTTTTCTCCCAGGCATTTCCGTTTTCTGCGGGTCGCGGCCGTGCTCGTCGTTCTCCTGCACGTACATCCCAGCCTCGTTTTCCTGCATGATCTGGTCAATGTCGTCTATCGGCTTGGGGTGGGAGGCATCGGACCGGGTGATTCCACCTATGCCTTCACGAAGAGTCTAGCGCTGGCACGCTCGTTAATCCCTGGCACGCATCCTTTGCTGCTGGTTTTGGGCCTGGCGGGCATTCTCTTTTCCCCAGGCACCCGTCTGCGCCGATGGATTCTGGTGGTTGCCTTGCCCCTCTTCCTGATTGGCTTGCTCGGCCCCGTGGTTTCTCCGCGGCTGTGCTTGCTGCGCCTGCTGATTGTGGTCGTCCTTCTTTTCCTGCCCGAGGCGGCCTGTTGGGGGGAACACCTCCTCGAGCAGGCATTCGCCGCAGACACCACTTCCCGGCCATGGCAACGAGCATTTTTGGGGGCCGCCCTCTTGTTTCCCCTGCTCCTCGGCATCGCGGCCACGCCCAAGCTCCTGACGAATCCACCTCCATCTGGTATTCAGCCGCCCCAGAAGCGGACTCCGCATAACACCATTGCCGCCATCCGTCCGTTTGCGCGCTGGATTCGAACCCATGTCCCGGCGGACCACCGTCTGCTCTTCTGCGGTTCCGTGAATGTCAAGTTCGCCCATGCCCATGTCGCCTATCTTCCCCTCCTCGCCAAGCGGGAGATGCTCGCGCTGGACTATTATGGGTTCCCTCCCAGTCTTCGCCCGGATGATTTCCCTCCATCCGAGATCAAGCACGACCCCGCTCGCCTGCATGACTACCTCTTGCGGCATGGCGTCTCCCATGTGGTCGCCATCCATAAGCTGGACAAGGCCATTTTCCACGAGCAGCCCGACTTCTACCGCTCCGTCGCCAAGTTCGAGCTTCCCAACGGCATTCGCGCCCGTGTTTACGAGGTGATGGATGCCGCTTCCATCTTCCAGCTGAATTCCGGCCACGTGGAAGCTACGTTCAACCGCCTCGATGTGCATCTCGACCGCCCCAACGAAGAGGCCGTCCTCGCCTACAACTGGTCGGAGCGTTTTTCCTGCCCCGAACCGGCGGAGCTGCTGCCCGAGCCTCAGCCGGACGGCGAAACCTTCATCCGCATCCGCCCCCATGGCCTAGCCGACCTCACGTTGCGCTATCATCCCCGCTTCTAGAGCGAAGCCAAATCATCTGTGGCCGTTTCGGGGGCATTGGCTTGGGCGGGCGGTCGCAGCTGCGACCCGCTGTGCCCCAGCGCGGGAGCAACGCAATTCATTGCGTCCGTCGGACTATGCTTTTCATGGAACCGCACTAACGAAGAGTAAAGGCCATGCGCTATTCGAGGCCGCGGTCGGCGAGGTCGGACTCGTCGAGGCCGAGGTAGTGGCCGAGTTCGTGGAGGTAGGTGATGCGGACCTCCTCGAGAAACGTGGCCGGGTCGGCCTCGGCGTAGTCCCAGAGGTTCTCGACAAAAAGCAGAATCTCCGCAGGCAGGGGATCGCCGGCGCCGCCACCATCCATTTCCTCGCCGCGCTCCTGGAGGGAGGGACCGACGAAGAGGCCCAGCAGGTCGGGCTCGATGCCGTCGGCGCGCATCTCGCGGGTGGGACGTCGCAGACAGACGATGGGCACGTCGGCGGCGAGCGGGGCAAGATCGGGGGGGAGCGTGGCGCGAATGCGGGCCACTTCGGCCTCGGCACGGCGGCAGAGGACAGTCCAGTTCATGGGCAAAATGTTGTGAGTTTACGGAAAAACATTGAATAATTCGCAAATCTTGGCAACGGGCGGAGAGGGAACGAGGGGATAGCGGCCTAGCGGGCGCAATGGCGGGCGGTGGCACGCGCCAGCAGGGGCAGAGCGGGGTCGCGGGCCCCCATGACGAGCACCGTGTCGCCGAGACGCGCTTGGGCGGCAACTTGGGCGGCGAGCGATTCGTGCCATCCGGGCGAGGTGGCCTCGGAAACCAGATGGACGCGGTTGCGGAGGTCAGGGGGAAGACGATTGCGAAGGTCGGCGGATGAAATGGTCCGGCTGGCGGTTCCCCCGGCGTCGAAGACCGGCAGCAGCCATAGCTCGTCGGCATTGTCGCAGAGGAGGTTCGAAAAGGTTTCGGCAAACTCCCCTAGCATAGAGCGGAGAGGCCCATAGCCGTGGGGACGCCAGAGGCCCAGCACCCGCCCGGCGTGGTCTGCCGGACGGACCGCCAGCCAGGCTGCCGCAATCTTGGCGGGATTGTGGGCATAATCGTCCAGCACGCGGATCCCACCAGAGGCGGCCGGCCCTCCGCCAACCTCCTCGAGACGGCGCACGATTCCGGGAAACGTGCGCAGGGCGGCGGCCACGTCGGCGGGAGCGACCTGCTGGGCCTGGACACACAGCTCGGCGGCGCACAGGGCGTTCCACAGGTTGTGGCGGCCGGGCGAAGGAACAGAGAGGATCGTGTCCCGCCACGCGGCGGACCAGGTGCCATCCGAAGCCTGGGCCAGCGTGGCGTCAGGGGTAACGACAGGCAGGGAGGCAGGTACGGCAGGGCGAATGATTTCGGCGACGCCGGGCCCGCAGACAATACCCTCGGTGGCATGCGTGGCATATTCGGCAAACAGGCGCCGAACTTCGTCAAGCTCGAAATGGTCCTGGGAGATGTTGGTGATGATGCTCCAGGCAGGATGGAAACGGAGGAAGGAGCGATCGCTTTCGTCCAGTTCGACGGCCCAGGGCGCACCGGGAGCCCCGCGCCGAACGTTGCCGCCGCCGCCCTCGGAAGAGGCCCAGGCGACCAGTCCCCCGCCATCGACCATCCAGGGGTCTGCGCCAACCCGTTCGAGAGCCCACGCGAGCATCCCGGTGGTGGTGGTCTTGCCTGCCGTTCCGGCGACGGCGAGGAGACGTTCCCCCTCGACAAGGGCCGAGAGGACTTCTGCCCGGTGGCGGATGGGCACGTTGGCAGCACGGGCGGCCACGATGTCGGGATTGTCGTCCTCGATGGCCGTAGAGTAAACGAGCGCCTCCATGCCGGGCTCGATGCCGACGCTGTTCTGGGGAACCAGTTCGACCCCCGCCGCCCGGAGCGTGGCAAAAACCGGGAGTTCGGTGCCCCGGTCGAGGAAACGGTCACTGCCGGTCACGCGCCCCCCCGTCCAGCGCAAGGCCTGGGCCAGGGCGCTCATGCCGACACCGCCAACACCAGCGACATGCCAGTGGCCATTGCCTAGGCACGGAAGGTTCATCGTCCGCTGCCACCTGGCACGTCAGGGCGTTCCGGCCCCCAGATGAACATGCGGGCCTCGAGGGTCGCGCCTTCCTCGACCTGGAGATGCGAGCCGCGGACCGTGCCGCGCAGGATGCCGTCGGCACGCAGGCTGATCAACCCTTCAGCTTCCAGGTCGGCCTCCAGCAGACCATGAATCTCGACATGCTGCACCGCCAGCTTGCCCGAGAAACGCACCTCGGCCCCCTTTGCCACCCGGAGTTTGCGCGTGTCGAGCTGGCGAGCGGAGACTACGGCGCCAGGGCCAATCTCCAGCCACTGGGTGCACGTGACAGACGCCCCCGGCTCCAGCGTGCCCTCGAGAATGATATTACCCGCCATGATGCGGACGCCGGCCTTGACGACCCCACCGGGCTTGACGTGGACGGTGCCGCCGGTCCTGATGTCTTCACGCTGCTCGCCGGTCACGGTCACGTCGCCCAGCTCGATGCGGGCACGGCAGCGGGAGCAGTAGATGGCGCCAACGGTTCCGCTGAGCTGGAACTCGTATCCGCACTCGAAGCAGCGGATCGTTCGGCGTGTCGGCTGGATCGTCTTGCCAATGGCGCCTATCGCCGGCATGGGCACCGCGCCGGGCCCCACGCCAACCTTCGTACGCGGCGTGGCCCTAGGCGTGCCAGCTGACGACCAGCCGCCAGCGTGCGCCCCTCCCGTCCCCTCGTCGCCGCCGGGACCAGCCCCCGGACGGACGGCGGCAGGGTCGCCGTGGGCGGCCTCGCCGTCCTGCGCCGACCGCGCAATGGCGCGCATCAGCGAGTACGGATCGAGCATCTTGGCTTTCTTGAAGTCTGCCATGTTGCCGCTGACCGGATGGTGGTCCGTCGAGGTGGAGGGGAAAGGGAATAGTCAGGCGTGGCCCGGTGGGACGGAAGGAACTCGGCGTTTCAGGAAGAGACGAGGCATCGCCGCCATCGCCGCCGTCCTGCGCCGCGTCCAGCCGCCGCCGGACGGTCTACGCCTAGATCTGCGTCCCGGCGTTGGGATTCACGTCGCTGCGGCCGACGAAGGTCACGCCATCCTCGACGCTCAGACGGCGAGCGCGGATGTCGCCGTTGACAACCGCCGTCGAGCCCATCGCGATCTTGTCGCTAGCGACGATGTTGCCTTCCAGGCGCCCCTCGATGTTCACCGAAGTCGCCGAAATGTTGCCCTTGACCACCGAATTCGGCCCCAGCGTCGCCGTACCACCGCATTGCAGGTCACCTTCCAGCTGGCCATCCAGGCGGAGGCTCCCGTTGCTGGTGACCGTTCCGACGATGTGGACATCCTCGCCAATCACCGATTCCCGAAGCTCTTCTGACATCATTGCATACTCCTTCCCGAACTCATCTCGCGCGGCGCACCCGGGAGGTCCGCCGCATTCCTTTTCAATACCGCATTCCTCCTCCGCCCGCAAGCCGGATTCCCGGCCCGCATGGAAAATCCTTGCGCTTCCCCCACCCCCCCCTGCAGCGCCATCTCCCCATCCCTCCCCCTCCTCCATCAAAGGCCAATCTTTCTGTGAGTTTACGGAAATCATTGGCGTTTTGTTCATTTTTCTCTCGGGGCGTGGAATTGCCGCGCCCCTCTCCCCTCTTCCCTCCCCATCCTTCTCGCACTTGTGCCGCCCGCCCCAAGCTGGTAGGATGCTCCCCGTCCAAGCGCTGCGGGACGGGCGGCCGCCGGACAGGAGACCCCCTATCCCCATGCGTATCCTCATCATCGGCACCGGCCAGACCGGCGGCTCCCTCGCCTCCCACCTCTGCGAGGACGGCCACGATGTCGTCGTCGTCGACCCCGACCCTGACGTCCTGGCGACCCTCGAATCGCACCTCGACCTCATGACCGTCCGGGGCGATGGCGCCGACCCCGACGTCCTCGAGCGCGCCGGCGTCGCCCGCGCCGACCTCCTGGTGGCAGCCACCCCCCGCGACGACACCAACCTCCTGGCCTGCATCTTCGCCCACCAGCGCGGCGTCCCCCGCACCGTCGCCCGCGTCTCCTCCCCCGCCTATGCCGCCAGCCGCCACGTGGACTTCGCGGCCCTGGGCGTCTCGCTCCTGGTCAACCCCGCCTCGGAGCACGCCCGCGACCTCGTCAACGCCATCCGCCTCCCGGGCTCCCTCGAGACCGACAACCTCCTCGACGGCCGCGTCCTGGTCGTCGGCATGCCAGTCCACATGGACTCCCCTCTCCTCGGCAAGCACCTGCGCGACTTCGCGGACGCCCCGTGGATCCGGCACATCCGCTTCTTCGCCGTCTCGCGCTCCGGCGACGTCACGACCCCCACCGGCAACACGAGCTTCCAGGTCGGCGACAACGTCTACTTCGCGGGCGAGCCGGCCGCCGTCCACGAGTTCATCCGCCTCGTCTGGCCCGAGCAGACCCGCTTCCAGACCATCCTCATCGCGGGCGGCGGCGAGCTTGGCCTCCAGCTGGCGGCGCTGCTCGAGACCTCGCGCATCCAGGTCGTGCTGGTCGAATCGGACGCCCGCCGCGCCGACCTCTGCGCCGCCGACCTCTCCCGCGCCACGGTCCTCAAGGGCGACGCCCTGGATCCTGCCACCCTTGCCTCCGTCGGCGACCCCGCCTCCATCGCCTACGTCGCCGCCACCGGCTCCGACGAATCCAACATCGTCGGCTGCCTCCTCGCCGAGCGCGCCGGGTGCCACTTCACGGCGGCCCACCTCTCAAACCCCGACTACATCGCCATCGCCCGCAGCCAGAAACTCATCGACCGCGTCATCAACTCGCCCCTGGTGATGATCAACTCCGTCCTGCACTTCGTGCGCGGGCGCAACGTCCAGGCTGCGGCGATACTCTCGCACCTCCCCGGCGAGCTCCTGGACCTGAAGCTGGCCTGCGGCCACCCCTGGGTCGGCAAGCAAATCCAGTCCCTGGCGCTACCGGGCGGCGTCGTGCTCCTGACCGTCCTCCGCGGCAGCCAGGTCAAGACCCCGACCGGCGACCTCGCCCTCCAGGACGCCGACCGCATCGTCCTCTACGCCCTGCCCGACGCCCTCGACGAAATCGAGCCCCTCTTCCAATAGGCCGCCCGCCACATCCCGTTCCCTCTCGCCTCCATGCTGGTCGTCTTCCATTCCATCTCCTACCTCCTCGCGCTCGAAGGCCTTCTCATGGCCCTCTGCGGCCTCGCCTCCTGGTACCCCCTCGGCGATTCCCGCACCGCTTGGCTCCCGCTGCTCCTCTGCGGGGGCGGCATCCTGGTGCTGGCCCTCCTCCTCTGGCTCCTGACGCCCACCCGCCGCGAAATCACCCGCCGCGACGGCATGGCCATCGCCGCCTTCGGCTGGCTGGCCGCCTGCCTTCTCGGGGCGTTCCCCTTCCTTCTCTCCCATGTCGTCCCCACCTACGCCGCCGCCTTTTTCGAGGCCACCTCCGGCCTCACCACCACCGGCTCCACGGTGATTCCCGTCCTCGAGGGCGTCCCCCGCGGCATCCTCCTCTGGCGCGCCGCCAGCCACCTTCTCGGCGGCCTGGGCGTACTGGTCCTGCTCGTCGCCATCCTCCCCCTGGCGGGCGCCGGCGGCTCCCAGATTGTCCACGCCGAATCCCCGGCCTCCTCCGACCGCGTCGAGCCCCGCATGACCTCCTCCGCCAAGGCCCTCTGGGCCACCTACCTCCTGCTCTGCGTGGTGCTGCTGCTCCTGCTCCGCGCCGCGGGCATGGGCTGGTTCGACGCCACCTGCCACGCCTTCTCGGCCGTCTCCAACGGCGGCTTCTCCACCCGCACCGCCTCCATCGCCGCCTATTCCTCCCCGGCCATCGAGGCGATCCTGACCCTTTTCATGCTCCTCTCCGCCATCAACTTCTCGCTCCACTACCGCACCCTCCGCGGCGGCGGCTTTCCCCACCTCCGCCACGCCGAGACCCGCTTCTTCCTAGCCCTTCTGGCGCTGGGCGTCGCCGCCATCGCGCTGATTCTCCGCTTCCAGGCCCCCGCCTACGCCGGCGCCTCCCCCCTCCGCCTCCTCCGCCACGCCGCCTTCACCGCCACCTCCCTCGCCTCCACCACCGGCTTCGGCACCACCGACTACAACACCTGGCCCGTCGCCGCCAAGTACATCCTCTTCACCCTCTTCCTCGTCGGCGGCGTGGCCGGCAGCACCGCGGGCGGCATGAAGGCGGGCCGCATCCTGGTGCTCCTCAAGGCCATCCGCGTCCAGATCCGCCTCTACCTCCAGCCGGCGGCCATCCTCCACGTCCGGAACGGCCGCAAGGTCCTGCCCTCCTCCCGCCTTCTGGCGGTCTCGGCCTTCGTCCTCCTCTACCTCCTGACCGTCTTCCTCTCGACCCTCCTCCTGCTCCCCGCCTGTCCCGACCTCTCCACCGCCGTCTCCTCCGTGGCCGCCAGCCTCTCCAACACAGGCCCCGGCTTCGCCGCCGTCGGCCCCACCTGCAACTACGCCTTCCTGCCCGCCCCGGCCCAGGCCTTCCTGGCCTTCCTCATGATTCTCGGCCGACTCGAAATCCTGACCGTCCTCGTCCTCCTCCTCCCCTCCTTCTGGCGCCGATGACCCCCTCCCCCCCGCTCAGCCGCCATCCCCTCTTCACTCCGCTCCTGCTGGCCGCCGTCGTCCTCCTCACGGCCCTGACCGTGACCCTCGCGTTGCTGCCCGAACCCCCGATGTTCCCCGTCCTCTTGGCCGCCGGACTGGCCCTCTGGCTCCCGGCCCTGCTACTCCTCCTCCACGCCTGGAACCCCGCCCTGGCCGCCGATCCGCTTTTCCGCTACCTGGCCGCCGCGCTCCTGGTCGGACTCGAAATCCTCATCTTCTGGACCATCCTCCACGCCACCGTCCCCTTCCTCCAGGATGTCGGTGCCCACTGGTTCAGTCCCATCCTCTACGGCCTCCTCTGCTTCCCCCTCGCGCGCATCCTCGAGGAATACCTCCGTCGCCATCCTGCCGCTCCGCCCGCCCTCCGTATCCTCCACCTCTGGCTTTTGGCCGCACGGCCCATGCTGCTCTTCTTCTCCCTCGGGCTCGTCACCGCCGGCATCTTCTTCGAGATGCACGCCGAGACCCCGGCCATCGACCCCACCTTTCCCCTGGCCATCATCCTCCCCCTGTCCCTCCTCGGCATCCTCGCCGCCCTCGCCCGCGCCGCCGCCCAGACCGCCCATCTCCGCCACCTCCTCCGCCCCCCCCCTCCCCCGCCCCCCCTCGACGACCCTCC
>JAFTAH010000114.1 GCA_017458625.1 Kiritimatiellia bacterium | reverse complement strand
TCCTTGTCCAAACTTGCCCTGATGTTCCCCCACGTCGTTGCCGGATTTCGACGCAGGAAACTGCGCCTTCAATCCGGCGCCTCGTCGGGAAACACCATGCCGTCGTTTGAACAAGTTTTTATCATCCAGGACACTAGGGGGTGTCGGTGGTGGTGACGGCGTTGGTGTCGATGGACATCAGGACGCGCATGAAGCCAATAGAATTGGTGCGAACCCAGTCGTTGACGACTTCCGACCAGTTGGTGTCGGTGGGGGAGCGACCCGCGGCGGCGGTGCTACGCATCGCCACGCGCTGTGCGGCGGCAGGATGGACGAAAGTGCCATCTTCGAGGTCGAGCAGGTCAGGCACGAATTCAAGGGTGTAGCGGACCTTGGGATTGGTGGAGACTGGCCAGGAGGCGTACCAGTTCTTGCCTTCGGGCATATCGGAGGCGACGCCTTCGACAGGCTGGGAGGTCAGGGCGATGATGATGGGGTTCAGCGGGTCGAGGCCGTAGGCGATTTCGGTGGCGTCGTCGATGCCGTCGTTGTCGGTGTCGCCCTTGGTCGGGTCGGTGCCGTATTCGTTCTCCTCGGCATCGCTTAGTCCATCGCCATCGGAGTCAGGTTCGGTGCCGGGGAATGGCTGCAGATTCTTGGAGAAGGAGACAGTGGCAGAAGTTTTTTCGGCTTTGTTGATGTCAGTATATTGGACAATAGAGGAGTCGGCGTAGTAGTGGGAGGCCTCGACGGTAGATTGGTCGTAGGCGCGGAAGAAGAAGCCACTGTAGGTTCCGGAATTGGTGTAGGAGATGCAGTTGGTCAGATACTCATGAGGGATGGTATAGGAGAAAACGCCATCGACGCTGGAGGCGTTGCCGATACTGGTGACGCCGAGGAGGGGGTTCCTGTTTGTATTGGAGAGCCCTTCGGCGGTCGGCTTAACGATTACAAGGGGCCCGATAATGCCATGAAGTTCGACGCGGGGAGCGTCGGGATTGTACATGGGGGCGTTGGGGTTGGTGAGGGGCTGGCCGAAGAGTTCGAGGGGGGAACCGACGTTGGAAACGGGGAAAGACGAGAAAATATCTAGTGGTGGAATTGCTTGGGCGGAGGCGAGCGAGGTGGCGAGGGCGATGGCGGCGAGGAAGGTGGACAGTTTTTTCATGGCTAGGGTCTCCTTATTCGCGGGAACGAGTGGAAGACTGGGACGTGGAAGAAAGCTTGCGCCGACGGGGGAAGAAAGCGATGGCGAGGAGGCCGGAGCCGAGGAGGGCGAGCGTGGAGGGTTCTGGGATGACCTCGAAATAGGCTTCATTGGTAATGGCAACGTTATCGAACCAAGTAAGGGCAAAGCCCAAGGTGGGGTCGACACGGTTGGCGGGGGAAATGCCCCAGTAGCCATGCTCAGGTATGCCATTGTCGGGGAAGGAGGTGTTGTAGAAGACGCGGACGAAGATGGTGTCAATATCGTTGGGCACATCAATGGTGATGTTGGCGGTATACCATTCACCGTTAACAGTTGTGATCCCGGTGTCTTGAGCGGTTGTGGTGGCAAGGATTTCCCAGCCAGAGCCATCAGGGACGGTATTGGGGAGGAGGACTGGGTCGCCACCAGCAGTTTGCCCGAACTGAGTCATTCCACCATTGGTGGCTTGTGCGGGGTCGAGAGCGCCGCCTGAGGAATTATAGCCGATGATTTGAATGATGGAACCGTCTTGGAGGTTGCCAGCCGTGTAAGGACCGGGACCATATTCAGAGTTCCAGGAGACTTCGATGTTGAGGGCATAGCCGTGCGCCATGGATGGTGCGAGGCAGGCCATCGCGGCGAGAAGGAGGAGGAGGGGCTTGAGGGATTTGAGCATAGCGATACCAATCGACACTCGCCTTATAGCCTAGATGGCAAGCCGAGGCAAGAAGAATCCGTGCGCGTGAAGGAGAAAAAAAGGCGGGCGGGAGGGAGGAGGCGAGGAAGGCTTTGGGACCGTTGGAGGCGGTGGGGCGTTAGGGGGCGGGAGCGGGAGGGGCGGAGGGGGAGGGGGAGAGGCGGGCGGCTTCGTGGAGGAAGGCTTCGGCGGCGTCGGGGTGGCCTTCGGCGGCGGAGAGGGTGGCGAGTTCGCGGAGGGCGGTGACGGAACGGGGATTGGCGAAGGCGGCGGCGGGCCAGGGGGAAGGCGTCCATTGGACGGCGCGGAAGTGGAGGAGGGCGGCAAGGGTGGCCAGGAGGGCGAGGAGTCCGAGGGCGCGGAGGAGGCCGGGGCCTTGTCGGTCGAGGAGGGTGGCGGTGGCAAGGGCGGCGCCGGGGAGGAGAAGGTAGGGGTAGGCGTCGAGGGCGGGTGGCGCGAGGCCCAGGACGGCGGGGAGGGAGACGAGGAGGTGGGTGCCTAGGATCCAGGCGAGGGCAAGGGACATTTCGGGCCAGGGACGTCGGGCGGCCATAGCGGCCCAGAGGGTGGCGGCAAGCCAGATGGCTCCGGCAACGGGGGCCAGGACGGGGGGCGGAGACTGGTCGGGGACGAGGTTCAGGGGCCAGGCGAGGAAGGCGACGCGGAGGTGGCGGAGCCAGGCGGCGAGGGGATGGAGGAGGTGCTGGAGGAGCGTGGGGGCGGGGCGGGCGGCCTGGAGGTCGGGGCGCCAGGCGGGGGCCAGGGTGGCGACGATGGCGAGCAGGGCAAGTAGCAGGAGGACGACAAAGAGGAGCAGGAGGACGATGGCAGCGATGGGGGCAAGGCGGGATTTCGGGGCAGGGACGGACTCCGGCGGGGCAGCGGGCGGGGCGTCGGTTTCCCATGGGATGGACGCATGATTCGGCACTTTTGAGCCACTCCGCGTCGCTGTTGTTCCGCTCGTTTCTTTTCCTGCGGGAAAGCTGAGTCTTCGCGAGTTCGCTGCGCCCTGCGGGCTTGTGCTTGAGCTCAGATTTTCCATGGAATGGAAACATGTTTCGGGTAGTTTTCCAGACAATGGAAACATGTTTTGGAGGAGGGGCAGGGCGAGGAGGAGGAGGGTGGTGGCGACGGGGAGAGGCCACTGGAGGCGGGTGAGGGCGAGTTCGGTGCCGAGGGGGTGGAGGGCGAGCAGGGCGGCGGCCGCCAGGGAGAGGACGGGGCGGTGGAAGAGGCGCCAGGTGGCCCAGGCGTGGGCGAGGGCGAGGGCGAGGTGGAGGGCGAGGGCCTCGGCGGGCGGGAGCGGCGGGAGGAGGGGGCGGG
>JAFTAH010000113.1 GCA_017458625.1 Kiritimatiellia bacterium | reverse complement strand
GGGCGGCCCGCCCGCGATGTTCCATGGGAGCGCCCCTTGGTGGACCGTTCTGCCGCCATCCTTTGGATTTTCGCGGGCGGGCCGCCCGCGCCCCCAGTCGTGTCCCTCGCCCGCGAAAGGCCAAATGATATGTCTATTTTTATCTAGGCATGCAACTGTCGGCTGTTTCTCAACAAACAAGGCCATTCTTTGCCCGTCCTCCATTGAGACCCTTACACTTTTTGCCCACACCCCTTGGTTGCGGGCAGGCCAAAAATGGTTGCCGTCCGCACCCGGGAACCGCTATAGTGAGGGTGCTATGAAGTCAAGCCCCAGCTATTGTCTGCCCCTTGCCGTCGCCGTTCTTGGGGCCGCGTTTTTCACCCTGTCAGTTTGCGGAGACGAACTGGACGACTGCGGGGAGACGTCCTGTGCGCTGCCGGCCTGGGCGCTGGCGGAGGAAGAAACGGAGAGGCAGGGAGCGTTGGTGCCGGAGCTGCCGCCATCCGTGGCGGTGGTCTGTCCGGTTCCGGGCACGGTCATCGAGCCGATGCCGCCTGCGCCGCGCCTCGACACGCTCGACGGCAAAACCATCGCGCTGGTCGGCGGCAGCTTCATGGCCAACGTGACCCATCCCGAGCTCCGCCGCCTCATCCTTGCCGAGTTCCCGACTGCCAAGGTCTACCTTTTGGACGAGATCGGTTCCGCCGGTCCCTATCCCCGTCCCGGCGTCTCCCGCCGCGCCAAGGACGAATTCCAGCAGCGGCTTCGCGAATTCGGCGTCGATGCCGTCATTTCCGGCAACGGCGGCTGCGGCCTCTGCACGCCCAAGGAGACCGGCTCGTGCCTGGCCGCCGAGGTTTTAGGCATTCCGTCCGTCATGATCGCCGCGCCCGGCTTCGTCCAGCAGGCTCGCGCCACCGCGCAGGCCGCCGGGCTCGCCGTCCTCGCCATCGCCGAATATCCCGGTCCCTTCGCCTCCCATACCCGCGAAGAGCTGCTGGAGAACACCCGTTCGATTCTATGGCCTCAAATCAAACAGGGGCTGACCTCCCCGCTTCCCGCCGCCGACTCCGCCAGCGCCGAGGGGCCGACCCCCATCGACTATTTCGCCACCGAGTCCGAGGGTCTTGCCGCATTCGCCGAGGCGGGCTGGACCGACGGACTGCCTATCGTCTTGCCCACCTCGTCCGCCGTCGCCGAATTCCTCCGCTTCACCGACCTGCCTCCCGACGCCTCCCTCGGCGACCTCCCGCCCGCCCAGCGTGCCGTCACGCCCCGCCACGTCGCCGCCAACGGCGTCATGGCCGGCTGCCCGCCCGAGTTCATGCCGCTGCTGCTCGCCTTTGTCGAGGCCATGAAGGACGGCGACTTCCGCCGCCCGCTCTCCTCCACCCACGCCTGGACGCCCTACTGCTGGCTCAACGGCCCCGTCGCCCGCCAGCTCGGCTTCGACTGCGCCCAGGGCGAGATCTCCGAGGCCCGCAACGCCCAGCTCGGCCGCTTCATCAACCTCGCGCTGCTCAACCTCGGCGGCTACCGCGTCAAGGAAAACCGCATGGGCACTTTCGGCTACCTCATGCCCTGGTGCCTGGCCGAGGACGAGGCGGCGGCCCTGGCGGTCGGCTGGAAGCCCCACCACATGCAGCGCGGATTCGCCCTCAACGACTCCGCCCTTACCGCCGCTTCCGCTATCAACTGGGGCAACAACCTCGTGCCCGCCACCGCCGACCCCGAACGCATCAAGGACATGATCGCCTGGGACGCCGCCGAAAAATCGCAGATGGCGCTGGCGAGCGGCATGCCCTGCGTCTACCGCGTCTTCCTGCTCACGCCTGGCGTGGCGCGGGACCTGGCGGCCGCCTACCCCTCGAAAGCCGCGCTCGAGCAAGCCCTCGTGGCCACCTCCCGGATTCCGCTCGGCCAGCGCGCCTTTGCCAACTACTGGGGCAATCCCGGTAGCGCGCTCGACGCCAAGGGACTCCCCCTCCGCAGCCACGAAGCGCGCATCGCCGAGGCCGAAGGCGCCGCCGAGACGCCCACCCCGTCCTGGCTCGCCTGGACCGGGCAGCCCTCCCTGCCGACCGTCCCCGCCATGGAAGCTGGCAAAAGTGCATTCCTAGTCACCGGCGACCCCGCCCGCAACAAGGAGCTCTGCGTTCCCGGCGGCGGCTTTGCCACCATCAAGCTGAACCTTCCCGCCGGCTGGGACGCCCTCATGGCCGAGCGTGGCTACGCTCCGCTCTCCACCTTCTACCTCTCCAGTGACCTCGTTCCCGAGACTCCATCGCGCAACCTTCGCCGGCCGCCTTCCACTCCTGCCTCCCGCAATCCATCCGTCCAGCGCCCCGCATC
This sequence comes from Kiritimatiellia bacterium, assembly GCA_017458625.1. GTDB lineage: Bacteria > Verrucomicrobiota > Kiritimatiellia > CAIQIC01 > Lenti-01 > RGIG3636. Next base: position 33,237 of record JAFTAH010000113.1, on the reverse strand, counting down.
TTCCTTCCGCCGCCCTACGACCGACGGCGAAGACGCCGACGCTTCCGCCGACCGCCCAGCTCCCGCCGACCGCTTCGCGCCCGGCGCCCGTCCGTCCTATCCGACTCGTCGCCGTCCCTCCTCGGACTCGTCCCGCTATCGCTAGAGCGGTTCCATGAAAAGCATAGCCCGCCGGACGCAATGAATTGCGTCCCTCCCGCGCTGGGGTACAGCGGGAGGGGCGCGGTTTACTGCGACCACTAGAGCATTTTGCGAAAATGTGTGGCCGCAAGGTTCGGAGGTGCGACATCCTGTCGCGCCCAAATTCATTGCGCGGCTGGAAGCCGCACCTCCGGAAGCCGCCCGCCAAATGGCTACAATATTCTTGAAAATGCTCTAGTGCCAATGCGCAACCGAAACGGCGACAGAAAATGTTGATCCCTCTAGTCGGGGAGGGGGGGGGCGTCGAGGGAGGCGTCGAGTGCGTCCTCGGGGGCGTCGGGGAGGGCGAGGATGCGGTTGTAGGCGACGGTGTCGGAGGCGTCGGAGGTGGGGATGTCGAGGTAGTGGGCGACGGGAGCGGCGACGGAGGCGAAGAAGGGGGCGGCGCATTGTCCGGCGGTGCGGTTGCGGCGTGGGGCGTCGAGGGTGACGATGATGCCGACGACGGGGTTGTCGGCGGGGACGAGGCCCATGAAAGAGGCCATGTTCTTGGACTTGACGTAGTGGCCGTGCTCGAGCTTTTCGGCGGTGCCGGTCTTGCCGCCGACGACGTAGCCGGGGATGTTGGCCTTCTTGGCGGTGCCTTCGGGGCCGGTGACGGCGGTGAGCATGTTGCGCATCTGGCGAGCGGTGCGTTCGGTGAGGGGGCGGCCGATGGTCTCTGGGGCACCGGAAAGGAGGACCTGGCCATCGGGGGTGGTGACGGACTTGAGGAGGTAGGGGTGCATGAGGTAGCCGTCGTTGCCGATGCAGCAGAGGAAGGTGACCATCTGGAGGGCGGTGATGGCGACGGAGTGCCCCATGGCGATGCGGGTGATGTCGATGCCGTGCTTGCGCCAGTCGGCGTAGAGGATGCCGCCCTCCTCGCCGGGGAGGCCGACGGCGGCGCGGCGGCCGAAGCCGTAGCTGGTGAGGTACTTGTAGAGGCGGGGTTCGCCGAGAAGGACGGCAATCTTGGCGGCCCCGACGTTGGAGGACTTGGCGATGATGCCGGTGACGTCGAGGATGCCGTAGGGATGGAAGTCGTGGAGGGCGCGTCCGTTGTGCATCCAGAGGCCGTTTTCGCAGTCGAAGAGGTCGTTGGTGGCGACGAGGCCGGCGTCGAGGGCGGCGGCGACGACGCCGACCTTGAAGATGGAGCCGGGCTCATAGGTGGCGCCGATGGCCTGGTTGAGGCGTTCGTGGGGGGAGGCCTCGGAGTAGGCGTTGGGGTCGTAGGGGGGCCAGGAAGCCATGGCGAGGATGGCGCCGGTCTTGACTTCCTCGACGATGACCCAGCCGCCCTCGGCGTCGTAGTTGGTGATGGCGGCGGCGAGGGCGGACTCGGCGAAGTACTGGACGTTCTGGTCAAGGGTGAGGGTGACGTCGGCGCCGTCGAGCTGCTCGACCTCGATGGTGCGGCGGGTGCGGATTTCGCGGCGGGAGCCGTCCTTGAGGCCGCCGAGGAGGCCGGAGTGGGGGCGGAGATAGGAGTCGTACTGCTGCTCGACGCCAGCGGAGCCGATGCCCTCGCGGTTGGCGAAGCCGACGACGTGGCAGGCGAGGGAGCCGCCGGGGTAGGAGCGGACGGACTCGGGATGGAAGGCGAGGCCGTCGAGGGCGAGGCGGTTGGTCATGGCCTGGACGCGCTGGACGAGGTCGGTGGTGGCGTAGTGCATGACGGTGACGCCGAGGCGGTTGGTGTGGTCGAGGCTGCGGAGGACCTCGTTGAGGGGGCGGTCGAGGGCCTGGGCGAGGCCGTAGGCCATGCGTCCGACGGCGTTGTTGGAGGCGAGGAGGGAGGGGTTGGCGTCGATGCGGGTGACGGGGACGTCGAGGGCGAGGAGCTGGCCGTTGCGGTCGAGGATGCGGCCGCGGCGGGCGGAGACATCGTCGGTGAAGTCGCGGAGGGCGTTGACGCGGGCGTGGAGATGGACGTTGGGGCCGAGATGGAGGTAGGCGACGCGTCCGGCAAGGCCAAACCAGGCGAGGAGGAGGCAGGCGCCGATGAGGATGAAGCGGGCCTTGGGAAAGGCGGGAGGCGGGGCGGCGGCGCGGCGGGCGCGGGCCGGGGAGGAGGGGGAGGATGGGGCCGGGGAGCGGGGACTGGGGCTCTTGGAGGCCATGGGGGGAGGGAGAGGCGGAGGAGGGGAGGGGAGGAGCGGCTACGCGGTCAGCGGGAGGCGTGGAGCTGGTACTTGACGGCGTCGTCGGTCTCTTCGACGAGGCGCACGATCTGGGACTCGGCGGGCCAGGACATCTCGATGCCGTGGCGGGCGAGGAGGAGCTGCATGTTCTGGATGGACTTGGCGGCGGTCCAATTGCGTTGCTCGCTGGCAAGCTCCTTCTCGAGGGGCGGGATGGCGCGCTCGAGGGCCTTGATCTCGCGGCCGAGCTCGTCGTTGCGGGACTGGAGGGAGAGGTAGGCGATGGCCGCGATGGCGGCGAGGCCGATGGCGGCGATGGCCTTGGCGGGGGTATGGGCGGCGGCGGCGGAAATCTTGCGGTTCTTGCGGGGCATGGCTAGATCCTTTCGAGGATGCGGAGCTTGGCGGATCGGGCGCGGGGGTTGGCGTCGGTTTCGGAGGGGGAGGCGGAAAGGGGATGGCGGGTGACGCGGCGGGCGCGGGGGAGCAGCCCCGACCAGCGTTCGCCGCCGGCCATGAGGGCTTCCATGCGGCCTTCGTGGGCGGCCATGAACTGCTTGACCAGGCGGTCTTCGAGGGAATGGAAGGAGATGACGGCGAGACGGCCGCCGGGTTCGAGGAGGTCGAGGGCGGCGGGCAGGACGGCGGACAGTTCGTCGAGTTCGCGGTTGACGGCGATGCGGAGGGCCTGGAAGGTACGGGTGGCGGGGTGGATACGGCCGCGGCGGGGGCCGGCGGCACGTTCGACCAGGGCAGCGAGGGCGGCCGTGGTGGTGGGGAGGGCGTTGGCCTCGCGGGCGGCGGCGATGGCGTGGGCGATGCGGCGGGCGGCGGGCTCTTCGCCGTAGCGGTGGAGGAGGTCGGCGAGGTCGGCTTCGGGGAGGGAGGCGAGGAGGGCGGCGGCGGTGACGGGGGAGGTGGGGTCCATGCGCATGTCGAGAGGGGCGTCAGCCTGGAAGGAGAAGCCGCGGGCGGGGGTGTCGAGCTGCATGGAGGAGACGCCGATATCGAGGAGAATGCCGCGGACGGAGGCGGGAGCGATGGAGAGGTCGCGAGCGATGGCGGGGAGGGCGGAGAAGGGGGCGTGGCGGAAGGTGACGCGCGGAGCGTAGGGGGCGAGGGCATCGGTGGCGAGGGCAAGGGCGGAGGGGTCGCGGTCGAGGGCGAGAAGACGGGCTTCTGGGCCGGCGGCGGCGAGGAGGGCGGCGGAATGGCCGGCGGCGCCGACGGTGCAGTCGATGTAGAGGCCTCCGGGGCGCGTCACGAGACCATCGACGGTCTCGGGGAGGAGCACAGGAATGTGTGGGCGGCTGGAGGGATCTGGCGGCACGTCGACATTCCTGCGGAAAGGCTAGCCGAACCAGACGCGGCTGCGGCTGGCGTGGGTGGCGCGGGGCTCGACGGTCATGATGCCGGTGCGACGGTCCTGGTGGACGGCATCGGCGCCGGCGAAGAGGCGATAACGCGGCAGGACGGTCCGGCGGGGAACGGAATACCAGCGGACCTCGTCCTGTCCGCGCGAAAGGGAGTTGCTGCGGCCTAGGGAGCGGATGAGCGTGCCGGGAAGCGCGACGGCGGCTGCGGCCTCGGCGGAGGCGGCTGCGGTGGCGGTGGAGGCGGCAGCCCGGGAACGGGAGCGGGTGGTGGCGACGACGCGGGCGGTACGGCGGTCGCGGGCGCGCACGGAGACCTCGGTGGAGGGGAGAAGCTGGACGTGGCCGATGCCGGTGGCGGTGGTGGCGGGAACGGCCAGCACAAGGGGCTTGGCGAAGGGGGAGGCGGCGACGGCGGAGGGGACGGAGGAGGAGGGGGAGGGGGTGTGGGCGGAGGGCTTGGCGGCGGCCGAGGCGTCCTCGTCGGAGGCGTCGAGGTCGGTGGAGATGCTACCGTCGTCGTCGAAAAGGCGTGCCTGGCGGCCCAGGACGAGACGGGAGGACCGGGCGTCGGCGGCCGAGGCGTCGTCGTCGGCGACATCGGGGCCCGACTGCTTCCACCAGGCCTCGGGGGCGGTGGAAGAGGCGTCTTCGCCGATGCCCAGGAGGACGCGGCCGAGGAAGTCTACAACCCGAGAGAGGACGCCACGTCCTCGAAACTGTTCTGCTCCAGCAACGAACATTGCTCTTGCCATTTTTCCGGACTCCATAGCTCGAAACGGTTGGCGGCGCCAACAAGGATAACCTGGGACTTGATGCCGGCGGCGTCCAGAAGGCTGTCGGAGACGCGAATCCGGCCCTGCGCGTCCAGGACGACGCGGCAGGCCTTGGAAAAGATGTAGCGGAGGAATTGCTGGGCCTTGACGTTGGCGATGGAGACGGTGCGGGCCGTCTTGAGGCGCTCGGACATGTCGCGGGCGGTGAACACGTGGAGGCAGGGGGTGTTGAAGCCTGGGATGACGTAGAGGGGCTCGCTGGCGACGCCTTCGCGCCAGTCGGAGGGAATCGTGAAGCGCCGCTTGCCGTCGAGGGAATGCGGATAGAGGCCGACAAAGGCGTCATCGAGCCTTTCGGTGCGTTCGGTTGTAGTTGTGATCAGCTTCTCCACGGGGGTTTCCCTCTGCCCCACTTTATCCCACTTTGTCCCACCATTCGTCAATGGAAAATCAACAAGGAGGTCATTTTTTGTATAAATAGTTGAGGGGCAACGCGTTAGGCGTGAGAATGAGGGGGAATGGGCGGCAAAGTCAACAAGTTATTAACAGGGTGTGGGGAAGGCGAAAGGGGGAAGGAAGGGCAGGGACGCTGGAACGCGTGCGATGGTGGAACTGTGTGGGAGGGTGCACGAAGGGCGCTTGCGGGAGGGACGAGGGGGGGGGAGAAGGGGCGGAAGCAATGTGAGATTTCGGTCGAACAAAGGGGAATTTGAGCGTTTCGGGCGCGATGAGGGCGAGGACGGGGGGGGAGCAACGGCGGGAACGCCGTTGTTACAGCGGGGGCACGGCGGGATGGGGGGCGGTTCGCTGGGGACAGCTCGCCCTGCCAAGGGGGCGAACGTTCAGGGCGTGATGGAACACGAACGGACGCGGCGGAGCGTGTCCCCCCCAGACGCCGATCATGCAGTGGAAAAGGACTGAGAGATTACGGTGGGAGCAAGGGGAATTTGCAGATTCTGGAGCGGAATGGCGCGGAGCTAGAGGGGCTCGGGGATGAGGGGGAGAAGCTTTGCGCGGGTGGTGGCGGGGGAGAGTCCTAGAAGGGCGTAGAAGTCGACGAGGGCCTGTTCCATGGAGAAGAAGTCGGGAAAGGCGTCGGGGGGAAGGAGGCGGGTGGCCATCCATTGGAGGCCAAGGAGCCAGCGCGGGTCGGGTAGGTCCCAGCTGCAGAAGTCGCCAGGCATGGGATAGACGCGGCCGGTGCGCCAGCAGCGGAGGGAGGTCCAGGCGGGCGAGGTGGCGAGGCACTCGACGGCAGTGGTGGCGGGGGTGGCGTAGGAGATGACGACGAGGGCGTCGGGATCCCAGGCGGCAACCTGCTCCAGGGTGACGTTGGCCCACTGGCCGGGCAGGATGGCGTTCGTCCAGCAGGGGATGCCGCCAGCCGCTGTGACCAGCCAGGTCTGGATCCAGTCGGGGGGCGGGACCCGGCAGCCGTCCGGGCCGCGGGAGGCGTTGACCTGGCAGAGCAAGACGCGCGGGGCGGGCGCACCGGCGGCGCGGGCGCGGGATACGGCGGTGGTGACGTCGGCGACGGTGGCGGCGTAGGTGGCGGCGAGGCGGGCAGCATCGTCGGGGGCGTGGAGGAGGTCGCCCAGGAGGAGGAGGTCGCGGGCGTAGTCGTCCGGGGATTCGAGGTCGAGGTAGGCGAGGGGCAGACCAAGGGGCTCCAGAGATTCGCCGAAGAGATGGGAGGAGGACTTGAGGAGGATGAGATCGGGGTCGGCGGCGGCAATGTCCTCGGCCGACCCTTCGGTGAAGAGCGAGAGGGATGGGGAGCGGACGGAAGGGGAGGCCCAGGCGTCAAGCAGCAGGTCCTGGACGGCGGCTCCGTCCTCGCGCTGGGCGGCGGCGCGGCGGCCTAGAAGCGTGGCCGAGGCGCGGACGGACGGGAAGAGCATGAGCGTGTCCTGGATGGCAAAGGGGGCCTTGCCGGCAATGAGGATGCGGCGGGGGCGGGTGTCCGGGACGGGGATGGTACGGCCGAGGGCATCCTGGACGGAGGCGGCAAGGGGCACGGCGGGGGCATGGGGGCGCGAAAGCCCCAGCAGGCGGGCAATGCCGAGGCGGCCCGTCCAGAGGGCGGCAATGACGCCCAGGGCAAGGGCGAGGAAAAGCAGGGCGAAAAGTAGACGGCGGGATTGCATGGTCGACAAAAGATAGCAGAAAGGGAGGGAGAGGGGAAGGGAAAAGATCCAAAATGAACTGGTCAGCTTATCCAGATGTGCAGCAAGCGCAAGGACGGTTTGCAGGGCCGCCGATGTTCGAACCGCTTATGGCCCGCACGCGGCCATCCGAAAGGCGTTCCGCCCCGTTCCTCATCCCCGGCCCCAGCCTCCTGGGGTGCCGCATGCGGCCACGCATTATCTTAGCGGATTCGATAGAGCAGAGTCACTCCCAGCGTCGAGAACAAAAGATTCGGGAGCCAGGCCGCCACAAATGGCGGAAGCGCCTGAGGAGGCATCTTGCCCCAGTGGAGGCAAAAGCTCATCAGCACATAATAGCCGAAAAACGACAACAGAGCGAACAAGATGCCCATGCCCATGCCGCGTCGCGAGGTGGAGGTGCCGAACGGCACGCCCAGCAGCACGACGACCAGGCACAGCCAGGGAGACGCCAGCCGATACCAGTAGTCCACGAGGAAGCGGTTCCGCGTCTGCCGCGAGATGTTGTGCGTGGCAAGGAAGCGGCGAATGTCGGCCATGGAGCGTTCCGTCTCCGGATCCTTGGTTTCGTCGATGAAATCGCGCGGGATCTCGGACAGGCTCGTGAGATCAAGCTGCGCCGCCGGCTCGACGCGGCCGAGAGGGCGGTTGTTGCGATCGAAATAGCGCGTGTTGACGTTCTCGAACCACCAGTGGCCATCGACCCAGGCCCCACGTGTCGCCTCGAGCCGAAACTCCACGGTGTCGTCAGGCCGCTGTTGGGTGATGGACAGGTCCCGGAGTTCGTAGGATGCGGAAGCCCGAGGATTGAAAGAGGCGGCCTGCCAGCGCCGATGCGCCGGCTCGTTCATGTAGGCGATATTCCAGACGACATGGTCGCCAACCGTCTGTCCATCGTGGCGTTCCTCCCGGAATTGACGCGTCCAATGCATCGCCCACGGGTTGAAGCATTCGTTGATGGTCAACAGCGCCATGCTACAGACCAGTCCCATCCACAGAAAGGGCGAGATAATCTGCGACAGCGACAAGCCGCAAGCGCGCATGGCCGTGATTTCGGATGACTTGCCCAGATTCCATAGGGCATAGAGCAGCGCCAGCAGAATCGAAACGGGCAGCATGTACGGCAGATACGTTGGAATCAGAATGGAATAGTACAGTGCGATCTGGTGGAGCGGAAGGCTGCCGTCCATGAAGTCGGAGAAGTTGTCGAAGAGGTCGATGAGCACCACAATGGCGCAAAAGCCGACCAAAATATAAGCCCACGGGCGCCGGACCTGCGCGAGAAGATAACGCTGGTAGAGCTTCATGGCTGGACACAGCCTTCCGCCGAGGAGGAAAGATGGAAAGAGAACCCATTCATGTGCCCCCAAGTGAAGCGGAAAGAGGCCGAGGAGTCAAGCGCAAGGTGTGGTCGCTGGACATTCGTATGTATAATGGCTGCGATTCACGACAGCAGCGGCGTGTCCAATGGAGTCGTCAAGCGAAAATCTATGGATTTTGCTTGTCTTTTCCGCCGAGTCCGTCGTCGGAAAATCCGGCGCCATCTCTATAGTTTTTCGCATGACAACTCCAATGCAATCCCATGGCCACGCATTGCCAATCCTGGTGGCGTTTTTGCTCGCGGCGGGGAAGAGGGGCGGCTAGGATGGACGGGCCATGGCCATTTTGAGTCCCATCAACCGACGATCCTGGCGCGGGCGGCTGCTCGTGGGGGCGATCTATGCATTGCTGACGGCGGGGGCGGCGTGCATGGTGATTCCGCTGGGGCTGGTGCTGGCGGGCAGTACGAAGTCGGTGGCGGACCAGCGCGAGGCGCGGCTGGTGCCGGGGTTCCTGCAGCATGAGCAGTTGCTCTGGCAGAAGCATCTGGAAGCGTTGTTCAACGAGTCCGTCGATGCCATGAACATCGCGCTGGACACGAGCTGGACGACGTTTGCGGATGCGCGCCTGCCTGCCGAAGGCGAGGCACCGGGGGAGGAATGGGTGGAGGCGTGGGAAGCGTTCCTGGCGAGCGGGGCCTTGCCGGCGGCGGCGTTTTTGCAGGGCCACTACTGGGCACCGCAGGCGGGGGCGTTTCCGGTGGCCTTGCGCGGGTTCCGGGAGGCGCTTCAATGGCGCTTTGGGACGTTGGACGCCCTCAACCAGGCGCTGGGGACGGACTTTGAGGCGTGGTACGACGTCTTTGCCCAGCCGCCGGCAACGCTTTTCCCGCACTCGGACGTGCCTGAATCGGCGGTCGTGCAGGCGCTCCGCGACTACACGGCGACGTCCGCGCCCGCCTGGACCCGGAGCGTGGCCTGCGCGGAAGGCTACTGGCATCGGCTGTTTCTGAAGCCACGGTACGGTCCGGGACTGGAGGAGGTGAATCGCGCCCTCGGGACGGGCTACCGGAGCTGGGCGGAGATTCCTTTCCCGGAGACCCTGCATCTGATGTCCGATCTCTTGTGCGAGGGGGGGCCGCCCGAGCCGGAAGAAGGGGCGGCGGCGGCCGGGGTGGAAGGAGAAAATGCGGAAAAACCCGAAGATTCCACCGTAATCTCACCGCGTGACGCGGGGGAGGCGGCGACGTGGATGATGGAGCCGACGCCGGCCTTCGGGGTGGTCTGGCGGCAGTTTGCGGGGCAGTCGCTGTCGTCGCGGTGGCGGACCGTCGATGGCCGCCTCCGGACGCCCGACCACCTCTGGAATGCGTGGCTGCGCGAGACGGGGCGCGTGCCGGCCGATGGTGCCTGGGTGCCGATGCCGCAACTGGCCTACCATGCGCGGCTTTTCCGGGAGCACCGCACGGCCATCCGCCGCGAATTTCTCTGGCGCAACTACCGGACGGTGCTCGACTACGTGTTGTTCCATGGCCGGGGCATCCTCAACACGGTCGTCTACTGCGCACTGGCGGTGCTGCTGGCGCTGCTGGTCAATCCGCTGGCGGCCTATGCGCTGAGCCGGGCGAAGTTGCGGGCCACGAACCAGGTTCTCTTCTTCCTGATGCTGACGATGGCGTTTCCGCACATGGTGACGCAGATCCCGGTATTCATCCTGCTACGCGAGCTGGGGCTGCTCAACACGTTTGCCGCGCTGCTATTGCCCGGCATGGCCAGCGGCTACTCGATTTTCCTGCTCAAGGGGTTCTTCGACTCGCTGCCGCAGGAGCTGTACGAGTCGGCGCAGATCGACGGGGCGGGGGAGTGGACGCTGTTCTGGCAACTGACCATGCGGCTGTCGACGCCGATTCTGTCGGTGATTGCGCTCCAGGCGTTCACGGTGGCCTACGCCAACTTCATGTATGCGCTGCTGATCTGCCAGTCGCCGAAGATGTGGACGCTGATGGTCTGGCTCTATCAGCTCCAGCAGCGCAGCGGGCCGGGCGTGGTGCAGGCCTCGCTCATCCTGGCGGCGATTCCGACCTTGGCGGTGTTTCTGGCCTGCCAGCGGGTGTTGTTGCGCGGCATCGTGGTTCCCGTCGAGAAGTAGCACGAGCTGGCATCACGGTTTTCCGGGGCCCCCGTGTTCCCATCGCGCCCCGGTGCCATGAGATTTCGGTGAATTATTCAGGAATTCCGCCTCTTTCATTTTGTGTCCAGGGGACATGGGAACGGCCTTGGAGGCAGGACGGGAGGCGAAAAATCCCGTCCGCTTTCCGTTTCTGTGCTTTTCTTGCCAGTGGTGGCGTGGTAGGGTTTGGGGCGTATGCCTATGTTTTTTTCCAAAATTGGACGTTTGTCGCTGGTGGGAGGGCTGGCGGTGACATTGCTCGTCTGGGGGGCAGTCGAGGTCTGGGCCCAGCGGGGGGCTGAGGGCCGGGCGCCGGCGGCATCGACTTCTCGCGCGACGACCTCTGCCCTGTTGCTGACGGTCGAGCATTCCGCGTTGCCGCCGCCGACCCCGCCGCCGCGTGGGGCTCGGATTTCCTTTGCCGACATGGAGGATGATACGCCCTCCTCCTCCGAGCAATACACGGTGCGATACTTCACGACGCCGGCCGCCGCCACGTTGCCGCTGTTGCTGGTCTTCGACTACCGCACCGTGTCGTTGCCGATGGTCAATCATTCGACCGCGATGCGGCTGCCCACGACCCCGGCGGGCTACCATGCCATGGACATTCCCATTCCGCGTGCCTATTCTCCGGTTCTGCACTGGCGTGCGACGCTCGCCTCGCGGGGGCGCGTCTTGCAGCGAATCGAGTCCGTCGACTGGCCCCAATAAGGATCTTGTGATGACAGACACCCCTTTCGATCCTTCCACGTCTCCCGCGCCCACAGCCGAAGCGCCGACCCGGATTCTGGCGGCGACGGCCGAGAACGTGGCGCTGGTGGCAGTTTCCGGGCGGGCGAGTTTCCGGCTGGTGCCGGCCTTCCGGCAGGCGCTCCAGGCGGCCAGGCTGTCTGCGCCGACAGTGATTTTGGTGGACATGGCGGCCACCACGGCGGTGGATTCGTCCTTCATGGGGGCGATTGCCTCGGCCTCGCAGGCGGCGGGCAAGCCGGAGGCGGTGCCCTTGCGGTTCCTGAACATTCCGGCGCGAATCCTGGCGTTGCTGAAGGGGCTGGGCGTCGACCGGCTCATGCGCATCGTGCCGGCCTCCGACGAGGTTGACCTCTCGGCGCTGGTGGCGGCGCTGGCCCCCGTCGAGGCGGGGCCAGTCGGCGACCAGGCGATGGCGGCGACGCTGCTCGACACCCACGAGACGCTGGCGCGGCTTTCGCCGGAAAACCTGGCCCGCTTCCGGTCGGTGGTCGAACTTCTGCGCCAGGATTTCGCGCGGACCACGTCAGCTCCGTAGGCATGGTCGATTTCTTTTCGGCACCCGAAAATGCTTTTCAAGTCTAGTCATTTCCAATCCGGCCTCGCGGCGTTCATCGATGGCGTGCTGGTGGTGCTCACGCTGCTCGCCGCACTGGTCACGCACAAGATCCTGAACTATTTCGACACGGCGAACCTCTTTGCCACCTTCGACATGTTCTGGCACACGGCGTGGCTGTATTTGGCGGTGGTGCCGATCTGGTGCCTGACGCTGGAGCTGGCGGGAGTCTACAACCGCATTTTCGTGCCGGCGGACCGTCCCCGCCGCATCCGGATCGTGGTGGCGGCTGGCATTTCGCTCTTTGCGACGCTGGCCTTGCTTTACGCGTTGCGGATTTACTCGGTGCCGCGCACGATTCTCTTCCTCCACGCCCTCTATGCGGCGGGGGCCATCCTCATCCGGGCGACCTGGATTCAGCCGTTCCTGTTCCGCACGGAAACGCCGCCGCACCTGCTGGTGGCCGTGGGATCGCTGTCCGCCGAGGCCCAGAAGTTTGTCTCAATCATCACGAATCCGAACTATCGGCACGTGATTGAGCCAGTCGGCATCCTTGCCGACGCGCCGGTGCCCGAGGGGTTCTCCATTCCCCGCGTCGGGTCGCCTGAGACGATGGCGGACTACATCCACCACAACGCCACCGACATCGTGGCCATCTTCCCCGACTCGCTGACGCACGCCTCGGCGGCGTCGCTCTTCAATCTCTGCCAGATCGAAGGCATCGAGACGTGGCTGATGCCGTCCTATCTGCGGCGGGGGCTGTGCCTGCCCGTCATCGACGAAGTGGAAGGGCGCCCCATCCTGCTCTTCTCCGCCACCCGGAAGAGCGGGCTGTCCCTGGCGCTCAAACGGTTGTTCGACATCATTGGCTCCGCGTTCCTGCTGCTGCTCTTCTCGCCGTTGCTGGCGGTGATTGCGCTGCTGATCAAGCTGACGTCGCCGGGGCCGGTCATCTACACCCAGGTCCGATCCACCCGGCGTGGCCGCACCTTTCCGATGTACAAGTTCCGGACCATGGTCCAGGGGGCGGACAAGATGCTGGAGCAGCTGGCCTCCCGCAACGAATCCACGGGGCCGACCTTCAAGATCAAGGCCGACCCGCGCGTGACCCGGGTCGGGAAGTTTTTGCGTCGCTACAGCCTGGACGAGCTGCCGCAGCTGTTCAACGTGTTCCTGGGGCACATGTCGCTGGTGGGGCCACGTCCGCCGATTCCGGCCGAGGTCGAGAAATACGAGCCCTGGCAGCGTCGGCGCCTGTCGATGCGCTCGGGCTGCACCTGCCTTTGGCAGATTGGCGGCCGCAATGCGCTGTCGTTTGAGGAATGGATGCACCTCGACCTCCAGTACATTGACAACTGGAGCCTGTTGCTCGACTTCAAGATTCTAGCCAAGACACTGGGGGCCATGATTCGGGGCACGGGGATGTGAGCGCGACGGGTGCTGTTTCCGATGGCAAGGCCTCTCCGAAGGGACTGCGGCCCTGCCTCTTCTTCGATCGCGACGGCATTGCCAACATTTCCCCAGGGCCCGGCTATGTCACGAAGCGGGCCGACTTCCACATTCGGCCCGAGTTTCTGGCGGCCGTGGCGGCGGGGGCTGAAAAGGGCTGGTCTGCCGTGATCGTGAGCAATCAGCGCGGGGTGGGGAAGGGGCTCGTGCCTCCGGCGGAGCTCGACGCAATGCATGACGCCCTGCGTTCTGCGGCGAGGGCGCAAGGGCTCCAGCTGCTTGACATCCTGTGCTACACCGGCCTCGATGCGGGCCATCCCGACTGCAAGCCGCATCCTGGGTTGTTGCTACGGGCGGCAGCGCGATACGCCATTGATTTGACGCGGTCCTGGATGATTGGCGACCGCGAACGAGATGTCCTGACCGGGCTCAATGCCGGGGTGGCGGTCACCGTGCGGGTCGACGACGACGGCACCCCCGCTCCGCCCGAGGCCCAGTTGCCGAGCGAGGCGACCTACCGTCTGGCTTGTCTTTCGCAGTTGCCGGAGTTGCTCCGCCGGAAGCTTCCGGCATGGCGGGCGCGAGAAGCGGAAGAGTGATTCCATGAACAACAGTGGTCGTGCGAGCCCTGGAGGCCGATGTGGCTCGCGTCTCCACTGACGGGATGAGCGTTGTGAGTGCTGTTTTGGGCAATCTGGGCCGCGTGGAGCGGAGTTGACATTTCTCCCGGCGGATTGTACATTTTTCCCATCGGAAGGAGACAAGCGATGCAATTGACGGTCAAGGATGCGGCGCAGGCGCTCAATGTGGGCGAGAAGACGATTTACCGCTGGATTCAGACGGGCGGGTTGCCAGCGTACCGGGTAGCGGGGCAGTATCGGATCAACCGGGCCATGCTTTTCGAGTGGGCGACCTCCAAGCGGATCAATTTCACGCCGGACGAGCCGTCTAGCGGTGCGACCGGGGGAGGAACGGCCCCGATGGTCAACACATCGGTTCCGGCGGTGTCTCTGGCCCAGGCGCTTCGCCAGGGCGGCATCCACTATCGAATCGAAGGAACGACATTGGAGGAGGTCTTCCAGCATGTGGTGGCCCTGATGAATCTGCCGGACACGGTGAACCGTCCTTTCCTGCGTCAGGCCCTGCTGGCGCGGGAACAGCTGCAATCCACGGGCATCGGCGAAGGGATTGCCCTGCCGCATTTGCGGAATCCGGGCGTGCTGGAGTTGCAGTCGCCGCGGATTTTCCTGGGGTTTCTGGAGCATCCGCTGGAATTTGCAGCGATTGACGGGCATCCGGTGCGGATTCTGTTCTGCCCGCTGGCCCCGAATGTTCGCGTCCATTTGCAGTTGCTGGCAAGAATCACGTTTGCGTTGAGGAATCCGCACTTCAAGGGCCTCATCATGCGGGAGGCGTCGCGCGAGGAGATTCTGGCGGCGGCGGAGCAGTTCGATGCGCCGACTGCGGCGGCGGCGGTGGCGAGCGGGGCGGGAGCATCGAGCGCCGGAGTGGATGGGGCTTCGGGGGTGGCTGGAGGCGCGGCGGCTCCGAAGGAGGGGGGGGAGTGATCCGTGGCCGCAGGGAGGCCCGGTCGTCCGCGGCGGAGGCGGGGGAGGGGATACGGCCCGGCATCGAAAACCTTCCGGACAGCCCGCTGGTGCGGGGCGCGAGGCGCATCGGCTTGGTGGCGCATCCGGCGTCGCTGACGGGGGGAGGGGAGCATTCATGCGACTACCTGCTGCGCCAAGGGCTTCCGCTGGCGGCGCTTTTCGGTCCGGAGCACGGCTTTTTCGGGCGGGCCGGCCCCGGAGATGCGGTGGCCGGTGGGGTGCATCCGGCGTTGGGGCTGCCGATTTATTCGCTGTACGGCGAGACGCGCGCCCCGACACCGGCCATGCTGGAGGGGCTGGATTTGATGATCTTCGACCTCCAGACGCTGGCATGCCGGGCCTACACGTATGTTTCCACCTTGCGGCTGGTGATGGAGGCGTGTGCGGCGCGGCATATTCCGCTGGTGGTGGCGGATCGCGCGGATCCGCTGATGTTCACGGCGCCGGACGGACCGATGCTGGCGGCGGCATACAGCTCTTTCGTGGCGCTGGCTCCCGTGCCTTTCGTCTATGGCTTGACGCCGGGCGAAGTGGCCTGGCAGCTCAAGGCGACGCTGCCGTTGCCGCAGCTGGACTTGCTGGTGGCCCGGGTTCACGGGCTGGCGCGGCCGGTGAGCAAGGCAAGCCATGCCAGGAAAGCGCGGCCAGGGTGCGGGGGGGAGGAGGTGGCGGACGATTCGCTGGTGCAGTTGCGTGCGTTGTTCCCGGGGGCCTTCCCGGTGCCATCGCCGGCGATTCGGAACCTGGAGGCGGCTCTTTGCTTTCCGGCGACGGTCTTCCTGGAGGCCTTGCCCTATTTTTCCCATGCACGGGCGAGCGACCAGGCG
Source organism: Kiritimatiellia bacterium (assembly GCA_017458625.1). Taxonomy (GTDB): domain Bacteria; phylum Verrucomicrobiota; class Kiritimatiellia; order CAIQIC01; family Lenti-01; genus RGIG3636. The sequence continues at coordinate 17,915 of JAFTAH010000113.1, read as the reverse complement.
TTTCAGGTGGTTTCGGCACCCGACCTGGACGTAGGCGAGGCGTTGGGGCGGCTTCGCGACGAAGAGTTGCCCGGGGTGGAGCTGACGCGGCAGCCCGACCCGACGACGGGACGGGAGGGGATTGGCCTGTGCGTGACCTCGCCCGTGCGCTACCTCCCCGCGAAGACGGGCAAGGCGTTGCTCAAGGTGCTGGAAATCCTGTATGCCTCGCGCGGCGGGCTCTGGACAACGCCCGGTGCGCGTCCGGAATGGCTCCAGAAGCTGTGGGGTGCCCCGGCGGAGGCCCCGTTTGCGTCCCCGGCCGCCTTTGTCCCGAGGCGGTTCTATTGATTGCCGACAAAACCCACGAACCGCTACGATATTGCCGTGAAAAAGCTGTCATTTTTTGATTCCCGTTCTTGGCTGGCGTTGCTGGTGGCGATTCCGGCGGTCGTGAGCCATGCGCTGGCGGCTCCGGAGGTTGCCTTTGACTTCACGACTGCGGGGACGACGTGGCATGGGGCGGTGGCGGCGATGCTGTCGTTGGCTTTTCTCTTTGCGCTGCCGCGCCTCTTGCCGCCGCGGCAGGCGATCGGCTGGGCCTTTCTGGCGGCCTTTGGGGGACGTTTGCTGACGCTCCATTGGCTGACGGGCGTCTCCGTCGTAGGCTGGATCGTGCTGGCGGCGGCCTGTGCCGCGATGGTGCTGCCGGCAATCCGCTATGCGGCCGTGCATGCGCCGCCCACGAGTAGCCATTGTCCGTTCCGCTGGGCGCTCCAGACCGCCTTGCTCTACACGGCCTGGGAGTCGCTGCTGGCCTTTCTTTTCGGGGGATTCCCCTGGAACCGTCTGGCCGTGGGCGTCGCCAGCTGTCTGCCGCTGGCCCAGTTGGCCGAGCTGGGCGGGACGCCCCTGCTGACGTTGCTGGCGGCGCTGGTGGCGGCGGCGCTCGCGGTGCTGCTGGTGCCGGCTTGCCAGCCGTGGCGGCGACGCGCTCCGGCTGCGCTGCTTTTGGTGCTGCTTCCCGGGGCGTTTTGGACTGGCCACTGGCTGCTCGGGCGCATCGATGCGCGCCTCGCGGCTCCGGCCTATGCCGCGGATACGCTTCCGGTCGCGCTCGTCCAGCCGGCCATTCCCCAGCCCGACAAGTGGAATGCCGAAAAGGTCGACCTCATCTATTCGCGTCTGGATACCCTTTCGCGAGAGGCCATGCAGGTCGTCTCCACGGCCGCAGGGGAAGGGACGGGGCTTTCGATGTCTTCCTCTGCCGTTGCGGTTCCGCCCCGCCTGCTCATCTGGCCCGAGGCGGCGCTGCCCGACGAAGTCCTCTATTCGCCGCGCTCCTATGCGGTTGTGACCAACCTGCTGGCCGCGTTTCCCGGGCGGTGTCCCTCCCTGCTGATTGGCTCCCTCGACCTGTTCGTCCATGAGGACAAGGCGACGTACGACTACGCCAATTCGGCCATCCTGTTCGCGCCTGGCGGCAAGCCCCTGGCCAGCTATGCCAAGCGGAAGCTCGTGATCGTGGGCGAATACACGCCGATACTCTGTTGGCTGTCCACCCGAGTCCAGGAATGGCTGGCCATCCATGTCGGGACGCCGCTCTCGCTCGTTGCAGGCAAGACCAGCGGACTTTTCCGGCTGCCGGGATGCGAATGGGCCCTGTCGCCGCTCATCTGCTACGAGGACATCTTTCCGGGGCTGGCCCGTGCCGACGTGGCCCATGGCTCATCCCTGCTGGTCAACCTGACCAACGACGCGTGGTTCGATGACGTGCAATGTCCACGGCAGCACGCCGCGAACGCCTCGTTGCGGGCCATCGAGACCCGCCGTCCGCTTTTGCGTTGCGCCAATACGGGGCTGACGTGCGCCATCGACCCCTCGGGACGGTTCAGCGCCATCCTGGGCCTGCCGTCGGCTGCGCCGACCTCCCTGCCGGAGGCCTCGGCGGCGGCACCAGGGCCCGTCACGGCGCGTCCCGGCGTCCTGCACGTGCAAGTGCCCATCCCGGCCTATCCGCCCACCACCTTCTTCGTCCGCTTCGGCTATTTTCTGGATCCGGCCCTGGCCCTGCTGGCCCTCGTCCAGATGGGCACCCTGGGCGTGCGCCGTCTGCGCCAGCGGCTCCGCGCGACCTCTGCCGTTGCGGCCTGATTTCCGCCAATTTTTCGCCTTGGCTTGCGTTTTTCCTTCCCTTTTGGCGGGGGCGTGGCACAATCACGCGCGTTTTTGCGGGCGCAAGGCCCCAGGAGGTTCCCATGACCATGACATCTTCCGAAATCCGCCAGTCGTTCCTCGACTTCTTCAAGTCCAAGGGCCACGAAATCGTCGCGTCCAGCCCCGTCGTCATTCCGACGGACAAGACGCTGCTGTTTGCCAATGCGGGCATGAACCAGTTCAAGGAGATCTTCCTGGGGGCGCGCAAGAGCGAATGGAAGCGCGTCGCCGACACCCAGAAGTGCATCCGCGTGTCCGGCAAGCACAACGACCTCGAGGAGGTCGGGCGCGACACCTACCACCACACGCTCTTCGAGATGCTGGGCAACTGGTCGTTCGGCGACTACTACAAGCGCGAGGCGATCTCCTGGGCCTGGGAGCTGCTGACCAAGGTCTGGGGGCTGGACAAGCGCCGCCTCTGGGCGACGGTCTACCGCACCGACGACGAGGCCGCCGAGCTGTGGGCCTCCGTGACGGACATCGACCCCACGCACATCCTGCGCTTTGGCGAGAAGGAGAACTTCTGGGAGATGGGCGAGACCGGCCCCTGCGGCCCTTGCAGCGAAATCCACTACGACTGCACGCCCGACGGCAACGCCACGGCTGCGATGGTCAACGCCGGCACGTCCGACGTCATCGAGATCTGGAACCTCGTCTTCATGCAGCACAACCGCAAGTCCGACGGCTCGCTCGACGACCTGCCGGCGAAGTGCGTCGACACGGGCATGGGCTTCGAGCGCGTCACGGCCATCCTCCAGGGCAAGCACAGCAACTACGACACGGACGTCTTCATGCCGCTGATTTCCGCCGTTGCCGCGCTGGCGGGACGGCCCTACGCGCCGGAAAAGGCCCCCGAGGACGCCGTTGCCATGCGCGTCATCGCCGACCACCTCCGCACGCTTTCCTTCGCCATCGCCGACGGCGTGATGCCCTCCAACGACGGCCGCGGCTACGTGCTGCGCCGCCTTCTCCGCCGTGCCGCGCGCTTCGGCCGCAGCCTGGGCCTGACGAAGCCGTTCCTCTGCGACCTCTTCCCGACGCTTGAGGCGCAAATGGCCCCCATCTTCCCCGAGCTGACCGCCCGCCGCGCCGAAATCCTCCGCGCCCTCAAGGCCGAGGAGGAGTCGTTCGGCGTGACGCTCGACCGCGGCATCGCGCTCTTCAACGAGGTCGTCGCCCGCATCGAGGCCGCCGGCGGCAAGACGTTCCCCGGCGACGAGGCCTTCAAGCTCTACGACACCTATGGCTTCCCCGTCGACCTCACCGTCCTGATGGCCGAGGAGAAGGGCCTCAAGCTCGACGCCCCCGCCTTCGAGCGCTTCATGGCCGAGCAGAAGGACCGCGCCCGCGCCGCCCGCAAGACCAACGCCGCCGCCGAGAACGACATCGTCTCCGCCTTTGTCGAGCAGGGGCTCAAGACCAGCTTCGTCGGCTACACCACCCTGGTCGCCGACACCCAGGTCCTCGCCATCCTCGCCGACGGCGCCCCCGTCGACTCCATTTCCGCCAGCGCCGAAGCCGCCGTCCTGCTGGCCGAAACGCCGTTCTACTCCGAGTCCGGCGGCCAGGTCGGCGACACCGGCATCCTCGAGAACGCGGCCACCGGCCTCCGCTTCGACGTCGCCGACACGCAGCGGCCCGCCCTCGGCATCGTCCTCCACAAGGGACGCCTTGCCGCCGGCACCCTCCGCCGCGGCGACCTCCTGACCGCCCGTGTCGACGCCGACCGCCGCGCGGCCATCCGCCGCCACCACACCGCCACCCACCTCCTGAACGCGGCCCTCAAGCAGGTCCTCGGCACCGACTCCATCAAGCAGGCCGGCTCCTACGTCTCGCCCGAGCGCCTGCGCTTCGACTTCACCTGGTTCGAGGCCATTCCCGCCGACAAGCTCCGCGCCATCGAGCGCCTCGTCACCCGCTTCATCTGCGAGAACCACCCCGTCAAGACCTACGAGATGCCCTTCCGCGACATCCCCGGCTCCGGCATCGTCGCCGTCTTCGACGAAAAGTATGGCGACGTCGTCCGCGTCGTCGACTGCGACGGCGTCTCCCGCGAGCTCTGCGGCGGCACCCACGTCTCCGCCACTGGCGACATCGGGCCCTTCCGCATCGTCGCCGAGACGAGCGTCGCCGCCGGCGTCCGCCGCATCGAGGCCATGACCGGCCTTGCCGCCTGCGACCATACCGCCGACGAGCACGAAATCCTGTCCACGCTCTCCAGCTCCCTGTCCATCACGCCCGCCGAAGTGCCCGCCCGCGTCGCCGCCTTGCAGGAGACGGTGCGCAAGCTCGAAAAGGACCTCAAGGCCGCCGCCGAAAAGGCCGCGTTGGAGAAGGGGGCCGCCCTGGCCGCCAATTTTGCCGACGTCGCGGGCGTGCCCGTGCTGGTCGAAAGCGCGGGCGAACTCGCCGCCGAGCCCCTGCGCGCCCTGGCCGACTCCCTGTTTGCCAGCCATCCGGCCGGGGCGACGTTCCTCGCCGGCACCGATGGCGGCAAGGTCACCCTCATCCTCAAGCTCGGGCCCGACGCCCTGGCCCGCGGACTCCACGCCGGCAAGCTCATCGGTCCGGTTGCGAAGCTGGTCGGCGGCGGCGGCGGCGGCAAGCCCGCCCAGGCCCAGGCCGGCGGCAAGGACGCCACCCAGCTGGCAGCCGCCTTGCAAGCCGCCCGCACCGCCATTTCCGCCGCCCTGCAGGGCTAGGGTGAGCGGGGGGGGGCAGGGGGAGAGGGCGAAAGGTTGGAAAATTCTAGAGATTTCTAGAAATATCTAGATATCTAGATATCTAGAAAAGCTAGAATGGCTAGGGCTCTAGGATTCTAGGATGCTAGTGGGGGGGCGAGGTCGGGCCTACCAGAGGGCGTTGAGGATGGCGACGACCTGGTCGTGGGTGGCGGGGCGAGGATTGCCGGCAGTACAGCGGTCCTTGAGGGCGGCATCGGCCATTTCAGGGACGGCGGCGCGGTATTCGGCCTCGGAGCACTTGCCCGTCTCGGAGACGGAGGCGGGAACCTTCATCTCGTGGCGCATGAAGCCGACCCACTGGATCAGGGCGCGGACGGCCGTGGCGGCGCACATCGACTGGAGGCCCAGCAGACGAGCGCAGGCGACATAGGCGCGGACGGCATGCGTGGATTGCAGGGCGGACGTGGCCATGCCCGGCTCCAGGCCCGCGTTGAAGGCGATGACCTGGGGCAGGACAATCGCGTTGGCGCGGCCGTGGGGAATGTGGAAGTGGCCGCCCAGGGTGTGGGCGATGCCGTGGTTCAGGCCCAGGCTGGCGGCGTTGAAGGCCATCCCGGCCAGGCAGCTGGCGGAGTGCATCTTGGTGCGGGCGCGGAGGTCGCCGGCATCGAGGTAGGAGCGCAGTAGATAGGCTCCGACGAGCTCGATGGCCTTCTGGGCCAGGGCGTCCGTGAAGTCGTTGTGCTGCGGCGAGACGAGCGCCTCCATGGCGTGGGTGAAGACGTCGAGGCCGGTGTCGGCGACGAGGGCGGGGGGGACGGTCTTGACGAGCTCGACGTCGAGGATGGCGTCCTGGGGAAGCAGGGAGTCGTCGACGAGCGTGACCTTGTTGCGGGCGGCGGTGTCGGTGACGATGGCGAAGGAGGTGACTTCGGAGCCCGTGCCGGAGGTGGTGGGAATGGCGACGAGGCGGAGCAGCGTGTTGCCGGAGCGCATCGGGCGGGCGAATTCGCGGATGAGCTTGGCGGTGTCGAGGGCGGAGCCGCCACCGATGGCGACCATGACGTCGGCTTCCGTGGCCAGGAGGGCCTTGACGCCCGCAGCGACCGTCTCGATGGGCGGGTCGGGAATGACTTCCGAGAAGATGGTGGAGGGGACGCCGGCGGCCTCGAGCCGGCCCGTGATCTGCGTAATCGCGCCACTTTTGACGACAAAGGGGTCGGCGACGACGAAGACGTGGCGACACTTGAGGGTCTTCAGCCAGTCGAGGGCCCCGGTGCCAAAGTGGATCGCGGTGGGAATCTGGAAGGAGTTCATGACAAATGTAGCTTCATTCTAGCGCGTTGCGGGCTCTTGTCGAGCGCAAAGAAAAGCCCGGGCAAGATGGCGCTTCGCCAGAGTCAACGCACCGCATCCGTTGCGAAGAGTCGTGCAATGGGGGCGCGGGGGAGGGGCGGGGGAGACGCTCCGCACCCTGAGAGAAAAGGGGGCGGGGAGAGGGGGAGCAAAGGACGGAGGGAGCCCCCGCACCTTCCGGGGACATCAGAAGGGCGCGGTCAGGGGGAGGGGAGGAGGGCACCGGAGGAGGAAACAAAGCGGTGGATGTCGTCGAGGGTCCAGAGGGGAGGGAAGGCGGGGCCGTAGGGACGGCGGTCGCGGTGGATGGAGTCCTGGAGCGCCTGGAGAGGAAGCCGGGGGAACCAGTGGGTGGCGAGGGCATCGGCGGCGAAGGGATGGTCGCCCAGCTTGCAGAGCTGCTTGTACCAGAAATCGGCCTGGGAGGCGTCGGGCCAGTTGAGCGCGCCGCACAGCACCAGCGCGGCGGCCTGGAGGTCGGGGTCGGTCGCCTGCGTGGCGGCGCGGTCGGCGGCGTCGAGGGCGAGGCGCCGGTAGTGGTAGCGTAGCGTCTTGATGTCGGACGGAATCGTGCGGTTTTGCCACGTTGCGGCCACCGTGTGGGGGAAGGCGGTGGGGGCCATCAGGTTGTCGGGGCGTTCGGGCGCCAAGGGCGAGGCGGGCGAGTAGCCGCCCCATCCGCGGCGGGCTTCCGGTTGCTGCGGGAAGCCGCTGATGGGGTAGCGCCCCTCGTTGATGCGGTTGTCGGGTTCGAGTTCGGTGCCCAGCAGCTGCATGCCGCGCGCGGAAAGCAGCAGGGCCAGGTTGAACGCGGCGAGGGCGCGCGCGTCGTCGGTGGCCGAGAGGTCGGCCACGGCGGCACGGAGCCGCTGGTAGCGGTCGATGTCGTCCCGGGTGCCCGGCGGGGCGAACTCGGCGACCAAGTCGTCGCGTTCCAGGCGGAGGAATCGCCGGAGCGCCAGGTGTTGGAGGTTGTCGCCGGACCAGAGTTCCTGGGCCGTCCCGGCAGGGGAGGCGGCGTGGGCGCGCAGGAAGGCGGCCAGCTCGTCGGGGAGCAGGCAGCGTTCCGCCACGTAGGCCATGTCCAGCCAGTCGTGTGCCAGGGAAAACGTCCACAGGGCCTCCTGGACGTCGGCCTGGGTCACCTCGATGACGCCCAGCTCCCCGGCGACGACGGCAGGGAAGCCCGGGTCCTGCGGCGCATTGTAGAGGAAGGACGCGTCCAGGCGGTCGGTGTAGCCGACCCGGGAGGCGGGCACGGCGGGACGTGCCTGTTCCTCCCAGACCTCCAGCCAGCGATGCAGCTTTTTGGCGGAAAGGTCGATGTCGCCGTCGAGTCGTGCCAGGCGGGCCTCCAGGAAAAGGCGGATGAGCGAGTCTTCGGGCGCGAGCGCGAGAAGCCGGCGGGTCTTGGCGAGGTCGCCGCGTTCGAAGGCCCACCAGGCCTGGCGATCTGCTTCCAGGACGGGATGCGGCGGCATGACGTCGGACGGGAGCGCATCGACGGCGAGCAGCACTTCGGCCCATACGGGGTCGGCGTTGGCCCACTGTGCGAATGCGTGCTGGCGGGCGGCGGTGGCGCGGCCCATGGCGTTGCGCGTTGGATATTCCCACGGATGCCCGAACCACATCGCGAGGTCGCGGCGGATCCACTCCAGGTCGGGCGGCGGCGGGGCGTTTTTGGCGTCTGTCGCGGGCAGATAGGCGGCGAGGCAAAGCGGCAGGAAGCGGAGTCCCGTGACGGGGCCATCGCGGCGGGCCAGCTGGCGGAGGACGGATTCGCCCAGGGCGCAGGTGTCGGCAAAGCCGTCGTCGAGGGCGCGGCGGAGGTCGCGCAGATGGGCGTCGATGGCGGGGCCATCGGCATTGTCCTGGGCAATGACAAGGCCAAAATGCACCCAGACGGTGCGATAGTGCCGTTGCTCCGGCGGGAGGGCGAGCAGTTCGCGCCAAGGGGCAGGGTCGCGGATTTCGGCATCGGCCAGCCGTTGCGCTCGCCCGAAGGCATAGAGGTAGAATTCCCGCGCCCAGAGGGGAATGTCTTGGGGAAGCGCAACCTCTTCGCCAGCCTTCAGCAGGTCGGCGGCGGCATCGCGAAAGGCGCAAAACTGGGAAAAATCGTGAAAAAACGTTGCATCCGCCCCGGCGGCCCGGGCGGCCGCGAGGAAATCCAGCTCATCGGCCTCGGCGCTTTTGACGGGATTGCGCGGCGGGGCCTTGCCGACCCATTCAGGATAGTAGTGACGCCCGATCAGCGCCAGTTCCGCGAGCTTGTCGGGATGGACGTCATAGAGCGATTTCCAGCCGTTTCCTTCGGGATAGGGGAAATAGGAGGCGGGGAAGAACGGACCGCAGGCCCACGCCGCCGCCGCCGCAAGCCCGCCCGCCGCAATCGCCAGCAGGTGCAGAAAAATTGAGATTCTACGGTTTTTCCTCATCGTTTTGGTCCTCGAGCTGAAGGTCGCAGAACTCCGCCTGCGTTAGCACGCGGGCGGCCAGGAAGCGTTCTCCGCAGGCGTGGGGCGCGATCCGGAGAGCCGTGGGGAGCGGTCCGCCGGCCACGGTGGGCTCCGGCAGCTTGCATCCGCCCAGCGGCCAGAACTCGCCAGTGGCGGGCGGGGTTTCCTGCCAGGTCAAGGGGACAGTCCGTCCGGCCAGGGGGATGTAGCCTTCGTGGCGCGCCCAGATTTCCAGTGGTCCGTTCGGAGAGGGGCGGACGCTTTCCAGCCGTAGCCTTTTTGCGGGAACGAGGCCCCCTTCGATATCTGCCAGCGTCTGAGTGTCCAGCGCCAGGCGGTCGAGGCCCGGCATGGGTAGCCGGAACCAGACAACATGGCCCGGGCCACACTTTTCACAAGCCTCGACCAGTAGCGCGGGGTCAGGCGCCGCCAGTTGCAGGATGCGGTCGGCCGGAAACGCTTCCACGCCCGGAAAACTTTCCGCATGAAGACGCGAAAACGAGCCATCGGGGGCAAACTCCAGCACGTAGGCATAGGTCGGCAACGCAAAGCGGAAGCGGGAATCGAGGGCTTGGGCGCGTTCAATGGCGGGGAACACGACATCGCGCCGCATGAGCGCCCAGCCGTCTTCCAGCCGCTGGGGCGGGTCGATGCCATGGAGTTGCAGAACGGGTTCGTCGAGATAGCGCAAGAGCTGCTGCAGGGCGGTTTCATGTTCCAGATGGCAGGGGAGAAACGTCGCCCCGAGAACGAGCGAGGGGCTCCGCATCTGCAACCGATGCCGCACGGCGGCGAGGAGGCGCGCATAGTCCGGCAGGCGGCTTTCCGGCACATCCACATCCAGCTGGAGCCGCGTGGCACCGGCCCTGGACGCGCGGTCCGCCACGGCCTCCGCCGTCTTTTCCAGGCAGTCCAGCGCCGCGACCGGAAGCCGAAACACCACCGTCACGCGTCCATTCGCCACCAGGTCCTCCGGCGGCACGGCACTGGCCCACGCCAGCTGGCCCGTCGCCTCCACGGCCAACTCGCCGCCGAGCACGTACAGCTGCCGTTGGCTGTTCGACAGCACATTCGACAGGGTCGCCTCCACGGCGGGAGTCCAGTGGCGCTGCCACACATAAAACCCATTCCGCCCGCCCTCCCCGGCGGCAGAAACCGCCAGCGGAATCGCGAGCAGGGCGAAAACAGCGCGGGAAAAGGTCGTTTTCATGGATTTCATTGGGTTTTCGGCGGACCGTCGGCCGGCAGAACCGCCCGTACGCGTCCATGTCCTCCACTATTCTCAAGTATACTGGGCGAACGTGCGTCCGGGAAGTTGAAAGGTTGAAGAGTTGAAAAGTTGAAGGGTGAAAGGGTCGCAATTCAGTGCGACCGCTGGCGGGAGACGGTGCTCGCGCCGAGACGCGGAGACGCCGAGAGGAGGAGGTCGGTTGGGGCGATTTCGTCGGCAACGGGGAAACAGGTTTCCATTGAATGGAAGCATCTTTGGGCATTTTTCCAGACAATGGAAACATGTTTTGGGGTTTTGGACCACTCCGCGTCGCTTTGCTCCGCTCGTTTCTTCCCTGCGGGAAGCTCAAGCGTCGCGGTCGCCCGTCGCCCTGCGGGCTTGGGCTTTGCGCTCCGCTTCGCCAGACAATGGAAACATGTTTTGGGCGGGAGAAAAGCGGCCGTTGCTACACCGGAGGAGGCGGGAGGCAGCAGGCGGGGGAGGGGGAGGGCGACGCCCCGCACCCCGAGGAAACGTGAGCCCTGCTACCAGTGGCCGGAGGCGCCGCCGCCGCCAAAGTGTCCGCCGCCGCCGGAGAAATGCGAGCCGGAGGAATGGCTGGAGGAGGAGCGCGAGGAGCTGGAATGGCTGCGGGCGGAGGAGCCGGAAGAGGAGCTTGTGCGGGACCTGCCGGACCCGGGCCCGTCGGGGAGGATGATGCCCCCGGCGATGAGCGAGCCAATGGCGCTACCCGTGAGAATCATGAGAATCCACGCGAAAAGGGGGGTCTTCTGGGCGGGGGCGTTCGGGGGCGGGGGGAGGGACGGCAGGGAGGTGGGACCGGCGATGGCTTCGGCCACGGACCGTACGGCGAGGAGGAGGGCGTCGCGCACGGCGTCGGCGCGAAGGTAGGGCGTCATGGCGCGCAGGATGTCGCCAGCCTTGGCGTCGGTGAGCTGCGGCTCCCATCCGAGGCCGACTTCGAGGCGGTCGGCGTGTTCCTCCAGGGAGAGGAGGAGCAGGACGCCATTGTCGGCCCCGGCATGGCCCAGTTGCCAGGCCTGGGCGACCTTGAGGGCATACTCCTCGAGCGGATTGCCCTTGAGGGACGGGATGAGGAGGATGGCCATCTGGCCGCCGGTATGCGCCTCGAGGGCGCGGATTTCCGCATCGACGGCGTCGGCATCCTCGGGGGAGAGGGTCTGGGCCAGGTCGACGACGCGGCCGGTAAGGGGCGGCACTTCGAGCGGCGCGGGGGGCGCGTGCTTGGCGAAAAACTGGACGAGCAGGGGCAGCGGAAGGATGACGACGGTCGCGGCCAAAAGTAGCAGTCCGGCCAGGATGAGACCGGTCCCGATGGCATCGCGTTGCAGCCAACGGCGGGTTTTCGCGTTGCGGGTGCGGGCGGCGGCCATGGGGCGGAGGACCAGGGGCTAGAAGGCGACGGTGGGCGGATGCTGGAGGTCGGGCGCGTCGGCCGGGGGCTGGAAGTAGTCGGCCTTTTCCAGGCCGAGGCCGGGCACGAAAAGCGACTCGGGGAACTTGCGCAGGGCGGCATTGAGGGCTTGGGCGGCCTCGTTGTAGCGGGTGCGGGCGACGGCAATGCGGTTTTCGGTGCCGGCGAGCTCGTCCTGGAGGCGGGCAAAGTTTTCGTTGGCCTTGAGCTCGGGATAGCTTTCGGCGATGGCGAGCAGGCGGGAGAGCGAGGCGTCGAGGGCGGAGTCGGCGGCGGCCTTGTCGGGCGCGCTGGAGGCGGCCAGGAGGGCGGAGCGGGCGTCGGCGACGGCCTTGAAGATGTCCTCCTCGTGCTGGGCGTAGCCTTTGACGGTGGCCACGAGGTTGGGGATGAGGTCGGCGCGGCGGAGGAGCTGGTTGTCGATTTCGCTCCACTGGGCGGACACGGCCTCCGACTTTTCGACGAGCCCGTTGCGAACCCAGATGGCGGCGAAGGCCACGATGGCGGCCAGCACCAGGAGCACGACGGCGACCGTCACGATGGTTGTGAGGCACCCGGCGGAGTTCGTGCCGCCGGAGCGATGGGCAGGGGAGGAGGTCGGGGATTGGGGGATTCCAAGGTGGGTGTAGTCGTTGTTCATGGGGAGGTCTCCGGGGAGGGAAGGTAGCTGTTCCGGTTGAGCAAGGGACGGGGTTATTCGGGGGGGGCGAGGAGGGCGCGGAGGCGGAGGAAGAGGGCGGGGGAGGTGGCGGGGAGGGGGTTGGTGAAGAGAGGGGCGTCGGCGGCGGGGCCGTAGCCTAGGGCGTTGGTGGCGAAAGGCTGGAGGAGGTTGGTGGCGTAGAGGAGCTGGTAGTAGCGGCCGGTGGAGGCGGGGAAGGTGAAGAGGAGGGCGCCATCGGCGTCGAAGGCCATCGGAACGAGCTCCAGCAGGCTGGCAGGGTCGGCAGGGTCGGTGTCGGCGAGGAATTCCTGCCAGTTGGTCTGGCCATCGGCATCGGGGTCGGCGGAGGGGAGGAGGTCGGAGGCGGGGGCGGCGGGATCGGGGATGGCGTCGGCGATCCAGGCCTCGTAGCGGGCGGCGGCGTTGGTGGCGGGGGTGACGAGGACGGAGAAGTCGTTGGTGACGGCGCCGTAGAGGTTGGAGGCGAGGATGCGGAAGGTGTTGGTGCCGATGTCGGCGGGGTCGGGGGCGTAGGCGAGGGTGGCGGTGGTGGTGACGTCGGCGGCGACGGGGGAGAGGAGCTCGGCGGAGCCGGTGGCGGTCGCGGAGAGGAGCTCGAGGGCGGGTGCGGGGTCGCCGGAGGCGGCGACGGTGACGGTCAGGGTGTCTCCGACGGCGACGGAAGGGGTGGTGAGCCAGGGGGAGAAGGCAGGGGTGTGGCCATCGGCAAGGGTGGTGGCGGAGATGGTCTCGGCCCATTCGGTGGTCCAGCCGACGCCCTGGGCCTGGAGGGTGACGTGGTAGGTGGTAAGGCGGTCGAGGCTGGTGACGACGTAGGCGGGGGGGGATCCGGCGGAGGCGGCGTCGAGGGCGAGGGGGTAGCCGGGGAGGGCGGCGGCGGCGGTGGCGGAGGAGGAGAGGACGAGGTCGTGGAGGCGGATTTCACGGGTGGAGGCGTTGGCCAGGCGGAGGATGGCCCCGTCGGGGAGGGGGGTGGCCCAGGTGTTGGTCTTCCAGGCGGCGGTCTTGGAGAGGACGTAGGAGGCGGCTTCGGCGAAGGTGGCGCCACCGTCCTCGGAGACGAGGAGCTGGAGGGTTCCGGAGCCGCTGGAGGTGCGGGCGACGAAGGCGGCCTGGCCGAGGTTGGGCAGGGGCGGGGTCTGGAGCCAGCCGCCAGAGGAGATGGCGACGTAGCCCTTGGAGCCGGGGACGGACTTGGCACCAGTGTTGAGGACGGAGGAGTTGGTGGTGGTCCAGGTGCCGGCGCCGGTTTCCTGGACGTGGAGGGAGTTGCCCATGCCCAAGCTGGCGAAGTAGTCGTAGTAGTAGGCCCAGTCGGTGAAGTCTTCGGCGATGGTCTGGGCGGGGGCGGCGGCGGAGAGGGTGTGGACGTCGAGGACGTAGTTGGTTGCGCCTTCGACGGGTTCCCAGGCGGCGAGGAGCTCGTTGGTGCCGATGGCGTAGATGGAGAGGGCGGGGACGGGGAGCTCGTCGGTGGTGAAGGAGAGGGGGGCGGAGATGGTGTTGCCGGCGCGGACGCGCCAGTAGTAGAGGGTGGAGGGGGAGAGACCGTCGAGGGTGACGAAGACGGGGACGGCGTTGGTGCCGGCGACGGGGGATTCGTCGGCGAGAACCTTGTTGCCGAAGGAGGCGGATGGGCCGTATTCGAAGATGACAGGGACGGGGTCGTCGCCTTCGTCGGTCCAGGGAACGACGGTGGCGGAGAGGACGGCGGTGCAGTGGGAGGCGAGGGATTCGACGGCGACGGCTTCGGGGGCGCGGATGAAGGGGCGGATGACGACGGAGGAGGGGAAGAGGAAGGTGGCGGGGAGGGCGTCGTCGGAGGCGAGGACGGTGACGGTGGCGGAGTAGGCGCCGACTTCGACGGGGGCGGCGAGGAGGTTGGTGTCGGCGCCGGTGGCGTCGGCGTAGGTGACGGTCCAGACGGCGGTGGCGGGGGAGACGGCGAAGGTGTTGGTGTGGGGCAGACCGTCGTAGGCGACACGGATGGCGGCGTCGTGGTCGGCGTCGGGGGCGGTACCATGGGCATCGGGGTCGAAGTCGGGGTCGCAGGCGTCTCCGATGCCGTCGCCGTCGGAGTCGGCCTGGTCGGGGTTGTATTCGGAGGGGCAGTTGTCGAGGTCGTTGGGGATGCCGTCGCCATCCTTGTCGGGGTCGCATTCGTCGCCGAGCCCGTCGCCGTCGATGTCGGCCTGGGTGGGGTTGGCGGCGCAGGGGCAGTTGTCTTCGTCGTCGAGGAGGCTGTCGGCGTCGCGGTCGACGCGGGCGAGGCGGAGGGCGCCGGTGGCCTGGCTGGCGTTAAGGGTGCCGGGGGTGGGCGGGGAGCGGATCCAGGAGTTGATGTCGAGGAGGGCGTCGGTGTCGCGTCCGGTGAGGACCCAGTTGGGGGCCTGGAGGGAGCAGGCGTTGGAGTGGGCGGGGCGGACGCCGAGGTTGTGGAGGTAGTAGGGAAGGCCCTGGGCGACGTTGGTGTGGACATTGCCGGGGTCGTCTTCGGCGGTGTCGAAGGTGTCGTCTTCGGCGTAGAGCCAGACGACGGCGTCGGCGACGTTGGAGGCGGCGTCGTAGAGGATGAGGGCGTGGGGGCCGCCGTAGAGCATGGAGTAGGAGGAGGCCTTGTTGGTGACGAGGAGGCCGGCGTTGGCGACGGCGGTGGTTTCGCCGTCGTCGGACTGGGCGAGGACGAGGAAGCCGAGCGGGTTGTCCCATTCGTCGGTGGCGTTGTCGCCGGAGGGGATGGCGGTGCCGTCGGGGAAGGCGTAGGTCCAGGCGGGGCCGTCGGCGGAGGGGGCGCCGCGGTGGTGGGCGAGGGAGTAGCCGGAGAGGTCCTTGCCGGCGGGGCCGACGAGCTCGACGAACTGGGGGGAGGTGAGGGCGACTTCGTTGAAGAGGACGGCGTCGAGGCGGCCGTGGGCGTTGGTGAGGCCGGGGAAGACGTGGTCGTGCTGGGAGGCGTAGACGGGGGAGAGACCGCCAGGGCCGTCGAAGGTGGCTTCGACGAGGTAGGAGAGGGTGTCGCCAGGGGCGGCGGCGATGGCGATGGGCGGCGTGAACCAGGCGGAGGCGGAGAGGTTGGTGAGGACGGCGTTGGTGTCCCACGCGGCGCCGTTGACGGAGAACCAGGCGCGGAGGGCGAGGTTGGAGGCGAGGGCGTTGGGAGTGGCGCTGGCGGTGATCTGGAAGGGCTCGCCAGCGCGGGGCGAGGCCGGGGAGAGCGCGACGGAGGAGAGGAGGACGTCGGCCTCGGAGATGGCGTGGTGCGCGCCCGGGGTGGCATCGGAGGAGGCGAGGGGGGCGATGGACCATTCGGACGCGCGCCAGGTGGTGGAGGGCTCGGAGACGCCGGGGCTGCGGGCGGCGAGGGAGTCGGCGTATGCCCAGGCGTGGCCGGTGCCGTCGATGCCAATGGCACCGTAGATGTCGAGGATGACGCCGGAGGCGTTGCGGAGGACGATGGTATCGTTGCCGTCGAGGTTCTTGAGGCCGCTGGCGAGCTGGTCGGGGGCGTGGTCCCAGGTCTTGGACCAGACGTTGGAGGCGCCGCCCTTGTAGGCGGCGACCCAGTAGGCCCCACCGGCGGGGATGGAGCCGTCGAGGGTGACGGAGAGAGCGTTGGTGGAGGCCCCGTCGAAGTAGACCTCGAGCGTGTAGTTGGTGATGGAGAGGGGGGCGGCGCCGGTGTTGGCGATTTCAACGTAGTTGGCCGAGTTCGTGCCGGCGCAGTGGGCGACCTCGGAGAGGATGGCGACGGGGGTGAGGCCAGCCACCGAGTCGATCATGTGGAAATCGCCGAATACCATGAGATGGTCCAGGCCCTTCTTCGCGACGGTCAGGGCCGAGTTGGTGGCGAGGGTCGGGAGCCAAGGCCCCGGCTTCGGGAGGCCCGCGGAGCCGTTTTCGACGTCGTTCGACGCCCAGTAGACCTCGCACTGCGGCGCGCCGTAGGCGGAGGCGCGGATCTCGTCGCTGAACAGGATGTAGTCGAGCTTGTGGGTCGTGGATGGATAGGTCGTGCCGTCGTGCGCAGCCTCCATGCCGGTGCGGTAGGTGTTGGTCATGGGCTGGAGGTCGAGGAAGCGCTCATCGGGATAGAGCTTGTAGGGCAAAACGAAGGCGGTGTTCGTGGACCACGGGAAGTCCGAGCCGAGGTGGAACCAGTCGCCGAAGAGGTTGCCGGAGGCGAGGCGGTTGGTGTAGTAGGCATAGGTGAAGGCCTCATGCTGATTGGCACCGGTGGTGCCCGTCGAGTTCTCGTTGAAGTCGCCCATGACGACGTACTCGGTGTCCTCCGGCAGCGCGGCGTTCATTGCGGCGAGGTACTGCCGCATGCGCCAGGCGTTCATTGCGCGCCAGAGACGGTCTTCCTTGCCCGTGGTGCCGGGGTGGGTGTGCACGACAAAGACGTGGAGCGGGTTGAGCGCGCCCGGGACCTCGACGACCGCATGAATGGGCCAGCGCTTGATTTCCGCGGCTGCGGGATCGACCGTGTTCTCCTTGACGAGCGAGGCGGAGGTGATCGGCCAGCGCGAGATGATCCCCTGGCGATAGGAGCCGGTGTTCATCTTCTCGGTCGAAAGTGCGTAGTACGGATAATCCAGCAGGGAGGCGAGCTCCGGGAGACGGGTCGCGTCGTCGTTGTTGAGCTCCGCGAACCCCACGATGTCCGGCTCCACGCGGCGGATCGAGTCCACCACCTGCCAGTAGTCGTCCTCGCGCGACTCTGACGCGTCGGAGGCATTGCTGCCCGTGTCCAGTCCGTTGAGGATGTTCCATGAGGCGATGCGGACCTGCACCGCCTGCGCGCCGCGCAGACCGACGCCCCAGCAGACGAGGCCCGCCACCACGCCCGCCATCAGGAGCCGCCATGTCCAATTCACTTGCATAACTCCATGATTTTACGCGTTGCCCTCGCGCGCGTGAAGGGGAAAAAGCACCGCCAGAAGTAAAACGTTTCGCTCTCCCAGCCCAGATCTCGGGAAGAGTCGAAGGATTGGCCATCGCCTCAAATCGGCGTGCCGGGAACCCGGCATTCCGGAGCCTGGCCCCACGACTTCGCCGATGGCTTTTCTTGCGCTTGACTCTGCGCGAAAAGTCCAGTAAACAACGAATGGCAAGCAGGACATGACGGGCCGAGAAACGGTGGACCCAAACGGGGCAAACGCGTTCGGCCAGTCGATGCCCGCCCGCTTGTCCGTGTCAAGAAGGAATACCGTGAAAAACAGCGCGAAAACGACATGGGGATGCCTCCTCGGAGGATTCCTGCACGTGGTTTTGAACGTGGTGGGCCTTGGTGTCCTTGGCGTTCTCGTTGCCGTCTTGGAACCGCCGATTGCGGCCAAGCTGCATGAATGGCGGAGAGACCGGAAGTTTCCAATTAGCGAGGAGGCGCTAGGCAAGTTCGTGCCGATGCCTTATTCCGAGCTGGAGTCCCGGCTGGCACCGGGGTTCACGGTCGGCGATGCCTATCGGCAGTTCGGACGGCCGCGGCGGATCAAGAGAGACGAGGAGGGGAGGGACATCTTCTGCTATAGCGACACCGGCATGTTCGTTATCGTCGATAACAACCGCGCGCTCGCCGACCAAGAGCATGTGGTGGATAGTTTTTGCCTGCTCTTTGCGCACGATTTCGTGCTTCAGGAGTGGTGGCCGGTGGTGCTCGACGGCGTGCGCGTCCGCGACTGGTACGGTGCCGGGGTTCTCGGTGCTCCGCAATAGACGAGTGTCTCGTCCTGGGGGTGTGAGCAAAAAGTGTAAGGGTTTCAATGGAGGACGGGCAGAAAATGGCCTTGTTTGTTGAAAAACAGTCGAAAATCGCATGTCTATGAAAATATAGACATATCATTTGGCCTTTCGCGGTCGAGGGAGACGCCTG
>JAFTAH010000112.1 GCA_017458625.1 Kiritimatiellia bacterium | reverse complement strand
TCGGCCTGACCCTGCCCCCGCAGCCCCCGCCCCGCATCTCGCCCGCGCAAGTCTCTCAAACGACGATGTAGTGGAGACCTATGGGCAAAATCCTAAGAAATACCCCTATTTTACCCTCGAACGTGGAAAGTCGGGCTAGCCCTCCCCCCGTCTTCCCGGTTCTCCCCCCCCCGGAAGCCCGCGCTCAAACCGCGTGATTTTACGTCAAAACAAGGCTTTTTGTGCGTTTTCTCCTCTTGGCGGGCAGGACCGCCGCGCCCCGCCCCCGCCCCCCGTCAGCGCCCGCCTGGCTCCCGTTCCGCCCTCGCCCCGCGCCGCCTCCTCCGCACCCGGTACGCCACCATCTCCCACCAAAGCTCCCACGCCGCCCCCACGCCCACGAACGACCGCCGCCTTTCGTTTTTCAGGAAGACGGCCGGCACCTCCCCGATTCGGAAGCCCTGCTCCACGGCCTGGAGCATGATCTCCGCATCGACAAACCACCCTCCCGACTCCAGCCGCAGCCGCTCATACGCCGCCCGCGTGAACACCTTCGGCTTGCCGTTGATGTCCCGGTACCGCCGCACCCCCGGAAACAGGAGCCCGAACAGCGCATTGAAGCCCGCCGAGACTGCCCATCGCACCAGCCCGTCCCCCCGCCGCACCCGATACGTCTTGACCATGTCGTAGCCCCCCTCCCGCAACGTCCGGTAGACCCGCACGATGTCCTCCACCGGCATCTGCCCGTCCCCGTCGATGACCAGGATGTTCTCCCCGCTGGCCGCCTCCAGCCCGCTCCGCATGTCCCAGCCCATCATCCCGGCCTTCTCCCGCGCCACCACCACCGCCCGGGGCTCGTCCGCCGCGATCTGCCGCAGATACACCGGCGTCGGGTCGTCCACGTCCCCCGGCAGATAATTCCCCACCAGCACCAGCTCGTAGTCGATTCCCTCCCCTGCCAGCAGCCGCCGGATTGCATTCACCACCGCGAAGGTCAGCGTCCCCGCCTGATAGCACAGCAGCACCACGGAAAGCTCCGGCCGCCTCCCCGCCCCCACCTCACGCTGATCCGTCATGCCGCCCCTCGCATTTTCCAGACAATGGAAACATGTTTCGGCACTTTTTCCAGACAATGGAAGTATGTTTCCGGCATTTTTCCATTGAATGGAAACATGTTTTCCGCCCCGCTCACCGCAGATGCTCGTAATACCACCTCGCCGCCGCCGCCAGCCCCTCCCGCACGCCGAACCTCGGCGCATACCCCAGCAGCCGGCGCGCCTTCGAGATGTCGGCCACCGAATGCGGAATATCCCCCTCCCGCTCCGGCCCGTAGACCGCCTCGATGCCCGCGATCTCCGGCTCCAGCTCCGCCAGCAGCCTCCGCAGCGTCTCGAACAGCTCCGTCAGCGTCGTCGCCGTCCCGCACGCGATGTTGTACACCTGGTTGACCGCCTCCCCCTCCGCCAGCGCCGCCCGCTGGTTGGCCTCGATGACATTCTCCACATACGTGTAGTCCCGCGAAAAGCTGCCGTCCCCGTTGATCGTCGGCGCCCGGTGCGCAATCAGCGCCTGCGCGAACAGCGGGATCACCGCCGCATACGCCCCGCCCGGATCCTGCCGCGGTCCGAACACGTTGAAGAAGCGCAGCCCCACGCTCTCCAGCCCGAACAGCTCCGCAAAGTTCCCCGCGAACAGCTCGTCCGCAAACTTCGTGACCGCGTACGGCGACAGCGGCCGCCCGATCTCCTCCTCCACCTGCGGCAGCCGCCGCGCATCCCCGTAGGTCGCCGACGACGCCGCATACACCACCCGCCGCACCTTCGCCTCCCGCGCCGCCTGCAAGACCTGCACCGTCCCCGTGATGTTCACGTCCGCCGCCAGCACCGGGTCCGCGATCGACCCCGGCACCGACCCCAGCGCCGCGTAGTGCAGCACGAACTCCACCCCGGCCATCGCCTGCCGGCACCTCGCCGCATCCCGGATGTCCCCCTCCAGCAGCGTGAACCGCGCATCCCCCGCGAACGGGGCCACGTTCTCCCGCTTCCCCGTCGAGAAGTTGTCCAGCACCACCACCTCGTTGTCCTGTGCCAGCAGCCGCTCCACCAGATTGCTTCCGATGAACCCCGCCCCTCCCGTGACGAGAATGCGCCTGTGCTCAAGTTTCGGTCCGTCGCTCATGTTCATGACCCCCCCACTTTACCCGCTTCCCCCCCGCCATGAAAGCCCAAAACCAGCCTTGCCGACCATGCGGCGGGGCATAACCATCATGGAACAAAAAAAGAAGGGGCGGGGACGGTTTTGGGGCTGGAAGGCAAGGAGTGACGGGGGTAGGATGCCGCGCCGCATGAAGCAATTGACGGACAGATGGCGCGTATGGGGCGCGGCGGGGGCGATGGTGGTGACGGTGGCGGCGCTGGGCGTGCTGCCGCTGCTGCTGGAGCTGTTCACGCGTCTGGGCCTGGACGGGCTGGACGTGAATGCGGTGCGCTACGTGATGGGGGCCGCGATGCTCGCGCCGGTGAACGTGGCGGCGTGGCGGCGGATGCACCCCCCGGAACGCCGGCGGCTGTGGGCGGCGGCGACCATCCCGGCGCTGGCGTATGTCGTCACGCAGGTCTTCTATGGCCTCGCGCCCTACTGGAACAACGCGACGATGCTGAACTTCGGCTGCCGGCTGTCGATCCCGTTCACGACGCTGTTCGGGTTCGCGCTGGTGGGCAGCGAGCGGGCACAGGCGAAAAGCGCCTGGTTCTGGTCGGGACTGGCGCTGGCGCTGGCGAGTTTCGTGGTGATGTTCAGGGACGGCTTCGGCACGGACTCGACATCGCCGACGGGCATGGCGCTGCTGGGGGGCTTCGCGGTGGGGTGGGGCCTCTACATGGCAACCATCGGCCGTTTCCTGCGTGGTTTTCCAGCGCTGGAGGCCTTTGCGGCGGTCATCACGATCGCGTGTCCGTTCCATGTGGCCATCATGCTGGCATGGGGGAATCCAGGCACGCTGGCGGGCGTGGGCGCGACGGCCTGGGGCTGGCTCTTCCTGTCGTCCTTCCTGGGGCTGGTGCTGGCGAACGTGCTCACCTACTGGGCGATGCAGACGCTCGGCCCCATCGCGTGCGACGCATCATATCTGCTGGTGCCGTTCCTGACCGCGGGCCTGGCGCACGTGTGGGGCGGCGAATCGCTGAAGGCCCTGCAATGGGTGGCCGGCTGCGGGCTGGTGGCGGGCTGTGCGCTACTGATGATCGCCCAGGCGCGGTCGCGGCACGGGGCGACAGGCGGCAAATGAGGGGAAGCGGCCCCGAATCCCGTACCGCCTGCGCATTTTGGATTGCGCTGGGGACGCGGCGGGGTAAAGTAGGGGCTTTCGGAGGTGAGCATGGACCAGGTACTGGATATTCTCAGGCACAACGCGCGGACGAGCATCGAGGACATCGCCAAGATGACCGGGATGCCGGCCGAGGAAGTCGCGGGCCGCATCGAAGACTACGAGCGGCAGGGCGTCATCCGCGGCTACCGCGCCATCGTGAACGACGACCGGCTGGGCGGCAGCGGCGAGCGCGTCACGGCCATCATCGAAGTCCGCGTGCAGCCGGAGCGCGAGGGGGGCTTCGATCGCATCGCCCGCCGCATCGGCGGCTTCCCGGAGGTGGTCAACATGTACCTGATGAGCGGCAAGTACGACCTGCTGCTCTTCGTGGAGGGCGACTCGCTCCGCAAGGTGGCCGGCTTCGTGAGCCGTCACCTGGCCAGTCTCGACGGCGTGCTCTCGACGGGCACCCACTTCATGCTCAAGACCTACAAGGAGGACGGCGTGCTCATGGAGGAGGACGCCACCGATGAACGGCTCCAGGTCAGCCCGTAGCCGCCTTGGTCCATCCCGCTTGCAGAAGGCCCATCATGATCGCTGACACGAAACCCGCCCCGTCAGGCCGCCCGGCCGTCGCCACGCCCCCTCCCCTCCCCTCTCCGGCAGACCCGGAGGGCCGCCGCTGGGTGGCCCCGCACGTGGCGGAGCTGCCGTTTTCGGGCATCCGCAAGTTCTTCGACATCGTGGCCACGCGCAAGGACGTGATCAGCCTCGGCGTCGGCGAACCCGACTTCAACACGCCCTGGAACGTGCGCGAGGCGGCCATGTATTCGCTGGAACGCGGCGCGACGCACTACACCAGCAACCGCGGCGACCCGGCCCTCTGCGCGGCCATCGCCCAGTACGTGAAAACGCATTTCGGCGGCGACTACGACCCGCAGCGCGAGGTGCTCGTGACCGTGGGCGTCTCGGAGGCCCTGGACCTGGCCATGCGCGCGGTGGTGCGGCCCGGCGACGAGGTGCTCTACCACGAGCCCTGCTTCGTCTCCTACGCCCCCACGATCCGGATGGCCGGCGGCATCCCCGTCTGCGTCGAGACCGGCGTCGCGGACTCGTTCCGGCTGACCCGCGCCATGCTGGAGGCCGCCGTCACGCCACGCACGCGCGCGCTTTTGCTCAACTTCCCGTGCAATCCGACAGGCGCGGTGCTGTCCGCGGCGGACGTGGCCGACATCGCGGACTTCTGCGTGGCGCACGACCTGCTGCTCATCTCCGACGAGATCTATGCCGAGCTGACCTACGCCGCGCCGCACGTCTCCTTCGCCTCGGTGCCCGCGTTGCGCGACCGCCTGGTGCTCCTGCACGGCATGAGCAAGGCCTGGGCGATGACAGGCTTCCGCATCGGCTATGCCTGCGCCCCGGCCGCCGTGGTCGAGAACATGATGAAGCTCCACCAGTATTCGATCATGTGCGCCCCGACCACCGGCCAGCGGGCCGCCGCCGAGGCGCTCGCGCGCGGCGATTCCGCCGTCGCCGAGATGGTCGCCGAATACGACCGCCGCCGCCACTTCCTGATTGCCAGCTTCCGCGAGATGGGCCTGCCCTGCCATACGCCGGCCGGGGCGTTCTACGCCTTCCCCGGCATCACCGGCACCGGCCTCTCCAGCCAGGAATTCGCCATGCGCCTCCTCGACGAGCACGGCGTGGCCGCCATCCCGGGCGACGCCTTCGGCCCCAGCGGCGCCGGCTTCATCCGCTGCGCCTATGCCACCAGCATGCCGCACCTCCGGGAGGCGATGAGCCGCCTTGCCGACTTCGTGGCCAAACTCCGCAAATAAGCCCCAACCCCGTTCCCCATCATGTCCGCGCCCATCCTGCTCACCAGCCTCCAGAATCCGGCCCTCAAGGAAGTGGTTCGCCTGCGCCAGCGCAGCCACCGCGACGACAACGACCTGCTGATTGTCGAGGGCTATCGCGAAGTCAAGCGGGCGCTGGACAACGAGGTGCCGATTCTGCGCCTCTTCTACTGCCCCGAACTCTACCAGGGCAAGAACGAGCCGACCATCGTGGCCCGCTGCGCCCAGGCCGGCGTCCCGCTCTACCAGTGCGGCGCGGCCGCCTTCCAGAAGATTGCCTACCGCGACCGCCCGGAAGGCCTGCTCGCCCTCTGCCCCCAGCTCCACCGCACGCTGGCCGACCTGAAACTCTCCGAGAAGCCCTTCCTCGTCATCGGCGAGCACATCGAGAAGCCGGGCAACCTCGGCACCATGCTCCGCACCTCCGATGCCGCCGGGGCCGACGCCCTCGTCGTCTGCGACCGCTGCACCGACATCAACAACCCGAATGTCGTGCGGGCCTCCATCGGCACCCTCTTCACGGTGCCCGTGGCCGAGGCCAGCACCCCGGACACCCTGGCCTGGCTGAAGGCCAACGGCATCGTATCCGTCGCCGCCAGTCCGCACGCCACCAAGCCCTACACCGCCGTGGACCTGACGCAGCCCGTCGCCATCGTGGTCGGCGCGGAGCAGTTCGGGCTCTCCGACGCCTGGATGGACGCGGCCGACGAGCTGGTGCGGATTCCCATGTTCGGCCAGGCCGACAGCCTGAACGTCGCGGCGGCCGCCACCATCCTCATCTACGAAGTCGTCCGCCAGCGCCATCCTGCGGGCTAGCCGCCTCCCCTCCCCCGCCCTGCGCCCCTGCCTCGCCGCCATGCCCTACTTCGACAGCCATTGCCACTTCGATCCCGCTGCCCCCGCCTCCGCCGAGCCCTTGCTCGCCGCCGCCGCCGAGGCCGGCGTGACGCGCCTGGCCGCCATCGGCGGCGACCCCGCCATGAACGGTTGCGTGCTGGACCTCGCCCGCAAGCACCCCGAACGCGTGGTCTGCGCCCTCGGCTTCGACCGCGACCAGGCCGAACTGGCCGACGGCAAGCTTGACTTCGGCCGGCTCCGCGAGCAGGCGGAAGACCCGGCCTGCCGCGCCCTCGGCGAAATCGGCCTCGACTATCACTACGCCCCCGAGACCGCCCACCGCCAGCGCGCCCTGTTCGAGAAAATGCTGGCCCTTGCCCTCGACCTTCGCCGCCCCGTCGTCGTCCATTCGCGCGAGGCCGACGCCGACACGCTGCTCCTGCTGCTCGACTTCGTGACCGCCTGGCGCCGTGACCTCATTCTGTCCGCGCGCCCCCCGGCCGTCCTCCACTGCTACACCGGAGGCCCCGCCTTCGCCGACGCCCTGCTCGAGCTCGGACTCGTCATCTCCTTCTCCGGCATCCTCACCTTCCGCAACGCCGCCCCCCTCCGCGAACTCGCCGCGCGGCTCCCGCTGGACCGCCTCCTCATCGAGACCGACAGCCCCTACCTCGCACCCATCCCCTACCGCGGCACCCCCAACCAGCCCGCCTACGTCGTCCGCGTCGCCGAAACCCTCGCCGACCTCCGCCCCGAACCCCTCCCGGCCATCGCCGACGCCACGTTTGCCAACGCCGCCGCCTTCTTCGCCCCATCCCGCTGACCTTTTGCCTTTTTTGCACAAGTTTCCCCCAAAAACACCAGGAGCAAAGACATGACCACCCCGACGACCTCTTCCTCTTCCACCTACGCCATCGGCATCGACTTCGGCGGCACCTCCGTCAAGCTTGGCCGCGTGCTGCCCGATGGCACGATTGCCGCCCGCACCTCCTTCCCGACCGTCGGCATGGGCGTCGACGCCTGGCTCGACGCCGTCGAGGCCGCCGTGCCCGCGCTGCTCGAGGGCATTCCCGCCGACGCGCGGTTCGCCGGCATCGGCGTCGGCGTGCCGGGCTTCGTGGACTTCGACACCGGCTTCGTCTACGACCTCGCCAACGTACCGGGCTGGGCCTCCGTGCCGCTCGCGGAGCGCCTGCGGAGCCGGTTCCCGGCGGCCCCGCACGTCGTCATCGAGAACGATGTCAACGCCATGGCCGCCGGCGAATGCGCCATCGGGGCCGGCGCCGCATACCGCGACGCCGTCTTCGTCACCCTGGGCACCGGCGTCGGCGGCGCCATACTCATCAACCACAAGCTCTATCGCGGCGCACATTCCATGGCCGGCGAGATCGGCCACATCTCCATCGACCGCAACGGCCCGCAGACCGCCACCGGCAAGGGTGGCGTCGAGCAGTACGTCGGCAACCGCCAGATCGTCAAGCACGCCCTCGACCTGCTGGCCACAGCCCCCGCCTCCACCCTGCTCGACCAGGTGCCCGACCGCGACCCCGCCCAGCTCACGCCCCGCCACATTAGCGCCGCCGCCGAGGCCGGCGACGCCCTGGCCCTGCGCGTCTTCGACGACGTGGCCGACTGCCTGGCGACCATGCTGGCCTCCGTGGCCTACACCATCCAGCCCGAGGCCTTCATCATCGGCGGCGGTGTGGCCAACGCCGGCGAAATCCTCTTCGACCCCCTCCGGCGCCACCTCAACGAACGCCTCTCGCCCTACTTCTCCGAACGCCTGACCCTGCGTCCAGCCACCTTGGGAGCCGACGCCGGCCTCATCGGCTGCGCCATGCTCGCCCTCCAGGCCTAGCGCGGCTCAAACCAGTCTGTAGCCGTTTTGGTTGCGCACTGGCACTGGCTAGCGGTCGCAGTTGCGCCCCTCCTGCTGTACCCCAGCGTGGACGCAATTCATTGCGTCCGTCGGGCTATGCTTTTCATGGAACCGCTCCAGCGCCGAGTCTTCCCCACCGACAAGACCTTCCGGCTGTCGACCGTTGACGGCCACGCACGCTTTCCGCCACTACGCCTGGGCCGCAAGTTGCAGCAGATACTGGCCGTAGGTGTTCTTGGCCATGGACTTGCCGCTCTCCTCCAGCTGTTCGCGGCCAATCCAGTGGTTCCGGAAGGCGATTTCCTCGAGGCAGGCGATCTTGAGGCCCTGCCGCTCCTCGATGGTCTGGACGAAGTTCGAAGCCTGGAGGAGCGACTCGTGCGTACCGGTGTCCAGCCAGGCAAAGCCGCGCCCCAGCAACTCCACATGCAGGCGTCCCGCCTCCAGATAGAGGCGGTTCAAGTCCGTGATCTCCAGCTCGCCGCGCGCGGACGGCTTGAGCGACGCCGCCAGGTCACAGACATCGGGCCCGTAGAAGTACAGCCCCGGCACCGCATAGGACGACTTGGGCTTCTTGGGCTTTTCCTCGATGCCGAGCACCGTGCCCGCTTCGTCGAACTCCACGACGCCATACCGTTCGGGGTCGCGCACGAGATAGCCGAAAACTAGCCCGCCTTCCTTCAGCTTGCCCGCGCGCCGCAGAATGCCCGTAAGCCCCTGGCCATGGAAGATGTTGTCGCCCAGCACCAGCGCCGCCGGCGAACCCGCCAGGAACTCGCGCCCGATGATAAACGCCTGGGCCAGCCCTTCAGGGCGCGGCTGTTCGGCGTACTGCAAGCGCAATCCGACGGAACTGCCATCGCCCAGCAGCTGCCGGAAGCGCGGCAGATCCTCGGGCGTGGAAATCAGCAGAATGTCCCGGATGCCCGCCAGCATGAGGACGGACAGCGGATAGTAGACCATCGGCTTGTCATACACCGGCAGCAGCTGTTTGCTCACCACCCGCGTAATCGGATGCAATCTCGTTCCCGATCCGCCTGCCAGCACGATTCCCTTCATCGCTTGCCTCCTGTGTCCTTGTTTGCCCAAATGATGCGTTCAAAGCCGATGGCACGGCCCGGTTCAGTGCGGCAGCCGCCAATGCCGGGCCCATTCCGGGAAGGCATACCATAGCGCAAAGGCGATGGCCACCCCCAGCAGGGCACCCGCGAACACCTGCTTCGGCGTATGCCCCAGGAACTCGAGAAGCCGCTTGGGCTGGATGCGCCGGTCCCGATAGAACTCGGCGGCCATCTGGTTGAGCAGCTTGGCCTGCTGACCCGCCGCCCGCCGGACGCCCTGGGCATCGACCATGATGAGGAAGAGCATCCCGGCCGCGATGGCGAACTCCACCGTGTACCATCCGCAAATCAGCCCGATGGCCGTCGTGCAGGCCGCCCCCGCGCACGAATGCGAACTCGGCATCCCCCCCAGACGCAACATGAATCCATAGTCGAACTTGTGTTCGCGGATGGCGAAGAGCGTCAGCTTCACCAGCTGGGCCACCAGCCACCCCGAAAGCATCGCCGCGACCGGAAAATTGAAGAGAATACTTGTTTCCATGCCCCGTCAGTCTAGCCCCCTCCTCCGGTCCCGTCAACGTTTTTGCAACTCGCGGCACATGCCAGGGCGCATCTGGGTTGTTTGCAACCTCGCTCGAGAGCAATTCCGGAATAGATGCAACCGCCCGGCACACTTTGGGTCGACGGAACAAAAAGCGACTCCACGCAACCCAGGTGTTTCCTCTTTTGCCAACAACTCCCACAAAAATTGTCCTTATTCGTCATTTTGGGGTTGACGGTTGGATGGATGTGCACCTAGACTTGAGTCGTCCTGAGGAAGCGTCACCGCGCGGAGGCAGGGCAGCTGCTCCGAGAACGGCGGAATTCTGCAGCGAACGGCGACCGGAAGGGAGTCCGACATGAAAAAGACAAGCTTGTCACGGATCGCGGCGGGGGTGGGGGTCGTTCTGTGCGCCTTGGCCGTGAACGCCATGACAGTGGAGCCACCGGCCTTCCGCATGCCCACGGGCAACACCAAGGTGGAAAACATCACGTTCGTGGTGTTCGACACCGAAACCACCGGGTTTTCGCCCACCAAGGACCGCCTCGTGGAAATCGGAGCCGTCAAGGTGCGCAATGGACAGAAACTTGACGAACGGACGTGGTTGATCAATCCGCAGCGCTACATCCCCTGGTATGTGCAGAATGTCCACAACATTACGCCCGAAATGCTGGAGGACAAGCCGCTGTTCGCCGAGGTGTATCCGGAGTTCCTCGAGTTTATCGATGGCGCTGTCCTGATCGCCCACAACGCCCCGTTCGACATCCGCTTCATCGCGGCGGAGGCCATCCGCAACAACATGGCGCCCCCCAAGAACGCGGTGCTGGACTCGCTGGAAATGTTCCGGAACTGGTACCCGGACTTGAAGTCCCACACGGTGTCGGAGCTGATCGGACTCTACGAGATCCCGACCGACGGCAAGCATGCGCACCGGGCGACCGATGACTCCTTCTTCGTGTACTACGCCATCACGCGCGAAATGGAACGCCGGGCCGAAACGCCGCGCTTCAGCGAAATGCTCAAGGCCTCCAAGGTGCATCATTTTGCATCCGAGTAGACAGGACGGGCCACGCCCGCCGACGGCCCGCGAGGACCTGGCGGGGCTGCTGCTGGTGGACAAGCCGGGGGGCATGACCTCGCATGACGTCGTGGCGCGCATCCGCTGGCGTTTCCGCGTCAAGAAGGTCGGGCACGGGGGCACGCTGGACCCCATGGCGACGGGGCTACTGATTCTGCTGCTGGGACGCGCCACCAAGCTGTCGAACCGCGTCATGGGCCACGACAAGGTCTACGAGGGCACCCTGCGGCTGGGCGTGGAGACCGACAGCCAGGATGCCGAGGGCGAGGTCACCGCCACCGCCGCGCCGGACGCGGTGGCGGCCCTCTCGGAAGCGGATGTGCGCCGGGCCTTCGCCGGCCTGACGGGCGACCTCCTCCAGCTGCCCCCCATGGTGTCGGCCAAGAAGGTCGGCGGCGTTCGCCTCTACAAGCTGGCCCGAAAGGGCCAGACCGTCGAGCGCGAGGCGCGCCCCATCCATGTGGAGAGGTTCGAGCTGCTCCGCCTGGCCAGCCCGGACGCCGACTTCCGCGTGGCCTGCTCGAAAGGCACCTACGTCCGCACGCTGGCCTATGATGCAGGCCAGGCGCTGGGCGTCGGCGCCCACCTCACCCGGCTCCGGCGCACCCAGGCCGGTCCGTTCAAGCTGGAGGCGGCCACCCCCCTGGCCACGTTGCTGGCCGCCGACTCGCTGGAGCCCTACGTGATGCCACTCGCCGCGTTCGCAGCCAAATTGCAGGAGATAGGCGAATGAACTTCCAAGACTTTCTGGAGGCGGTGGCCCACCGACCGGCCGCCCCCAGGGTGCTGCTATTCCCGCCGCACCCCGACGATGAAACGCTGACCGGCCTCCTGCCCCTCCGCCTCCGGGAGGAGGTCCCCGGCACCCGCGTGGACGTGCTACCCGCCACCTACGGCTCGAACGAGGAGCGACGGCCCGCGCGCCGACGCGAACTGGAGGCGGCCTGCGCCGTGCTCGGTTTCCAGCCGCTCCCCGTGCCGGAAACGGGCTTTGCCCCCGTGGAGGCGGCACAGCTCGCCCCCATCCTGGGCAACTATGACCTGGTGGTCGCCCCCCACCATCTGGACGGCCATCCGCGCCATCGCAAGACCTCCCTCCTGCTCCGCCACGCCCTGAAGCTGGCCGCCCTCCCCTCCCCCCCCAGCATCGCCGAAACCGACTACTGGATGCCCAACGATGCCCCCAACCTGCTGGTCGAGGCCAGCCCGCGCCATCTGGAGACGTTGAAGCAGGCCTTGGAATGCCATGCCGGCGAGGTGGCCCGCAACGACTACCATCTGCGCCTGGCCGCCTGGATGAGCGACAACGTGCGGCGCGCGGCCGAATGGCTGCCCCGCCCCGTCGGCACCCCGCGCGGCACCCCCGCCTTCCCTGCGGGAACCATCGCCTACGGCACTCTCTACAAGCTCCGTCCCCTCGACGGCCGCCGCAGCTTCGTCATCCCCGCCCCCGCCGAATAGCCCCCTCCAGCGGCCTCCTCGTCCTCGCCCCTCATCCCCCCGTCACCCCTTCTGCCCCCCCACCCCAAAGTACTGTAACTTTCCAAGCTTTCACCGTAATCTCACATCAATCCCCCCCTCGTTCTTGCCCTGCAGGGCATAAGTCTGCAATTCTCTGATTCGCACGCGCGGTGGCACTGGTTTTGCGTTGCGAAGATGGGGGGCATAGGGGTAGAGTCGGGGGGTCATGGCACCACTGATCCAGGACGACGAGTACAAGGTTAGGCTGGAGGTCTTCGAAGGCCCCCTCGACCTCCTGCTGTACCTCATCAAGAAGGACGAGCTCGACATCTACGACATCCCCATGGAGTCGGTGACCCGGCAGTACGTCGAGTATCTGGAGCTGATGAAGATGCTGGACCTCAACATCGCCGGCGAGTTCCTGGTGATGGCCGCCACGCTCATGCTCATCAAGAGCCGCATGCTCCTGCCCGTCGAGGTGCGGCCGGACGATGCCGAGGAAGAGGAAGACCCGCGCTGGGACCTGGTGCGCCAGCTCGTGGAATACAAGAAGTTCAAGGACACGGCCCTGCTACTGGAAGATATCGAGGAGCAGCGGGAGGACATCTTCGGCCGGGAACCGGGCGAGGCGGTCCTGGGGAAGGACACCGATGTCGCGCTCCAGGACGTGGGGCTTTTCGATTTGATCCGTGCATTCCAGGAGGCGCTCAAGAAGGCGCCGGCGGACGAGCTGCGGGAGATTCTGGCGGAAAAATGGACCGTGGGGGAGAAGATCCGGTCGCTGGGCGAACGGCTGCGGCGGGAGGGCCGGTTTTCGCTGACCAAGGTGATGGACGCCATGCACTCACGCCAGGAAATCGTCTGCGCGTTTCTGGCCTTGCTGGAGCTGGTGCGGCTGCGCCAGGCGCGGGCGGTGCAGCAGCAGACCTACGGGGAGATCTGGCTGGAGGCCGGCAAGGGACTTTCCGAGGAGGAAGAGGCCGCCGCCAACGCGGAAGCAGAGGCCGAACTGGACGCGGAAGGGACCGCGCAGGCAACGGAAGAGAACGGGGCGGACAAACGAGCGCCATCGGAAAAGAAGTCGCGGGGGCGGCGCAGGAAGGGAAATCAGTCATGAAGTCGCCAGGCGTGAACGTGCCCCCAGAACTGAAGCAGATTCTGGGCGCGATGCTGTTCGTGCGCAAGGATCCGCTGGGAATGGCGGAAATCCAGCGCGTATTGAAGCAGACGGCGGAGCGGCAGGGCGGCATCACCACCGACTACGCGAAGGCCTCGGAGGAGTTGGTCCGGAAGGCGATGGAGGAGCTGGGGCGGGACGTGGAGGCGCACAAGCTGGGCTTCCACCTCATCGAGGTCGCGGCGGGCTGGCGGCTGGAGAACGACGCGGCATGCGGCCCCTGGCTGCGGGTGATGCTCCAGAAGGGACGGACGGCAAGATTGTCGCTGGCGGCGCTGGAGACGCTGGCCATCGTGGCCTATCGGCAACCGTGCGTGCGGTCGGAGATCGAGGCCGTGCGCGGGGTGGCGGTGGACCAGATTCTGAAGAATCTCCTGGAGCTGGGGCTGGTGCGGGTGGTGGGACGGAGCGAGCTGCCGGGCCGGCCGTGGATGTTCGGCACGACGCAGAAGTTCATGGAGCACTTCGGGTTGAAGAGTCTGGACGAACTCCCGGGCACGGAGGATTTGCGGCGCATGGAGGGCGAGCAGGCCCGGCAACGGGAGCGTAGCGCCAAGGCCTCGGCCGTGGTGGAGGCGCCGGCGGCACCTCCCGAAAATCCCAACCAGATGCACATCGCCCTGGTGGACGAGGCAGTTCCGGCCGTGCCCACCCCGGAGGAGGAGGCCGCCCGGGCATTGTCCGAGAACCAGAGCCAGGACATCGTCGAGCGCGACGACTTCCTGGAAGACGAAATCGCCGGGGCGGATGAACACTAGAGCATTTTGCGAAAATGTGTGGCCGCAAGGTTCGGAGGTGCGACATCCTGTCGCGCCCAAATTAATTGCGCGGCTGGAAGCCGCACCTCCGGAAGCCGCCCGCCAAATGGCTACAGTAATTTGAAAACCGCTCTAGC
>JAFTAH010000111.1 GCA_017458625.1 Kiritimatiellia bacterium | reverse complement strand
CTTCCCCCCCGCCCCCAAACCCGTGTGATTTTACGTGAAACACTGGTTTTTTGCCAATTTTCATCTCGAGCTGCGAAACCGTCGTTCTCCGCCCTCCCCCCGCTCCAGCCCCCGCCCCCTTGTCCTCATTGTCCCCCTCGTCCCCATCGCCCCTCCCGGGCGGCAATCACTCCACCACCACCCGGAAGAACTGCTCCCCCCCATTGGTGATGGCAATGGGCGGCGAGGTCATCAGCGGCGGACGGGCGGGCAGCTCCCAGAGGGTGGAAAAGGGCGTGGTCGCGAGATTGGTGGTGGACTGCACGAGGTAGCGGGTGGATTCGTTGGTGAAGGCGTGCCAGGAGATGACGGGCGGCAGCGTGAGGAGCACCAGCTTGGCGTCTGGCGTCAGCGGGTCGAGGGCAAGCGCGTATTCTTGCCAGGTCCGCAGCCCGTCGGCATCGGGGTCGAGAGCGGAAATTGCCTCCACGGGGCGGGAGTTGGTGGCAATCCCGGCGGCCGCCAGCCAGTCGGCGGGCGGCAGGGCGTCGGCGGGTGGAATCGGGGCAAAGGTGGCATGGACATGGAGGTTGCTGGCGTCATCCGCCGAGAGGACGAAGCAGGTGGAGGAAACGGCATCGAGGGGCTCAGGCAACGCAGACACCGGCGCATCGTTGACGAGCAGGTCGGCCAGCATGGCGTCGGGGGCAGGCGTGAAGGTGACGACGAGGTTCGTGGGCAGGGCGGTCGGGGCGAGGAGCAGAGACGCGTCCTCGGGGTATTCGGGAGCGACGGTTCCGGGGCCGTCGGCGGTGACGCACAGGGCCCGGGAGGTGTCGGTGAGCTGGAGGGGAATGTAGAGGGGGCTGGGCAGAGACGGGTCGGTATGCGTCAGCGCGAGCAATTGGTAGTCCGTGGCGGCGGGCGGAACGCAGGCGGGGTCGAAGGTCAGCCGTACCGTGGCGGAGGCGCCCGGGGCGATGGGACCGCCCGAGGCGGAAAGCGTGCACCAGTTGGTCTCGGCGGTGACGAAGGCGGTGCGCGGCGTGACGACGAAGTCGTCTAGAAACCACCCGCGCGCGGTCTCGTAGCTGTCCGACCCGAACCGGAAGCGGACGCGCACGGGCGACCCCACCCGGACAGGGGTCGGAAGGCTGGCGACGACGGTCTGCCAGCGCCCCGAGGTGGAGCCGAGGCACGGCGTGTCGGGCGCGAAGGGCGAGGCGGCATTGGAGGTGACCAGCGCGGGATAGCCGCCCTCGGGCACCAGCGAGGCCCAGGTGGTGCCGCCGTCGAGGGAGGTCTCGACCACTCCGGCATCCCAGTAGTGGGGCGGCGTGCCTTCCGGGTATTCGTTCTGGGTGTCGAGCTCGAACTCGGCCAGCGTGGCAAACGCCAGCCGCGAGACGGCCCCGGAGCTGGCGGGATAGAGGCGGATGGGCGGCAGGCAGAGGGCGGCATCGGCATCGGCGGGATAGCTCTGGTTGTACGCGCCAAAGCCAAAGTAGTACGCATGCGTGGGCGAGGCGGCCTCCAGCGAGTCGAGGTGCCAGGGCGTGTTGGTTGTCCAGGTGACCGCCTCGGCACCCGTCTCGGCGCGCTCGCAGTCGTTGGCATAGCCGACGGGCAGCAGCTCGGCCGCCACGACGAGCGGCGCGGTGCCGGCGTTGGTCAGGACGAGCGACAGCTCGAAGGGCGGCGCATCGTGGGGCAGCGCGACCACGACCGCATTCGTGGGCAGCGCCGGGTTTAGCACGGGACTGGCCAGGACGAAGGTGACCGGCTCGGACGTCGCCACCAGCCCGGCCCGGTCGGTGGCCGTGGCGACGAGGGAGAAGGTGTCGCCATCGGCGGCAGGCAGCGGCAAGACGGCGGCAAAGGTCTCGGACGTGGTGGAATTGGTGGCGGCCATGGCGATGGAGCGGGTCAGGGGCACCCCGGTCGCGGCAGGGGTGCGGGTGTAGGCGAGCACGACGGAGGCAATGCACGCGTTGTCCCGCGCCGTCGCGGCCACGGGCAGCGGAAAGGCATTCGTGACCGGGCTGGCGATGGCGTCCAGCGTCACCACGGGCGGCGCGGGCACGGATGCGGCATCGAGCGGATCGGTGGCATCGGCGTCCTCCAGCGCGTTGGGATAGCCGTCGGCGTCCGGATCGGCGTACGGATTCTGGCCCAGTGCCCCCCAGTAGCGGAGTTCGAAGGCGTCGGAGAGCTGGTTGCCATCGGTGTCGAGGTCGGCGGGCAAGTAGGCGGCGACCAGCTCGCGCGGCCCGGAAACGTCGATTCCCGCCAGCGGATTCGCCGCCGGGGCCGGAACGTTCGCGCCGTCGAGCCGCCATCCCGCAAAGGCGTAGTTCGTGCCTGCGAGGGTGGCCAGAAGCGGCACGGGCACGGCCGTCGCCACCGGGGCATCCTGCGTGGCGGGCGGCGCCTCGGCGGCGGCAGTCGGCGACCACGCGACAACCGTATGCCAGGTGGTGGTATGGACGAGTCCGTCGGGCTCGGACGTCTGGAGCAGAGACGTCTGGCGCGCATAGGCGAAAACCACCATGGTCGTCGGCGCGGAAACAGCCACCGGCACCAACGCCTCGGCGGCCGCGTCATCGATTACGGCGGCGGGCTCGGTGGCGACCAGCCGATACCGGCACAGCCCCGGTACCTCGGGGTCGTCGACGACCAGCGGCCCCCGCGCGACATACGTGATTCCGGAGGCCACGGCGACCGGCTCGACCGGAAAGACGTCGGGCCGCGCAGCCGCCAGCAACTCCGGCCGCACCTCGACACCCACCGCCGCCGGGGCGACCACCCGGAAGCTGTAGGTCGAAAACGCCGTGCCGCCCTCGGCCGCCCCCGTCCCGCTGAACGTATAGCCCACCCGCGTGCCGATGGGTTGCGCCGGAATCTCGCCCTCGAAGCATACGCGATCGACCGTCGTCATCTCCACGCTGGCGGCATCCACGGAGCCATCGGGCCGGTCGGCGAGATACTGGAGCGAGAGCGTGCGGTTCGTCGTCAGGAACGGCGGCGCGAACGCGGCCTCGACGCGATAGGTGCCGGCCGTCTCGGCAGTGTCGGGCAGCGGCTCATGCACGAGGGCGGCGGCCGGATCGCGCTCGGCCAGCGGCGGTCCCAGCGGCCCGCGCAAGTACAGCGCATAGGCTTGCGGCGGCTCGGGCACGGCATAGGGCGAGACGACCACCGTCCAGCGCCCCGTGGCGGGCAGAGGCGCGGGCAGGTCGATGGTCTCGACGACATTCGTGTGGTCGGGGCCCTCGCGCCGCGACGGGTAGTGGACCATGCCCCCGTCCGGCGCCACCAGCGCCAGGTCCAGGTCGTTGACCAGTCGACGGCGCGCTCCCAGGGCCGGCGGGGCATCGGCGTAGGTCATGGCGACCGTCAGCGGCACATCGTCGCGCACCACCTCCACGTCGTAGACGTGCGGCGCGTCATCCGCCGCGCCAAAGGCCTCCAACGGTGCCGAAAGGCAGAGCACGCGCACCCCCTCGTTCGTGAGGGCCAACGTGCCCGCCAAGTCCAGCTGTCCCCAGCCTTCCGCCCCGTTCGGACGCG
This sequence comes from Kiritimatiellia bacterium, assembly GCA_017458625.1. GTDB lineage: Bacteria > Verrucomicrobiota > Kiritimatiellia > CAIQIC01 > Lenti-01 > RGIG3636. Next base: position 21,210 of record JAFTAH010000111.1, on the reverse strand, counting down.
GCCCCTCCGGCAGTTCCTGCGCCCAGCCCAGCGGATACTGCCCGGGAGCCAGCGACCGCGCCCCGCCAATCAGCGCCGCCCGCAGCAACGCCTCCGTCGGGGCCGCGCACCCGTACGCCGTTTCCAGATGCTCCCGCAGCAGCGCCGCCGCCCCGGCAACCAGCGGCGTCGCCATCGACGTGCCTGACAAAAGGACGTAGTTCGTGTTCGCCGCCAGCGCTGGCGCCTGCTCGGACGGCAGCACCCCCGCCGCATACAGGCTCACGATGTCCGTGCCCGGCGCCACCAGGTCCGGTTTCGTGCGATAGTCGTCCGTGGGCCCTCGCGACGAAAACGCCGCCAGCCCTTGCGCCCCCGGCGCGCCCTCCGGCGGCGTGTCCACCAGGTCCGATGCCACCGGCTCGTCCTCGAAGTCGAACGCCTCCCGGTAGGTTTCCGCCGACCGCCCCCCGAAGCCCGCTTCCCGCCCCGATTCCGACGCCCCGACCGTCAGCCCGTTCTTGGCCGTGGCCGGCGTCATGATGTTCCCATGCACAAACCGCCCCCCCTCCCGCGTCGTCGCCGCATTTCCTGCCGCCATCACCACCAGGAAGTCCGGATGGTCGCGCACGAATTCGTCCACCGCCAGCGAATCCACGTCGTAGACGCTGTTGAGGGCCGTCCCCCACGAATGCGACGAAATGCGCGCGCCCGCCGCATATTCCGGCTCGAACAGGTCGTTCAGGTCGTCCGGCAGCCCCGTCAGCTTGCCCTTCTCGTTGCCCACCGCCTGGAAGTACAGCCGCGCGCCCGGCGCCACCCCCGCGTACAGGCCATCCGATGCCGCCCCCGTCCCCGCCAGCGACCCCGCCACATGCGTCCCATGGTTCACCGCATCCCCCCAGTTTGTCTCCTGCCCCAGCGCCACCACCTCCAGCAGCTGCCCCTCGAGGTCGGGATGCAAGGCCGCATTGGTTCCCGCCGACAGCCCCGTATCCGCCACCGCGACCACCTGCCCCGCCCCTGAAAGCCCCAGCCTCGACTTCACGGCCGCCGTTCCCAGCCGGTCCGCCGCCTGCGCCCGGTCGTTCAGCACCACCCGCTCCGGCGCCAGCTCCACCCACTGGACCGCCGGGCTGGCCGCCAGCGTCCCCACCGCCTCCGCCGCCACCTCCGCCCGCGCCATCGTCCGCCGCGCCGACCGCGATACCCGGACCTCCCGCCCTCCGGCACGCGCCAGCACGGCCTCCAGCCCCCGCGCCGCCCCCTCGCCCGTCCCCGAGGCCACCGCCACGATGCGCACCCGCTGCCCCTTTTCCACCGCCTCCGCTAGCGACCCCGCCACCTTCCGCGACGCCGGAAACGCCCTGACGCTGCCCCCGTATTCCTGCCGCGCCAGCCGCGCCCGCATCGCCGCATCCGCCCGTATCAGAAAGCCGCCCTCGTCCGCCACATAGCCCGCCACCTCCGCCCCCGCCGGCAGCCCCCCCCGCGACCGCACCCCCACCAGCAGCAACTCCTCCCCGCCCTCCCCCGCGCCTACCTCTCGCCCGCCCCCCGCCGAAACCGCTGCCGGCCCGCCACGCCGCCCCCCCCCTTCCTCGCGCCAGATCTCGGCCATGACATGCTCTCCCTCGCCCCCCTCTCTTCCCCCCTGGCCAATCCATACCCCCACCCCGGCCGCCAAAAGCACCCCGGCGACACACCCCGCACCGATGACCGTTCTCGTCTTCATCGCCCCCCCACTTTACCCTCCCCGCCCCCTCCCCCGCAAGCCTGCACGGCATCCCGGCGAAATCAATTCCCCAGGAATGGCGACCTGCCAATTCCTCCCGTCTTGACGTAGAATCACCGCCTGCCTGCTTGCTTTTTCTGGATTGGAATGCGTATCTCGAAGAGTTGGATCTTGACGATTTTCGACGATTTTTCTCATGCTCTACTTTTCCTGTTGACAGCCTCAAGTGAGAAAATGTAGGATTATGGCCATACGTCCATAGATGGACGAAGCTCACTAACCCAAGGAATGACCATGGCCCCCAAGACCCCCAAAGACGCTGCCAACAGCAACCTCCCCCCCGCGCTCGCCTCCGTCCTCGCCCAGATCAAGAAGGAGTTCGGCGAAGGCGCCATCATGCGCATGGGACACGAAGGACAAGTCCAGAAGATCGAAGCCATCCCTACCGGCGCCCTGACGCTCGACCTCGCGCTCGGCATCGGCGGCGTCCCGCGCGGGCGCATCGTCGAGATCTTCGGCCCCGAGTCCTCCGGCAAAACCACCCTCATGCTCCATATCGTCGCCGAGGCCCAGAAGCGCGGCGGCATGTGCGCCTTCATCGACACCGAGCACGCCCTCGACCCCATCTATGCCAAGAAGATCGGCGTCGACGTCGACAACCTGCTCGTCTCGCAGCCCGGCAGCGGCGAGGAGGCCCTGAGCATCTGCGACTCCCTCATCCGCTCGAACTCCCTCGACGTCATCGTCGTCGACTCCGTCGCCGCCCTCGCCCCGCGCGCCGAGCTCGACGGCCAGATCGGCGACTCCCACGTCGGCCTCCAGGCCCGCCTCATGAGTCAGGCCATGCGCAAGATCACTGGCGTCCTCGACAAGTCCAAGACCGTCTGCATCTTCACCAACCAGATCCGCGAAAAGATCGGCATCATGTTCGGCAATCCCGAGACCACCCCTGGCGGCCGCGCCCTCAAGTTCTACGCGTCCGTCCGCATGGACATCCGCCGCACGGCCACCCTCAAGGGCGGCGATGGCAAGGTCATCGGCTCGCACACTCGCGTCAAGGTCGTCAAGAACAAGGTGGCGCCCCCCTTCACCGAGGCCGAGTTCGACATCCTCTACGCGGAAGGCATCTCCAAGGAGGCCGCCATCATCGATGCCGGCCTGGCCGCCGGCGTGCTGGACAAGCGTGGCACCTGGATCAACTTCCAGGGCGAGCAGGTCGGCCAAGGCCGCGACGCCGCCCGCGAGAACCTCAAGAACGACCCCGCCCTCTGCGAGCGGATTCGCGAAGCGGTGCTGGCCAAGCAGCCCACCGCCGACAAGACCGACGACGACCCGGCCGCCGCCGCGCCGGCCGCCAAGGCGTAAGCCCCTGCCGTTCCGACGCGCCCCAGACGCCAGCCCCCCCCAGGCACGACCTCGAGGAGGACTGGCGTATCCTTGGCCATGACCTGCGACTCCCCACCCCCGCCCCGTCTGCCGCGCAAGCCCCTTGCTGGCGTCGCCCGCACGTTGCGGACGGCTCTGCCGCCCTTGCCGCCGCACGGCGTCCTGGCGGCGGTGTCCGGCGGCGCGGACAGCACCGCCCTGGCGCTATCGCTGGCGGCGACGGGACACCTCGGGGCCATCGCCCATCTCGACCATTCCCTGCGCGGCGCGGACTCCGCCGCCGATGCCGCCTTCGTCGCCGCCCTCGCCGACGAGCTACACGTCCCCTTTCTCGTCGAAAAGCTCGACGTCCGCGCCGCCAGGCACCCGCGCGAATCCCTCGAGATGGCCGCCCGCCGCCTCCGCCGCGACTTCCTCCAACGCGCCGCGCGACAGGCCCTCCTCGCCTTCGTCGCCACCGGCCACACTGCCGACGACCAGGCTGAAACTGTCCTGTTGCGCATCCTTCGCGGCACTTCCCCCGAAGGGCTTGCCGGCATGGCCTACGTCAGTGACCTCGGCAACGGCCTCCACCTCGTCCGTCCCCTCCTCGACACCTGGCGCACCGACCTCGAAGCCTGGTTGCGCCACCTCGGCCGCACCTGGCGCACCGATGCCACCAATGACGACCTTTTTGCCCTCCGCAACCGCATCCGCCATGCGGTTCTGCCAATGGTCAAAAAGGAAATCAACCCCCGCGCCCCCCAGGCCCTGCTCCGCCTCGCCGACATCGCCCGCCATGCCGCCACCCCCCTCGGCCAGGCCCGCCGCGCGGCCGCCCAGACCCTCGCCGCCGCCCACAACCGCCCCGACTACGCCACGGTTGTCCGCCTCGCGAGCGCTTCCGAAAGCCTTTCCCGCCCCCGGCCACGTCCGTCCCCTCTCTGGCATGACCCCGACGGCACCTGCACGCCACTTCCCATCCCTACCGATGGTTCCTCCATCCTTGCCTCCAGCCCCATCTGGACAGGCCGCGACTTGCGCATTGTCGTCGCCCCGGCCACCGGCTGGACCCCCAACGATGGCACCCTCTACCTCTCCCTCGCCGCCTGCGCGGGCCAGACGCTGGCCCTTCGCCATCCCCGCCCCGGCGACCGGCTCCTCCTTCCCCGGCTCGGCCACAAGAAGCTCTCCGACCTGCTGACCGACCTCAAGACCCCCCTCTCCCTGCGCCCGGCCCTCCTGGTCGTCACCCTCGACGACCAACCTGCCGCCCTCCCCCCCCTCCGCGTCGCCGCCCCCTGGCTCGTCCCCGCCCCCGATGCCCCCTCCCTTCGCCTCTCCTGCGAATCTGCCCAGCTGCTCCAATGCGTGCAAACGGCGCGAATCTGGGCTTTTCACGGGGGCGGGAAGGAGAGTAGGATGGAGCGCGTTGGCAGCAAACGAAAGGGCTGAAGATGAGTGCAGTGGCAAAAAAGAACGCAAGCAAATCCGCGCAGACGACCGCCAGGAAGTCGACGACCAAGAAAACGACTACCGCCAAGGCCGCCGCCGTAAAACGCCCGGCCCCCGCGAAAAAGACCGCGCAAAAGCCGCTGGACGACCAGCAGCCCGCTGCCAAGAAAGTGTCCAAAAAGCCCGCAAAACCTGCCGCCCTTGCCCTCATCAAGAAGACCTTGAAGCTGAAGAAGGGCGAGGACATCAAGGTGCTGGACCTGCGCGGCATTTCGTCCGTCGCGGACTTCCTGGTGCTCTGCACCGGACGCACCATCCCGCATCTGGACGCGTTGGCCAACGAGACCATCAAGGCCCTCCGGGCTGCGACTCCGGCCCGGGCCCCGCACAAGCGGGCGGGCATTCGGCAGTCGCAGTGGATGGTGCTGGACTACGTGGATATCGTGGTGCACCTCTTCACGCCGGAGTTCCGCAGCTACTACGCCCTGGAAGACCTCTGGAAGGACGCACCGACGCTGTAGGCGCTGGCGCAAACGCCCCCCCTCTGCGCCTGGCCCTAGAACGCCAGACCGCTTGCATTCTAGATTTCTAGAAACCTAGATATCTAGCTATCTAGCGTAGTGTTCTCCAAAGTTGATCTTCTTCAGGCTGGCCAGCCCTTCCGCCTTCCAGGCGAACCGGGCGGGGGCCTCGTTGCGGTGGCGGATGTGCTCGTCGATGGCTGCCTCCAGCTCGCGGACGCTCGCGGAGGCCATCAAGCCCGGACTCACGATAGCGGTCTGTCCATCGCTGGACCGTCACCTCGGAGGTCTGGAGCTTGCTGGCCGTCTGTTTCTTGGAAAGCCCGTCGGCGCGGGTCAGGACGATGCCGGCTTACACCAGCCCCTGGGCAAGCATGGAGTCGGCCACCTTCACGAAGCCGGCGATGTTCGCACCCGCGACGTAGTTGCCGGGCTCGTCGTATTCGGCGGCCGTTCGGCTGACGTTGGCGTGGATGGAGATCATGATGTCGTGGAGGCGCTTCTCGACCTCTTCGGCGGTCCAGGACAGATGCTGGGCGTTCTGGGCCATTTCCAGGCCGCTCGTCGCCACGCCGCCAGCGTTGGCCGCCTTGCCCGGCGCATAGAGGAGCTTGTTCGCCAGGAAGCACTCGACCGCCTCGGGCGTGGACGGCATGTTCGCGCCCTCGGAGACCATCATGCAGCCATTCTTGACGAGCGCCGCCGCGTCATCGCCGTCGATCTCGTTCTGCGTGGCGCTGGGAAACGCGCAGTCGCAGGGGATGGACCAGGGCCGCTCGCCTTCGCGGTACTCGCACCCATACTGCTCGGCGTATTCGCGGATGCGGCCGCGGCGGACGTTCTTGAGCTCCATGACGTAGGCAAGCTTGTCGGGACCGATGCCCTCCGGGTCGTAGATGGTCCCGTTGGAGTCGCTCAGGCTGACGACCTTCGCGCCGAGCTGGTTGAGCTTCTCGACTGTGTACTGGGCGACATTGCCGCTGCCGGACACCAGGCACGTCTTGCCGGTGAAGTCCTGGTCGCGCGTCTTGAGCATCTCCGCCGCGAAGAACACGTTGCCGTAGCCCGTGGCCTCGGGACGCACCAGGCTGCCACCCCAGGCCAGCCCCTTGCCCGTGAGGACGCCGGAGAACTCGTTGGCAAGGCGCTTGTACTGCCCGAAAAGGTAGCCAATCTCGCGCCCGCCGACCCCGATGTCGCCGGCCGGCACGTCGGTGTGCGGACCAATGTGGCGATAGAGCTCCGTCATGAACGACTGGCAAAAGCGCATCACCTCGGCATCGCTCTTGCCCTTCGGGTCGAAGTCCGCCCCGCCCTTGCCGCCGCCCATCGGGAGCGTGGTCAGCGAGTTCTTGAAGATCTGCTCGAAGCCCAGGAACTTGAGAATGGAGATGTTGACGCTCGGATGGAACCGGAGACCGCCCTTGTATGGCCCAATGGCACTGTTGAACTCGATGCGGAAGCCCCGGTTGACGCGGACCTTGCCGGCATCATCCATCCAGGGCACGCGGAAGAGGATCTGCCGCTCAGGCTCGACCAGACGCTCGAGGATGGCACCGTCCTGATACTTCTTGTGGCGCTCCAGCACCGGGGTCAGCGACTCCAGCACCTCGCGGGCGGCCTGAAGAAACTCGGGCTCGCCGGGATTGCGGGCCTGCAGGGCGGTCAAGACGTCTTCCACATACTTGTTCATGAACGATCCTTCCTGGCGCGAGGCAGACTACGCTGCAAACAGACGGGCGCCGTTTCCCACAATTCTGGACATTACCCCGCACCGGGCAAAACATTTTTGCAACTGCGACAAAAATGTCGCAGCCCTTCTCTTCTCTTCCCATTTTGCACCCTTTCGTCGCAACGGAAACGGACGGGCTTCCACGGGGATGACGTCACGCCCAAGGCCTCCCGGAAGAACTGGAAACACACCGTCCAGTATTGTTTAGACTTGCGGGCGGGCGCGCGAAGAGGGATAATGCACACGCTATGAAGGGACGCAACACCATATTGACGGTATTCGCTTTGGCGACGGCATTTCTGGGCACGGTCTTCTCCGCGCCAGGGGCCAGCTATTATACCTTGACCTGGGGATATTCGGACGAAAACGTGGCGAATATCCCGGCGGCGGTGAAGACGAATGCGACGGCCATCGCGGCTGGGTACTGGCATACCTTGGCCATCGTGAAAGGGAACGTGGAAGCGTGGGGAACGGCGGAGAAGGGCGTGACGAACGTGCCGTCGCTGGCGCGCCAGGGAACGGTCACGAAGATCGCGGCCGGAGACACGGCGAGCGCGTGCGTGGCCAACGGCCATATCGTGGTGTGGGGCGGGGACACGACGTATATGGCGGGCCCGCCGAACACGGAGGTGTACACGGACTTGGCGGTTGGCATTTCGGACACGCGATCGGGGCTGACGGGCCAGTTCACGTTCGGCCTGGGACTGACCGAGGAGGCACGAGTGGAGTTCTGGGGAACGTCGTTCTCGGGGTCGGGGGCGGTGCAGGACTGGCGGGACATCACCGCGGTGGCGGCGGGACGGTCGTTCGCGATGGGACTGAGCAATGGCTGCGTGCTGGTGGCCGGAGCGCCGTATCTGACGACGTCGACGAATACCTACGGGGTGGAAAAGGTGCCGGAGGAGGCGCTGAGCGGGGTGAAGGCCATCGCAGCGGGGCCGTTCCATTGCATGGCCCTGACGCAGGAGGGCAAGGTGCTGGTGTGGGGCGCACACGCCGATTCCCGGGAAGTGGCGGCGGCGATCGCGGCAAAACGGCTGGCTCCGAGAACAGCATTCGGCAACGTGACGAACGTGCCGGAAGTGGCGAAGAGCGGGGTGAAGGCCATCGCGGCGGGCTACAACGTCTGCGCGGCGCTGCTGACGACCGGCCAGGTGGTGATCTGGGGATCCGAACAGGGAACGGGCGCGGAGATCATGGACGTTCCGGCGTATGCTCGGCAACGCGTCCAGCAGGTGGTCCTAGGCAAGCAGCATGTGGTGGTGCGGAGCACATACCAGCCACCGGAGTTCACGACGGATTCGTTGCCGATCGGACGTCTCGAAACCGAGTATTCCGCGCAGCTCACCGCCCTGGCCTATCCTGCCGCGAAGTTCTTCTTCGCAAACACCAACCTCTGCCCGCCCGGACTCGCGATGTCCACGGCCGGCACCTTCTCCGGCATTCCCACCAGGGCCGGTACGAACAGCTTCGAGGTTGTCGCCAGCAATGCCTACGGATCCGTCACCAACAGCTTCTATATCTTTGTCGACCAACGCGAGACGCAGCCGCCCGCGTTCGTGACGACGAACCTGCCGGTGGCGCAGATCGGCTTCCCGTATTCCCAGCAGATCGAGGCCACGGAATCCCCCACCTTCTCCATCGACACCGACACCGGCTACTTCCTGCCCGACGGCCTAACCCTGTCCGCCGACGGCCTGGTGAGTGGTATCCCGACGACGGAGGGAACGTATTACCCGACCATCGTGCTTACCAACGAGGCCGGCTCGGCGTCGCAGCAGTTCACGCTGGAGGTGACGGCGCCGACGGACAAGCCGGTCATCGGGACGGTCAGCCCGCTGCCGGATGCGGTGTATTATAATTCCACGTCCTACAGCAACGCACTGTCGGTGACGGGGGCGACGAACGTGTACATCTCGGCGGGAGCGACGGCGATTCCGGGGCTGTCCGTGACGGGGGCGAATTCGAACTGGGCGCTAACAGGCGTGCCGCAGACGCAGGGAGACGACCTTGCGTTCACGCTGACGGCGCAAAACTCGGCGGGGAGCGTGTCGTCGAACTTCACCATCACGATTCACGGCCCCCCGGTGTGGCAGACGCCGGCCGGGGCGCTGCCGACGGCCTATCTGGGACAGCCGTACGAAACGGTGCTCTGGGCGAAATGGGGAGACACATATGTGAAGCAGTCACAGGGAAATCTTCCGGCGGGCCTGACGATGAGCACTCGGCCCCGCGAGGATGGCTGGAAGGAATGTGTGATCAGTGGCACGCCGACGGTCACGGTGACGGACAGTCGGATTCAGATCCGGGCGGAAAATGCCTATGATCCGTCCACGCTGCGCATGGCCAGGACGTTCGCACTGACGGTCTTGGCGGAGGAGCCTCCTCAGTATGAGTATCAGTTCGTTTCGATGAGCAAAAGCGACACGAACCTGGTACTGGCGTGGACCAATCTGCTGTCGGAGGACACGACGGCGCATCTGCTGTCGACAACGAATCTGGTCACGGGCTGGCCGACCAACAATCCCTCCGCCTGGGGTTCGACCGTGACCTCCCCGGCAGCCGTGCCCATGCCAACGGCGCCTGCCGCGACCTTTTTCCTGCTCTGGCCGCCCAACAGCGGCAACTAGTCGTGGAGCGGCACGCCTGATGGCGCCCTTTGCCAAGCGTTTCCTGCGCTGCTTTCTTCCCGCCCTCGTGCTCACGGGAGCCTCGGCACTGGCGGCCGACGGCGATGCCATCGGCGGCGGTCTCGAGACCTTCGACCATCTCCCCTACTCGACATCCCGATGGGACGCCACCACCAACAGCTGGACCAATGCCGCAGGAACTGCCGTCTGGGAAGCCTACAACGCCCGCGCCTCCTACGTCCACCCTCCCTCCGGCGGCGTCACCAACCCCGCCCTCTCCATCCGTTCCACAGGTACGACCGCTTCCAAAGGCTTCTGGCGCACGGCTCCAGATGTCCCGCTCACCGGCGGCGTCCAGCGCGTACAAGCCACCTTCCGGCAGCTCTCGGCCAATGCCGCTGACTGCGTCGTCTTCATCAACGACACCCTCGTGGGAAAATATGTTTCGTCGGGCAACACCAACCAAACCGACACTTGCATCTGGGAGACCATCGATCCAGCCACGGGACTGCCCTTTGCCGATGACTTCGCACTGACCATCTCCAACCGCATCGCCACCGCAAGCGTCGTTGCCTTCGACGATGTCGAATGGACTCCGTTCCACCTCTTCGTCACCCTCGACAAACCCGGCACCAACGTCGCCTATGCCGCCGACGGAGAATTCGAGCAGCCCGAATTCGACCTTGCCGCCACCGTCCACGCCCCTGAGGGCATCGTCGACGCACCCGTCGGCATCTGGTCCGTCGAACCCGACTTCGCCGGCACCATCAACGACCTGTCCGACCCCCATCTCACCATCGCCCCCATCCTCGTCGACGCGGGCAAGACCTTCACCTTCACCTACACCGCCACCACCGATCTCGTCACCTACGCCGAACAAGTCGTTCTCGACCCCACCGATACCAACGACCCGCCCACCGCCACCATCACCAATCTCGTCCCGGTCGCCACCAACGTCTTCGCCCATTCCGCCACCGCCCATGTCCGTGTCGAGCAGGCCGTCAGTCCGCGTTTCGTGGACTTCGAGGACATGGCGACGATGGACTACTCTGCGGCGGAGACACCCGTCGTGCTGGCGGGCGCGTCGTGGCAGCTGGCCAACGCGCGCTCGAGCCAGCAGGCGGATCCCAAGCGGGGGGCGCGGTCGCTGCGATTGAGGCATAGCGTCACCAGCCCGGCCTTGTTCGCATCGCCCCTCTATCCCTCTGGTCTCGGCACGCTGGGGTTCCATTTCGCGAACTATCACACCAATCATGCCATGACGCTCAAGGTGCAGACGCGTGGCGAGGATGACGACGAGGAGGCGTGGTCCGACGTGGAGGACGGCAGCGTGTCGTTCTATCGGCAGATGGACATCGATGATGCCCCGTTCCGCGTCGACGTGATGCGTGAAGGAGCCTGCGCCTTCCGGATTCTTTCGACGGAGTCGAACGGGGCGCTGGCGAACATCGATGACGTGGTCATCCGGGCGTTTGGCGAGACCGACCCGGTACTGCGCTGGGACGGTTCTCTGGCGGCAAATGCCGACGCTCTCTGGACTGGCGCATTCACCTATCTGCATCCCACCAGCGACTTCGAGTTCGCGTGGTCGGTGACGCCGCCGCTGGCGGGGCTGTCGGCGACGACGAACCTGGAGGCAGGCACGCTGGCGTTGGCGCTGACGCCGACAGCGGACGAATGGGGCGAATACGTGCTCGAGGCCGAGGTGCGTGTGGCGCCGGACGGCGTGGTGGATCAGCGGCGGCGCGTGACGCTGTCGGTGGGCGCCTGGCCGTCCTTCGCGCTGGCCCCGGTGGCAACGACGGTCTCGAACGTGGTGGACATCTGGGTCACGAACGTGGTGCTGCATGGCAGCGGCACGAACTGGAGCGTGGCGTGGAGCGCGGTGCCCGAATTCAAGGGGACGAACACCGTGCACAACAAGTCGCGCTATCTGGTGCGCAACATCGCGGACGACGATGGTCCGCATGTGGTGACCGCCGTCCTGACGGATGCGAAGACGAAGTGGAGCTCCACGCAGAGCGTCACCATCGTGGTCAGCGGCTCGTCCGGGGGAGGCGGCGGCGACGACCCCGGCCCCGGCCCCGGGCCAGTCACCAACGTCTTCTACATCGCCACCTTCACCGCCACCAACCTCGTCGTCACCAACGCCGTTCCCGCCGCCACCTACATTCCCTTCGCCGTCGACGACCTTGCCGCCGGCCTCGCCGAAACCAACTGGACCTGGCAAGGCGCCCCCACCGTGCCTGAAACCGACGGCACGTTTGCCGTCCCCATCCCGCCGCCCGCCGCCGCCAACCCCGCCCGCTTCTACCTCCTCCGCCGCGAATCTCCCGACCAAGACTAGAAAGCTCTCGAAAGTTCTAGCAACGAGACAAGCCATGCACCTCCACACCCCCCTTGTCGTCCGCAGCTACGAATGCGACAGCTACGGCCACGTCAACAACGCCAACTACGTCCACTACCTCGAATACGCGCGCGGCGAATACATGAAGGCGGTGCACTTCGACTATCCCCGGCTCATCGCCGAGGGCTACTTCACCGTCATCACCCGCATCGACATTTCCTATCGCGCCTCCGCCAAGGCCGACGACGAGCTGGTCATCGAGACCTACCCCCTGGCGAGCCGCCATATCGCCGGCACCTTCCGCCAGATCATCCGCTGCGGCGATGTCCTCATCGCGGATGCCCAGGTCTCCTGGTGCATGGCCGACCACAACGGCCATCCCGTCCGCCCCCCCGCCTGGGTCGACCTTTCCCCATTCGCGCCCGAGTAGTCCCCGCCCGACAACAGGCTGCGACCATCAGTCGGTTTGTTGTTGCACCTCGCGGGTGCCCCGGCAGGTGAGACAGGCTTGGCAGCCCCAGAAGTCGCCTTTCTTGCCGTGGCGAAGGCGCATTTCGCCGCCGCAGAGCGGACAAGAAGGCGCGGCGGTTTCTGTCGGCTCCTGCCGTCGGCGCTTCTCCTCCACCCGGGCGGCTGTCATGCGCTCGGAGAATCCGCCTTCCGTCACGAGCTCTTTGCCGTGCCGCTCAATCAGGCTCCCCTGCATGTGCAGGACTCGCCCGATGATGATCAGGAGCGCGTTTGCAAATACCACGCCTTCGGCGTCGGTCGATTGCAATCGATTGCAGTCGACGACAACAGCTGCAGCTACTTGTTCGGGATTTTTTCGGCACCGCCGGTGTCGAAGGCGTATTCCTCGGGATGGCCGCAGAAGCAGAAGCCCATGGAGGTGCCTTTTTCGGCATCGTAGTCGAGGCCGCGGGCGGTAAGGGCGATCTTTTCGGCGGTAAGGGGGAGGGTCTTGACGCGGATGCCGAGGGCGTCCTCGATGGCGTCGGCCATCATGGGGGCGGAGGCGATCATGGTGTGCTCGCCGACGCCGCGGGCCCCGAAGGGTCCGTCGGGCTGCGGGGTCTCGAGGATGATCGGCACGATCTCGTCGGGGCAGTCCATGGCGGTCGGAATCTTGTAGTCGGTGAAATTCGGGTTCAGCAGCTTCCCGTCGCGCCCGTAGCGGATGTCCTCGTACAGCGCCGTCGCCAGCCCCTGCAAGATTCCGCCGACGATCTGCCCCTTGAGGAGCACCGGGTTGAGGGCCTTGCCGGCGTCGACCGCCAGCGCGACCTTCCGCAGGTGCATCTTGCCGGTCTCGCGGTCGAATTCCGCCTCGACGGCGGCGCAGCCGACGGTGTAGTGGACGTTGGGGTGCCCGCCCTGGCTGGTCTCGGGGTCGCCGAGCGCGCTCGTGAACTCGGGCATGAACATCCCGGTCCCGTGGATCGGCCCCCCGACGAACCGCCCGTCCGGCAGCATCACCCCGTCGATCACGAACGACCGGTACTCCAGGCTTTCCGCCGCCTTCCCGTCCTTCCCCCGACGCTTCACGCACTCGTCCTCGAGGTACAGCTCCTCCGGCTTCCAGCCCTTCGCGCGCGCCACGGTGGCGATGAGCCGCGCCTTGACCTCCTCCGCCGCGTTCCGCACCGCGTTCCCGCAGCTCCACGTCACGTGACTCCCCACCGTCTGCCACTCGTACGCGTTTCGGTCCGTGTCGGGCGTCTCCACCCGCACCTTCGCCACCGGCACCTTGAGCACCTCGGACACGATCTGCGCCATCACCGTGAGGAACCCCTGCCCGATTTCCATCCCCGACACCGACAGATTCAGCGACCCGTCCTCGTTGAACTTCAGGTACGCCGCACTGCTCGCGTTCGCGGGCATCGCCGGCGCCTTCCAGAAGCACGCCAGCCCCTTCCCGACCGCCTTGCCCTTCGCCGCGCGCCCCTTCTTCCCCCACCCGATCTCCTTCGCCACCGCGTCGATGGCCCCGCGCAGGTTCCCCGGGTTCATCTTCGCCCCGTACGCCAGCGTGTCCCCCTCCTTGATCGCGTTCACCCGCCGGATCTCCGCCGGATCCATCCCGAGCGCCTTGGCAATCCGCGTCAAATGCGACTCCAGCCCGAAATGGAACTCGCTGTACCCGAACCCCCGGTACGCCCCGCACGGCGGCAGATTCGTGTAGACGCACACCGAATCGATCTTCACGTTGTCGATCTTATACGGCCCCGTCGCCGACAGCCCCACCGCGTTCACCACGTTCGCCCCGTACTCCGCGCTCGCCCCCGCGTCCCAGTGCAGCGTGTGCTCCAGCGCCGTGATGCGCCCGTCCTTCTTGACCCCCATCTTGACCCGGGCCAGCACCCCCTGCCGCTGCGACGTGTTCCTGAACTCCTGCTCCCGCGTCCACAGCAGCTTCACCGGCCGCCCCTTCATCGCGATCGCCAGCACCGCCGCCATGATCTCCATCGACACCCCGGCCTTCCCGCCGAACCCGCCCCCCACGTACGGCGTCACCACCCGGATGTCCTTGTGGCTCAACCCGAACGGCGCCAGCGCGATGGCCATGACGTTGCGCTGGGCGAACGGCGACTGCGACGACGCCCAAATCGTCAACCTCCCGCTCGCGTCGAACAACGCCGCCGCCGCGTGCGGCTCGATCGGACAATGCGCATACCGCGGCACCGCGTACGTGTCCTCCAAAATGAAATCCGCCTCCTTGAACCCCTTCTCCACGTCCCCCTTCCGCGTCTTCCGCCAATGCGCGATGTTCGTCCCCGGCTTCGGGAAAAACCACGGCACCCGCCCGTAATTCCCGAGGTCCGGGTGCAGCAGCACCGCGTCCTTCTTCAACGCGTCCTCCAGGCTCAGCACCGCCGGCAGCGGCTCGTACACCACTTTCACCAACTTCGCCGCCCGCAGCGCCTCCTCCGGCGTCTCCGCCACCACCGCCGCCACCTGCTCCCCGACGAACCGCACCCGGTCCAGCGCGAAAATGTACCGGTCCTGCATGTACAACCCGAACGTGTACGGGAAATCCTTCCCCGTCACCACCCTCGCCACCCCGGGGGCCTTTTCCGCCGCGCTCGTGTCAATCGACAAAATCTTCGCGTGAGCATGCGGACTCTCCACCACCGCCGCATACAACGTCCCCGGCCCCAGCTCGATATCCTCCGTGTACACCGCCGCCCCGCACACCTTCTCCGCCCCGTCCACCCTCCTCGCATCCACCCCCACCCCATACCCCCCTCTGGGAGTCGTCGCTTTTTCCATCGTCTTCTCGCTCTTCTTCATCGTCTTTTTCATCTTTCAAACCTCCCGTTCATTTCAAAATCGTCCATTTCTCCCCCCCGCAGGGGGAGTCGTCGCTCTGCAAAAACTTCCACGCCATGGAAGTCATTTTCGCCATTTTTCCACACCATGGAAGCAAGTTTCCGGAAAACTTCCACACCATGGAAGCCATTTTTGCCGTTTTTCCACACCATGGAAGCAAGTTTTCCACACCGTGGAAACCTTCCCTTCCGCCCCCGCCCCGCCCAGGTAGGGCCCGACCGCCGGGCGGGCCGTTTCCTGCCCGTCCACGCCCCTCGATTGCATTGTACGCCTCAATCATGGGGAATTCCTCTTTCCTCCATCCACGCCACCAACGCCTCCTCGGCCCCCGCCGCAAACGGCGGCATCAAATCCCCGCCCTCCCAGCGGATTTGGGAGGCACCGAGGAACGTTGCCTGGGCGAGCGTCCTGCCGTCTCGACGCCACTCGAACGTCGGCTTGCCAACGCACGCGCACAACCAACCGTCCCACGCATCCGCGTCAAACCGGAAGATGCCGCCAAGGGCTTCGATTTCCGCCGGATCCGCCGTCTCGAACACCACGGGGCCTTTGCACGAGGCCTCCCCATTCCCTCCCATTCCCCGAACCCACACGGTGTCGGCCCCGGCAATGGCCTCCGCGAAATGCGCCGCCCCTGCGCGCGCCCGCTCCCGCTCTTCCTCGAGGGTCGGCCGCGTCCTCCCCAAAACCGCCGCCAGCCGCCCCTTCGGATAATGGTAGCGATAGACGATGTTCAGCTCTCCGTTCTCCGGCGTCAAGTATTCCCGAACCAGTGCTTTGACATCGCATTCCGCCACGTCGAAAAGCGCAAATCCTTCCGTACGGATCAGTTCCAAGACGCCTTCCGGCGTGAACTCCAGAAAGATTTCCCTGTCATTTCCGGGCTTGGACAAACTGGATTCGATGATATAGCGCACCCAATACCCGCGGACCGGCGTTCCAAAGTCTTTGTCCCAAACCGAAGCAATAACGAACGGCGCAACGGGCAGCCGCAACACGAGCTCCTCCATCGTATCCGCGTCGATTTTCGCCGCCCGGATGCCCTCGAACAACGCCTCCTGCAAGTCTTCCCGCAATACGTATTCCTCGCCCGCTTCGCTCCGTCCCAGCCAATCGTCCTTTTGCGCCACCGCCTCTTCCAAGGCCGCTCTTCGCGCCTCGCCCATCTCCTCCTGATCCAACCGCTCCGCCTCCTCCGCCGACATCCCATGGCACGCCGTCACGCAAAGCACCGCCACCCCGAAATACAGCACCCCGCGCAGGAACCCGCACCTCCCGCCTTCCGGGGGTGCGGCATCTTGCCGCGCTAAGGTAGGGCCCGACCGCCGGGCGGGCCATTCCCCTCCCCCCCTCCTCTCCGCTCTTCCGCCCGCGTTCATTCCGCTTCCCCTTCCGCCCCGGCATCCCCCGCCCCCGCCCGCTCGAACTTCCTGTCCCCCGACACCCGCCCCACCAGCCGCATCCCCTCCATCGTCGCATTCACCGGCACCGAATTCGTCCCCTTCACCTCGTTTCCGTTCTCGTCCACCCCTTCGACACAGCGCCTGCTGCCGTCCCGCGACCAGCTCGCCCCCTTGTACTCCCGGAGCCCCTCGGGCCACTCCACCCACGCCCCGAAAACCATCTGGTCCAAGCGCTCGTCCCCCGGACGGATGCGGCATGTGTGTTCATCCTCTTCCTGCAGCGCGAAATTCCCGTCCGTCATCTCGTGCAGCGTGGCCGTCATGCCGTGCAACCGCATCGGCACCGTCTTCCCGGAAGCGAACGCCAGCTGCCATTCCTCGTTGCCCCACAGCCCCCGCTCCTTCCGCCATTCCAGCGCGAACGGCAACTCCTCCGGCCACCCCGGGAGCGTCTCCCACGGCACCTCCGCCAGCCAGTCGTCGTCGTCCGTCGCCGCCTCGAACCTCCCATACGGGACAAATTTCCCGAGCATCCGCCGCCCGTCCAGCGTCTCTCCGAAAGGCACTCTCTCTTCCAGCCACTTCTCCTCCCCGCCTTCCAGCCTGACCTCCACGCCGCGGCTAAACCCCCGCATGATGATGTCCAGCGTCCCGTCCGGAAGCCGGAACCACTTCCGCCCCTCCCCCGCGTCCACGGTTTCGTTCGCCACGTCCACCCGGAACAAATTCCTCGCGCGGTCCATCAGCGCATACGAGTCGTCTCCGAGCGCGTAGACCGTCAAATCGGCCAACCCGCCCGTGTCCATGGCAATCCCGACCCGCTTCCCCGACGCAAACGCCACCCGCCGGTCGAACTCCGCCAGAAACGGATGCGCCACCCGGTATTCCACCTCGAATGGCACCACCCCGTTCTTCTCCGGCTCGATCCACTTCCCCCGCCACCCCAGCGCGAACGCAATCCCGGCCGAAGCGAAGAACGTCGCGATCAACGCCATCACGAACCCGACCGCCCCCACCACTCCGATCCCCAGCTGCACCGCCGCCCGCCCCCACGCCCTTTTCCACAGCGACCGCACGAACGCCGCCACCAGCGTCAGCCCCGAGAGCAACAAAAGCACCCCGAAAAACAGCTGCACAATCTGCCCCGCCGTCCAAACCCCGAACAACGTCCCCGCCAACACCCCCGCCCCCGACACCGCGCACGCTGCCACCGCCCCATACCACGTATCAAACAAAAACTTCCCGATTTTCTTCATCGCGAGGCTCTCCACACCTTGGCCTCCCTTCCCCCCTCCCCGTCCTTCGCCTCCTGCCCGTCTTGCCCGTCCTGCGCGTCCTTTTCCCCCTTTCCTCCGGCCCCTCCAGTCTCCTCCTCCCGCCTGAACACCCACCCGCTTCCGTCCTCCTCCAACTCCACCCTCGGGAACACAACCTCTTCTGCCTTTCCCAACGACGCCGTCATCCCATCCGCCCCCTCCGCCACCGCGCACGCCAGCGCAACCACCACCCCCGCCACCAACGCCACCCCCCGCCCCATCCTCCCCCCGTCCCTGTTTTGCCGGGCGGCCTCCGTGCCGCCCTTCCCCATCCGTCCCATTCGTCCCATCTGTCCCATCTTCGTCGCACAAAGGTTCATTTGTTTTTGAATGGGTTGTAATTCACCATCTCCGCTTTTCATAATAAACGAAATCGCTGTCGCGGCGAACTTCCGTGTATCCGAGCTTCCGGTAAAAAGCATTTGTGCGCACATTCCAGATGGGTGTATCCAGACAGAATATTCGAATTTCCGGAAACTGTGCTTCAATCTGCTGCATCATGAAAATGCCGTAACCTTTGCGAAAAAAAACGGGCTCGACAAAGATTCTTCCGATGTTCATTCCATCATCTTTTGGAAAAAGAATGGCTCCGCCAACCGTTTTATCATCGTCCATCAGCTTGTAAAGGCAGCCCATCCGTGCCATCTTTGTGTGATAGGAAAGCGAATCATATCCGGGCGGGCCACCAGCACCTGTTCCTCCAACTTCGACATCGGAATCGAATGCTCGCTTGGAAATGGCAACAAGAGAAACGGCATCCGCCGTACCCGCCTTGAGAAATTCCAAACTCATGGCAACCTTGGTTCGACTGCCCCTCGACTGCCTTCGACTGCAATCGACTGCCCTCGACTCATCCCTTCCGCCCCCCGACCTTCGACCTTTGACCTTCGACTTTCGACGCTTGCCGACGCTTTGCGGCCGCCATCACCGCCTCCACGATCGGCTCGTACCCCGTGCACCGGCACAGATTCCCCGCCAGCGCCTCCCGCACCTCCTTCTTCGACGGCTCCGGATTCCTCTCCAGCAGCGCCGCCGCCGCCAAGATCATCCCCGGCGCGCAGAAGCCGCACTGGAACACGTTCCTCGCCAGGCACTCCTCCTGCACCGCGTGCATCTTCCCGCCACCGACGCCCTCCACCGTCGTCACCTCGCGCCCCTCCGCCTCCATCGCCAGCACCAGGCAGCTCCGAACCGCCTTCCCGTCCAGCAGCACCGTGCACGCCCCGCAGTCCCCCCTCCCGCACCCCTCCTTCGGCGAATGCACCCCCAGCCCTCCCCTCAACGCCTCCAACAGCGTCTCGTTCGCCCGCACCGACAGCCGCCGGCGCTCCCCGTTCACCATCACCACGATTTCCTTCGCCTTCATGTTAGTCCTCCTCCATCACGTTCACGCCAAGCTCCACGCCTTTGCCCGCCCGCCGGGCGACCGCCTGCGCCGCCGCCCGCTTCACCAGCACCGCCGTCATCAGCCGCCGGTACGTCTCCGACGACCGGATGTCCGTGATCGGACGCGCCTCCTGCGCAGCCGCCTCCCCCGCCTGCTCGAAGTCAGCCGCAGACAGCTTCCCGGCATCCTTCCCCGACAGCGCCTTTTCCGCCGCCGGCGACCGCATCGGGACCGGCCCCACCGACCCCAGCGCCACCCGCCATTCGCCCTTCTCCGACACGCTCACCGCCGCCGACGCCTGCGCCAGATCCTCCCCCCGGTACCGCTTCAGTTTCGCGAACGCCCCCCAGTGCGCCCGAATCGGAATCCGGATGCCCGTCACCAGCTCCCCAAGCTTCAACGCCGTCTTGCGCGGACCGAGGAACCAGTCGTCGATGCCCACGCGCCGCTCCCCGCCCTTGCCCGCGACCACGACCTCGGCCCCCAGCACCAGCAGCGCCGGACCGCAATCGCAGCACGGCACCGCCGAGCAGATGTTCCCCGCCACCGTACCCCGGTTCCGCACGCCCACCGACGCCATCATCGACGCCGCCTCCGCCAGCTCCGGCGCGACCTCCCGCACCAGCTCCGACTCCACCACCTCCGCCAGCGGCACCGCCGCCCCCACCCGCAGCCACCGCCCGCCCCGCTCCTTGGCAATCCCTTGCAATTCCGGGATCCCCTTCACGTCCACCACCCGCTTCGGGGTGACCGCCCCGTCCCGCAGCCACGCGATCAAGTCCGTCCCACCCGCCAGCGCCATCGTGCCCGGCTTGGCCAGCCACCCCAGCGCCTCCGCCAGCGTTGCTGCCCGCTCATACTCAAACTCATGCGCAATGCTCATCGTCCGACCTGCTCCTCTCCTGCTAGCTATGCTGCCGTCTCTGCCAGCGACCCCGGCGACCCCCTGTCCGCCAGCCGCCTTCTTCTTCATCATACCTGCCTCTCCCCCTCATATCAACGGAAAGTTGCGCCCGCGCGCGACTTTTGTTTGACACAACTCCGGGAAACAACACAATAGCGAGGTGTTATGACCAGAATGACCTGCCTACCCCTTATTTCGACCTTGCTGTCCGGCTGGCTCCTGCTGGTCATGCCGACCATGGCGCAAGAGCCCTCATCGGCTTCGAATAATCCCGCGTTCTCGTCTCAGGACGCCTCAAGCGGCGTCTGGTGCCAAGAGGTCGACGCGGATGCCTTGACGGGAAACAGCATGGCGGAAGTGCTGGCTTCCCTGGAAGAGCAGTCGCGCCTCCTCGATCCCGCCGCCAAGGGCGTCCACTTTGTCCTGGCCCTGACCAACGCCGCCGACCGAATCCGCTGGGACGCCCCGATGCCCTGGCCGATGCACTGGGGCCGCCGCCGCATCTACGATGTAGCCCTGGCGCTAGCCGAAATCAACTTCTACGGCTTTGCCATCGTGGGCGACGCCGGTCTTTTTCTAAAGCGGGTAAGCACGGTCCGCTCGATCGGTTTCCTGGTGCAATGCGTCGACGCGGACACCGGCGAGACGATACCCCAGCCGCGCCTGCGATCCGTCGCCGGCCTGGTGTCCGCCACGGCGCCCTGGCAGAACGGATGGTGGCTGTGCCTGTATACCTTCCCGGATACGCTGCTGCTCGGCGACGATTGCCGGATTGCACGACATCCCGCCCAGGAATCCGTCCCGGTCGAGATTCAGGCGGACGGCTACCAGCCCGTCGCCACCAACGTCAATCTGCATGGCTGGGACGTGCCCAACCACGGAAGCGACCTCCTCGTGATCCGCATGCAGCGCATCCCGGATGACCGCGAAAAGCCGCCCGCCAATGAGTGACAAGAATGCCCGGAAGCCGGGTGTGAGCAAAAAGTGTGAGGTACGGGCGATTGCCCTGGGGGCGCGGGCGGCCCGCCCGCGATGTTCCCTGGGAAGCCCCCTTGGTAAACCGTTCTCCCGCCATCCTTTGGATTTTCGCGGGCGGGACGCCCGCG